>JAIBDY010000050.1 GCA_024685995.1 Piscirickettsiaceae bacterium | reverse complement strand
GGTGAGGTGATCCAACGTGCCGATCCGCATATTGGCTTATTACATCGTGGTACTGAGAAGTTAGCCGAATCCAAACCCTATAATCAAAGTATTGGTTATATGGACCGTCTTGATTATGTTTCTATGTTGTCCAATGAGCATGCTTATGTGATGGCAATTGAAAAGCTATTAGGTGTCCAAGTTCCAGAGCGTGCACAATATATTCGTGTGATGTTTGATGAGATTACACGGGTTTTGAATCATTTGATGTGGTTAGGCACGCATGGCCTAGATATCGGGGCCATGACCATATTTTTGTATTGCTTTCGTGAGCGCGAAGACTTGATGGATTGTTATGAAGCGGTCTCCGGTGCTCGTATGCATGCCACCTATTACCGCCCCGGTGGCGTGTATCGTGATTTACCTGACTCGATTGCAAAATACAAAACATCGAAATGGCATAGCGAAAAAGAAGTTAAGCAAAAGAATCAAAACCGTGAAGGTAGTTTATTAGATTTTATTGATGACTTTACACAGCGGTTCCCGGGTTGTGTTGATGAATATGAAACCCTACTGACAGATAATAGAATTTGGAAACAACGTACGGTAGGCATTGGCGTTGTATCTCCAGAACGCGCTTTGCAAATGGGCTTTAGTGGCCCAATGCTTCGAGGCTCAGGTGTTGAGTGGGATCTCCGTAAGAAACAACCTTATGAAGTCTACGACCGTCTAGATTTTGATATCCCTGTCGGTGTAGAAGGGGATTGTTATGATCGCTATCTAGTCCGCGTTGAAGAAATGCGCCAATCAAACCGGATTATTAAGCAGTGTGTTGATTGGTTACGTGCAAACCCTGGCCCAGTGATTACTGATGATAAAAAAGTGGCGCCGCCAAGTCGTGTTGAAATGAAACAAGACATGGAGTCTCTAGTACATCATTTTAAGTTATTTACTGAAGGATATTGTGTACCCGAAGGTGAAGTTTATACGGCTGTCGAACATCCAAAAGGTGAGTTCGGCGTGTATATGATTTCGGATGGTGCCAATAAGCCCTATCGTTTGAAAATCAAGGCACCAGGCTTTGCCCATTTAGCAGCGATGAATGAAATGGTAAAAGGGCATATGTTAGCGGATGTGGTAGCAGTCATTGGTACGATGGACATTGTATTTGGTGAGATAGATCGATGAGCGAATTGCAGTTAGAAGGAGCAAAACAAGCTTTATTCAATGAAGCGGTACGACATCAGATTGATGTCTGGGTTGCTAAATATCCTACTGGCCAAGCGCAATCGGCCGTGATTCCGGCTTTGCATATTTTACAAGATGCCCATGATGGCTGGCTTTCGAAAGCGGTAATGAATGCGTTGGCGGTGTATCTCGATATGCCTTCAATTAGTGTTTATGAAGTGGCGACATTTTATAGCATGTATGAACTTTCGCCTGTGGGTAAAAACAAGATCAGTGTCTGTACTAATATTTCGTGCCAACTATGTGGTTCAGAAGATATTGTGGCCCATTTGAAGCAACGTCTGGGTGTGGCTTTTGGCGAGACAACAGACGATGGCTTAGTGACTTTAAAAGAGGTTGAATGCCTAGGTGCGTGTTGTGGTGCGCCGATGTTGCAGTTAAATCGTGATTATCATGAAAACCTGACGATTGAAAAAATTGATACTTTATTGGATGGTCTTTCGTAATGGCTTTGAATCAAGTTTGTTTTAGAACGCTCGAGTTTGAACAGCCATGGACGCTCGAGTCCTACCGTCGCGTTGGTGGTTATCAAGTCTTAGAGAAAATCTTAAGCGAAAAAACATCACCAGAAAGTATTATTGAAGAGATTAAAAAATCGAACCTACGCGGTCGTGGTGGCGCAGGATTTCCAACGGGACTGAAATGGAGTTTCATGCCAAGAAAAGTCCCGGGTGATAAGTATATTGTTTGTAATTCTGATGAAGGTGAGCCAGGTACCTGTAAAGATCGCGATATTATGCGTTACAATCCACATCAGTTGATTGAAGGGATGATTATCGCGGGCTACGCGATTGGTGCTGAAACGGGCTACAACTACATACGAGGTGAGTTTGTCGAACCGATAACTCGTTTTGAGGCCGCATTAATTGAAGCCAGAGAAGCGGGGTATCTTGGCGATAATATTTTAGGTTCAGGTATCAACTTTGAATTGCATACTCAACCGGGTGCCGGTGCCTATATATGCGGTGAAGAAACGGCATTATTGGAATCTATCGAAGGAAAAAAAGGGCAACCTCGTTACAAGCCCCCATTTCCAGCTGGCTTTGGTTTATATGGTAAACCGACAACGATTAATAATACCGAAACCTTAGCGTCGGTGCCTGTGATTCTGCAACACGGTGGTCAATGGTTCCATGACATAGGCGTACCCAATAATGGTGGTAGTAAGATATTCAGTGTGTCGGGTCATGTGAAAAAGCCTGGTAACTATGAAGTACCAATGGGAATGCCATTTTCAGAATTATTAGAACTCGCCGGTGGACTTCGAGATGGCCGACAGCTGAAAGCGGTGATTCCAGGAGGCAGCTCGACACCAGTCGTGCCTGGCGATGTCATGATGGATGCTGTGATGAGTTATGATGGCATGAGCAAAATAGGGTCTATGTTAGGAGCTGGCTCGGTGATCGTGATGGATGACACAACGTGCATGGTCAAAGCATTAGAACGCATTGCTGAATTTTATTACGAAGAATCTTGTGGTCAATGTACACCTTGTCGTGAAGGCACAGGTTGGCTATATCGCGTTGTTAAGCGCATTGAGCATGGACAAGGCACTCAAGCTGATCTAGACCGTTTATTGGCCGTGGCGAATAATATTAGTGGTAATACGATTTGTGCCTTGGGTGAAGCAGCAGCGGCACCAGTAATTAGCTTCATTAAGCATTTTGAAGCAGAGTTTCAGTATCATATTGACCACCAATGCTGCATGGTTTGGTCGAGCAAATCGAGCAAAGGTCAGTTAGCGTTATGATCAATATTGAAATCGACGGTATTCCACTGAAAGTGGATCCGACCAAGATGATTATTCAGGCTGCTGATGAAGCCGGTATCGATATTCCCCGTTTTTGTTACCACAAAAAACTATCCATTGCGGCTAACTGCCGTATGTGTCTGGTTGAAGTGGATAAGTCCAATAAGGCGTTACCCGCTTGTGCGACACCTGTGACAGAAGGCATGAAGGTCTTTACTGACTCAGCGACGGCAAAAGCAGCACAACGTGGGGTCATGGAGTTTTTACTCATTAATCATCCCTTGGATTGTCCAATCTGTGATCAGGGTGGTGAGTGCGAATTGCAAGATTTGTCCATGGGGTATGGTGCAGGTATTGGCCGTTTTAGTGAAGACAAGCGTGTCGTTAAAGACAAAGATATCGGCGCTTTAGTTAAAACTGATATGACACGGTGCATTCATTGCACTCGCTGCGTGCGGTTTGGTCAAGAAATCGCGGGTATTAAAGAGTTAGGTGCGACGGGTCGCGGCGAACATATGGAGATTGGTACCTATATTGAACAAAGTTTAACGTCTGAACTGTCGGGGAATATTATCGATCTTTGCCCAGTAGGTGCGTTGACGTCGAAACCCTTCCGTTATAAAGCGCGGGCATGGGAGTTGTCGGCACATCCTTCGATCGCCCCCCATGATGCTGTTGGTTCCAATATTGAGTTTCATACGCGGCGTGATGAAGTGATGCGTGTTGTTCCTCGTGATAATGAATCACTGAATGAAACGTGGTTGTCTGATCGCGATCGTTTTAGTTATTTAGGTCTGGCACATGAACAACGTGCCACGACACCGATGGTAAAACAAAATGGCCAATGGCAGAACGTCGACTGGCAGACTGCATTAAATGCGGCGGTTGAAGGTATCCAGTCTGTGATTAAAACCTCAGGTGCTGAACAAGTCGCTGGTTTAGCAGCACCGACATCCTCGTTGGAAGAGTCTTATCTGTTTCAAAAAATGTTACGTGGCTTGGGTGTTGAGAATATTGATCATCGTTTACGCCAACAAGACTTTGCCGATCGCGCTGTGGACTATGATCAGGACCTACCGTTGAGCCAAATTGAGCAATCAGATACGGTTTTACTGGTGGGGTGCCATATTCGATCTGAGCAACCTATTTTGGCGCATCGATTACGACAAGCGGCCATGACAGGTACCGAAGTGAATGATATTAATTTCTTCGCAAGCGACCTGCTAATGCCAGTCAGTACCCAACTGAGCGTTAATATTGAAGAGATGTTGGCTCATCTTGCAGGGATTGCTAAAGCCTTGATGTCACTTGCTAATGATGAAGACGCAAGCTGGCGTCAATTATTAGCCGATGTGGTACCAATGGCGGCAGATCAGACAATTGCGATGCAACTGTCGAATGCAGAGCAAGCAATCATCATGGTCGGTGCCTTGGCAAATAGTCACCCTCAAGCTGCAAAAATAAAAGCATTAACGGCATTGATTTCGCGCTTGGCTTCAAGTCAATTAATGGTGTTGCCAAACGCTAATTCAAAAGCGTCTTTATTAACAGGTGTGTTGCCCCAGACTGCGGATGCGTTGAATGCTGCTCAAAGCTGGCAATCGTACCTAAAATCATATGTGTTACTGGGTGTCGAGCCTGAGCTTGATTGTGCTGACCCTAATACGGCGATGACAGCATTAAAACAAGCTGATTGTGTGGTATCGATGTCATCTTATGTCACCGATGCGATGCTAACGTATGCTGATGTGATTCTACCGATGGCTACCTTTGCTGAGTCATCAGGCACATTCGTTAGTATTGATGGTCAATGGCAAGCTTATGCCGGCGCGGTTTCAGCAAAAGGTGAAAGTCGACCCGCTTGGAAAATATTACGCGTACTCGCGAATCTAGCTGATCTCGAGGGTTTTGATTATGTGTCATCGCAAGACGTGAGCGATGAAGTTCGACGTCATACCAATAATAAGCTCAAAACGGTGCCGACAGCCTATTGCCCAGATAGCCTTAGCCTTGTTTCATCAGGAGTACAGGCCATTTCAGAAGTGCCAATGTATCAAATAGATAGCGTGGTTAGACGGAGTATGGCATTAGCGCAAACGGTCGAAAACCAATCGGTTATGGTTGCTAGGATGAATTTGACGGAAGCCAAAAAGCACGGTGTCTCTACAGTAGAGACAGTCATTGTGAAGCAAGATAAGCAAACGGTAACTATGGCATTTGAAATCGATGCAGCGATTGCTAATGGTTGTGTGCATCTACCTGCGGGTGTGCCAGAGATGGCAGGATTCGCGGCTGCCTTTTCGTTTGTTGACATAGAAGCAAGCAGACAGAGTGATTAGCCGATGATAGATTTTATCTTTTATACCTTATTGCCGATTTTACTCAAAATCATGCTGATCGTGATGCCATTAATGATTGCTGTCGCCTATTTGACTTATGCTGAGCGTAAAGTCATTGGCTATATTCAATTACGTATTGGCCCGAATAGAGTTGGTCCTCGCGGCTGGTTACAACCGATTGCTGATGCAGTGAAGTTGTTGTTCAAAGAAGTGATTCTACCGAAAAAATCTAATATGTATTTGTTTGTGGTGGCGCCGGTATTAGCGATTGGGCCTGCGTTAGCTGCATGGGCCGTGATGCCATTTGATGTTGGTCTGATACTTGCTGATATTGATGCGGGTTTACTGTATATCTTGGCCATCACTTCAATGGGTGTCTACGGTGTAATCGTGGCTGGCTGGGCTTCTAATTCACGTTATGCCTTTTTGGGAGCCTTACGGTCTGCGGCTCAAGTCGTGTCTTATGAAATCGCCATGGGCTTTGCTTTGGTTGGTGTATTGGTCGCTGCGGGAAGCCTAAACTTAGGTGAAATCGTGCTGGGTCAACAAGGCAGTATGTTTAACTGGTATTTCATCCCGTTATTTCCACTATTTGTGATTTACTTTTTATCCGGTGTGGCGGAAACAAACCGTGCGCCTTTCGATGTCGCGGAAGGAGAATCTGAGATCGTAGCGGGTTTTCATGTTGAGTACTCAGGGATGGCGTTTGCGATTTTCTTCTTAGCAGAATACGCCGATATGATTTTGATCTCGATGCTGGCAGCCGTTTTATTTATGGGTGGATGGTTGTCTCCATTTGAAGGCACAGTGTTAGAGTTTGCATTTTCGTGGGTACCGGGTTTAGTGTGGCTATTATTCAAAACTTCATTCTTTTTATTCTTATATTTGTGGTTTAGAGCGACGTTTCCGCGTTATCGTTACGATCAAATTATGCGCCTAGGTTGGAAGGTGTTTATTCCGGTTACCTTAGTCTGGTTGGTCGTAGTCTCAACTGCGCAAGTGATGGATATCGGGCCTTGGTTCACCGAAGCCAGTGATGTCGTGTCGGTCACTGAAATGATAGCGCCGATTATTGAAACCAGTGTGCCAGCTGAAAAGGTGGATAACTTATGATGCGCTCAGTGAGTCACTTTTTTAAAAGCTTTTTATTGTGGGAACTGTTGTTGGGTTTGAAACTGACAGGACGTTATCTATTTGCTAAAAAAATAACGGTGCAATATCCAGAAGAAAAAACACCTCAGTCACCACGTTTTCGCGGTTTACATGCGTTGCGTCGCTACCCAAATGGTGAGGAACGTTGTATCGGTTGCAAGCTCTGCGAGGCAGTGTGTCCTGCCTTAGCAATTACGATTGAAACGGAACCTCGTGATGACGGAACACGTCGTACAACGCGATACGATATTGATTTATTTAAATGTATTTATTGTGGGTTTTGTGAAGAATCCTGCCCAGTTGATTCGATCGTTGAAACACGCGTATTTGATTATCACTTTGAAGAGCGGGGTGAAAACATTATGACCAAGCAGAAGTTGTTGGCCATGGGCGATAAATACGAAGATGAAATTGCAGCAGATCGTGCTGCAGATGCACCGTATCGGTAATAGCAGGCATATTAGTTATGGAACAAATCATTTTTTATTGCTTCGCTGCTGTGCTGATATTTGCAGCAACTATGGTTATTACGGTACGTAACCCTGTGCGTGCAGCCTTATTCTTAGTGCTGGCCTTCTTTACCAGTGCCGGGATTTGGCTGTTATTAGAAGCCGAGTTTTTGGCGTTAACCTTGGTGTTGGTCTATGTTGGCGCGGTGATGGTGTTATTCCTCTTTGTGGTGATGATGTTGGATATAAACCTATCGTCAATACAAGAAGGGTTTACGCGATATCTGCCACTCGGTATTTTAGTCGCGGCACTGATTACAATTGAAATGTTGGCCGTCCTAGGCGCGGCCCATTTTGGGTTGGATATGGTACCCGCACCCGCACCACAACCGGATGATTATAGTAATACTAAAGCAATTGGTTTGTTGTTATACACAACCTATGTTTACCCTTTTGAAATTGCTTCGGTGATATTAACCGTGGCAATTGTGGCGGCCATTACCTTGACCTTACGTGACAATAAAAATCGCAAAGCGCAAGTTGTGTCAGAGCAAATCAAAGTGCGTCCGGAAGATCGAGTGCGGATAGTGAAAATGGATGCTGTGAAAAAGGAGCTTGAATGATGGTTGCATTGTCTGACTTCTTAATATTGGGCGCCTTGCTATTTAGTTTGTCAGTATTGGGTATTTTTATTAACCGTAAAAACATCATTATCCTGTTGATGTGCATAGAGTTGATGCTACTGGCCGTGAATCTGAATTTTGTTGCGTTTTCGCATTTTTCGGGCGATGTGGCTGGACAGATATTTGTCTTCTTTATTCTGACGGTAGCAGCGGCAGAAGCGGCGATAGGCTTGGCTATTTTAGTGGTGTTATTCCGTAACTTGAATACGATTAATGTCAGCGAACTTGATAAGTTGAAAGGGTAGGCATGGATTTACTGAACGAAAACCTACTCCTGACCCTCGCGTTGGCACCGTTAATGGGTAGCATCATAGCGGGTCTATTTGGAAAGAAAATAGGCGAAACGGCTTCTCACACCGTGACAATTATTGGCGTTGCTATTGCTTTTGTCTTATCTGTTTGGGTCTTTAAACTTGTTATATTTGATGGGGCGAGCTACAACGCCCGTGTTTACCAATGGTTGCAAGCCGGATCGTTGAGTATTGAAGTTGGCTTTATGGTCGATTCATTAACGGCAATGATGTTGGTCGTGGTGACGTTTGTCTCTTTGATGGTGCATATCTATACAATTGGCTATATGAGAGGCGATGACGGCTATAGTCGTTTCTTTAGTTATATTTCATTGTTTACGTTTTCGATGTTGATGTTGGTGATGGCCAATAACTTCATGCAATTATTTTTTGGTTGGGAAGCGGTGGGATTAGTATCGTACTTGTTGATTGGGTTTTGGTACAAAAAACCGACAGCGATTTATGCTAATTTGAAAGCATTCTTAGTTAATAGGGTCGGGGATTTTGGGTTTTTACTCGGTATTGCCGCAGTGTTGATGTATGCCGGCAGCCTTGATTACCTTGAAGTATTTGCACAAGCGCCAGCTATGGCAGGTCAATCGATGAGTTTATTTCCCGGTGCGGAATGGTCTGTGATGACGGTGACCTGTATTTTATTATTCATTGGTGCGATGGGTAAATCAGCACAAGTACCATTACATGTATGGCTACCTGACTCAATGGAAGGCCCCACACCGATTTCGGCATTGATTCATGCTGCAACAATGGTCACCGCCGGTATATTCATGGTGGCTAGAATGTCACCCATGTTCGAGTTGTCAGAAACTGCTCTGTCATTTGTGATGGTGATTGGTGCGATTACCGCATTATTTATGGGTTTCCTTGGCTTAATTCAGAATGATATTAAACGTGTTATTGCGTATTCAACATTGTCTCAATTGGGTTATATGACGGTAGCCCTCGGCGCCTCGGCTTACGCAGCGGGAATCTTTCATTTGATGACGCATGCATTCTTTAAGGCCTTATTGTTCTTGGGCGCAGGGTCGGTGATTATGGCGCTGCACCATGAGCAAGATATTCGTAAAATGGGTGGTTTGAAAAAATATATGCCGATTACATACTGGACGGGTTTGATAGGGTCGTTGGCCTTGATCGGCTTTCCTGGTTTTGCTGGGTTTTTCTCGAAAGATGCCATTATCGAAGCGGTACATGCCTCAACGATTGCAGGTAGCGATTTTGCCTATTTTGCGGTGGTTTCGGGTGTGTTTATTACAGCGCTCTATAGTTTTAGGTTGTTTTTCTTAGTATTCCACGGCGAAGAACGCTTCGATAGTCATGGTGGCCATGCGCCGCATGAATCGCCATCTGTGGTGACGCTGCCTTTGATTTTATTGGCCATTCCTTCAGTCATTGCAGGATTATTGATCGGACAGATGGTTTTTGGTGACTTCTTTGATGATGCCATTTATGTATTAGACCAACATGATGTCTTAGGGCACCATGCAGCAGACTATCATGGCGTATGGGGCTTTATGCTACATGGCGTGATGGCGTTGCCTTTCTGGTTGGCCATGGCGGGTGTGGCGACGGCATATTATTTGTATATGGTTCGACCCGATATCCCAGCACAGTTACATAAGCGATTTAATTGGTTATATCGCGTGATGGAAAATAAATATGGCTTTGATCGCTTTAATGAAATTGTATTTGCGGGTGGCGCCAGGGTGATCGGGCGTGTGCTCTGGAAAGCAGGTGATCAAACTTTGATCGATGGCGCAGTCGTCAACGGTGCAGCGAAAACGGTGGGCCTAGTTTCGAAGATAACGCGACAAGTGCAGTCTGGTTATTTATACCATTATGCCTTTGCAATGATT
>JAIBDY010000039.1 GCA_024685995.1 Piscirickettsiaceae bacterium | reverse complement strand
CCCCCGTGAAAAACGCATGCTATTTGCAATAGAAAAAGCAACGCGTCAAACCATTACTAAAATGCAATTGCCAAGCTCTGAAGATATAGCCGACCGACGAGTCATGCAATTTAATCAACAACTCAGTGAGACCATAGAATCACAAGATTTGGCCTATTTCCAAACCGTGATCAATGACTATCAGCAAGAACATGAAGCCGATCCACTAGAAGTGGCAGCAGCTTTAGCCTACTTGGTTCAAAAAACCCGCCCACTCAAACCGGTTAAACATGTAGAGCCCCGTCCTGCACGCCGCGATCGTGAAGCGAGTGATGGCCAACAGACCAATCGTGGTGAGCGACAATCACCTCGTCGTACCATTGGCTCTGCCATTCGTGAAGCTGAAGCGGGTATGCAAACTTATCGCGTTGAAGTTGGCCGTGATCATGGTGTTGAAGTCAAAAACCTAGTCGGCGCGATTGCTAATGAAGCCGGTATTGATAGTAAAGATATTGGCCGTATCAGTTTGCAGGATGATTACAGTACTATCGATTTGCCACAAGGCATGCCAAAAGATTTATTCCAGCAGCTACGTAAGGTCTGGGTCTGTAATAAACAGTTGCAAATCAGCTTGATGAATATGAATGCAAGCGAACCGCGTGAGCGCAGCGACAATAATGATAGTCAACGTAAACCAAAACGTTCTGGGAAACCCCGTACGCGAGCACGTGACAAAGCCAGACGACCGAGCCAACGCCGTCAAGCCAAAAAAGCCAATTAATAAAAAAAGCCCCCTTATTCAGGGGGCTTTTTTTATAGTTTTCATCCGGTGTATTTAGATACTAGCACTGTCTAAAACGATTGAGACTACTCCTGCCACCGACAAAATAAATAACAGTGTCAAAATCAGCCCAGCAATCATATAAGGTCTAAACCCTACTTTTTCAACATACGCACGGTCGCGATCATAATTCGCTTTATTAGAAACACCGAAAAAGGCAACCAATACACTCCAAACGATATACAACATGCTAGGATCTTTTTGTTCTGTCATTTTTTCACCGCAGTTACTTTCAATTCAGGTAATAAGCATACAATAAATGTGCTTATTCGTAAATATGAACTCACGGCGGTGACAGTAATATCCACTTCACCACCGCCATTTTAACCCTTGTTAAAATGACCACAGCGCTATGTGCTGACGACATGGCACGGAAGATTCTGCTATTGGTACTTTTTGCGCGCAACAAACAAATGAGTCTAATTAAACATGTTAGTACTGGCATGAACACATCTTCAATGCTAGGACTTACTAATACTCACGCCACAGGGTTAGCTTCTATTTCTCGATATCTGATAAAATAGTATGTAATTTACATTAATAGATTTCACATCATGCAACTTACGAAACATACTGATTATGCGTTTAGAGTGCTGATTTACTTAGCGATGCAGCCAACAGACACATTGGCAACTATTCAAGAAATTGCTGAGTATTTTGATATCTCACGTAATCATATGATGAAAATTGTGCAAAAATTGGCCAATGCTGGCTTTATCCAGTCCATTCGTGGAAAACAAGGTGGTATCAAACTCGGGAAGCCAGTTCAGGACATTAATTTACGCTCGATCACTGAATTAATGGAGGCCACATTAAAACCCATCGATTGCACTAGCCAACCTTGCCGGCTGAATTCTGGCTGTGAACTCAAAAAAATCTTGTACACAGGACAACGCCAATATATGGATTATCTGGGACAATATACCGTAGCCGATATCGTCAAACAAAATAATGCAACGCCCGTTCAAGAGCAGATCATTAATTTTTAACGACGAGCAACATTAGAGGCGCGTTACAACCATCATGAATACTCACCCATTAAATACTTTCTCCTAAGTCCAAAGTGTAGGAATACAAAAATGAAAAAAGGCTTCTTTCTTATTATCATCGCAATGATTCTGTTCCCTGCGTCATTATGGGGACTAGCGTGGTATTTTTCAGCCGCTAACTTGGCAACTGAATTCTGCCAAGGTAATTTCTCGCTATTTCATGAATTCGGTCGATGTCGAGAACCCCATGTCGTTTTACTGATTTCAGGACTGATTGCATTGACGAGTTTTTTTATACTTGGTCGAGGCGTTGGTAGTATCCGTAAAGCCAGTCGACAATAGATACAAAAACAAGCGTGTGTTAGTCATTTGAAGCTGCCTTCGATGCCCGTTGCAGCATTTCTCCTGAATTTGACCACCTCAAAATACAAAACCCATTAAAGCCAAGGTTACTGAGTTGAAAACTTTTGGCTTTGGCGCATCAACTATTTCTTTCTCATTTGATAGCAACATGTAAAATAGCGCGATGTTGAACCTAATCTGGATTTTCTTTTTTACTGCCGCCTTTGTGGTCGCGTTAATCAAGCTAATGGCCTTCGGTGATACACAAATATTTGGTCAGCTGATGACGGCCATGTTTAGTTTATCGAAAACCGCTTTTGAAATAGCATTAGGCCTCACAGGCGTATTGGCCTTATGGTTGGGTATTATGAAAATCGGCGAGCGCAGTGGCTTTATTCAACTATTAACCAGAGGCCTAAGCCCCTTGTTTATTAGACTCATGCCTGAAGTGCCTAAAAATCACCCCGCATTGGGTGCCATCGTGATGAATATGTCAGCAAATGCTTTGGGCTTGGATAATGCAGCCACACCCTTAGGTATTAAGGCGATGCAGGAACTGCAAAAACTGAATCCTTTTAAAGAGGCCGCTAGTAATGCCCAAATTTTATTTTTGGTAATTAATACCTCGGCGGTCACCCTCTTCCCGGTCACCATCTTTACTTACCGTGCTCAAATGGGCGCAGCGAATCCCACCGATGTGTTTATTCCTATCTTGATTGCCACTTATGCCTCTACATTTGTTGGTTTGCTGACTGTCGCCGCAGTACAGAAAATCAACTTATTTGATAAGGTTATTCTGGCTTATTTAGGCGGATTTTCTTCTTTAGTGTTTGGCTTATTGGGCTATTTTTCTAGCCTACCTCAGACTGAAATGCTCGCTCAATCGGCGATGATCAGTAATGTCACTTTATTTTCATTGGTTATGGTATTCATTGCCGGCGCCATGTTTAAACGGGTTAATGCCTATGAGGCCTTTATTGATGGGGCCAAAGAAGGTTTTGAGACCGCGATTAAGATCATTCCTTATTTGGTTGCCATGTTGGTCGCTATTGGCGTATTTCGCGCCAGCGGGGCCTTGGATTTAGTGGCCAACGGTCTACGAAGTCTTATTTTATCATTGAATATGGATGATCGCTTTATTGATGCATTACCGACTGCCTTAATGAAACCTTTTAGTGGCAGTGGTGCGCGCGCTATGATGATCGATACCATGCAAGTGCATGGCGCAGATTCTTTCGCTGGGCGTTTGGCCTCGATCGTACAAGGCAGCACCGAAACGACGTTTTATGTTTTGGCCGTATATTTTGGCTCGGTCGGCATTAACAATATTCGTCATGCTGCTGCTTGTGGACTCGCTGCCGATGCAGCGGGTATTTTAGCCGCTATCACTATTGCTTATTGGTTCTTCGGTTAATGATAATTGACATTGTCGAGGATCAACAAACTCAACAGTTATATGACGCGCTAGCCAATGAAGGGTATATTGTTTTTGCGGATTTTTTACCTGCTGAGATGACCGAAGAACTGTACCACCATGTCAGTAACTTCCCTGTCGATGCATTAAAACAAGCCGGTATCGGGCGTCAGCAAGATAAACAGTTAAATTCACGCATTCGTCGTGATAGAACACGCTGGTTAACTAAGTTTCATCCGATAGAACAACGCTATCTCGATGTTATGGCCCAGTATCATGTTCAGCTCAATCGACAATTATTTTTGGGTTTGCGTGATTTTGAAGCCCATTTCGCCCATTATGAAACAGGTAGCTTCTATCAACGTCACCTTGATGCGTTTCGAGGCCGCTCTAACCGCGTTGTTTCGAGTGTGTTTTATTTAAACTCGAATTGGCTGCATGACGATGGCGGTGAACTAATAATTTATCAACCCATTGGTGACGAAGTATTGTGTACTGTCAGCCCACAATTTGGCAATATGGTATTCTTTTTAAGCGAACAATTTCCACATGAGGTCTTACCCGCTAAACGCGATCGCTACAGTATTGCAGGTTGGTTTCGTACTGATAATCCGCGCTTACGAGTAAAAGGGACATGACAACAACAAGGTTCACGCTTCTGCAATTAGGTCACCCGCGGTTACGGCTGATCGCTCGTCCTGTTGATAATATTCAAAGTACTGAACTGCAACAGTTTATTGATGAGCTGCTACAGTTTGTCAAGGATGTCAACGGAATGGGGATTGCGGCGCCACAAGTCGATCATTCACTGCGATTATTTATACTGTCCTCCAAACCCAATGCTCGGTATCCCTATGCACCTTTAATGCAACCTACGGTGATGATTAACCCAGAAATTCTTTGGACATCGGACGACATTGACAAGGATTGGGAGGGCTGTTTGAGTGTCCCTAGCATACGCGCTATAGTGCCAAGGAATCATGCCATTAAGGTCCAGTTCACAACACGTACAGGGCAACGCGTTGAAGCGCATTACACTGGTTTCTTAGCGCGAGTGTTTCAACATGAGTTAGATCACTTGAATGGCATCGTGTTTATCGATCGAGTTGAAGATAGCCACGATATGATGGCGGAACAAGAATGGTTAAAATTTATCTCGTCATCGTGATGCTTACGTTATCGCTTGCCCGAACATTTCACCCACTCTTTTTGTTAAGGTCGCGCTACGAGTCGGAGCACGCAGTGCCGCCATGATATGGCTTCGTAACCCCGGCATATAAATAACATCAGCCAACACTTGGTTAAAACCCGAAGCACCTGCATCATTGCCAGCCAGTCGCTCTACAAATAGAGTACAGATCGCATCCTGCTCCAATAACGCCCATAGTCTACCCGCTATCGTCGCCAGCAATTCGATATGTCGGCTACATTCATTATTCAGTATGTCCATAAGCAGCTGTTCAACCAAGCCTTGGGCTGGGCTGTTAGAGACCGCGCGTAAACAAGCACATAACTTCGTAATATTCGGTTGCGGTTGTTGTAACTCCACTTCGACACTGCTGGCAAAGGCTTCGACAATATCCGTGCTAGGTGCCGCATGTTCTAAAAAACTACTCAATATCGAGAAGGGTGTCTCGGGAAGCTCCGGCAACCTCTTGAGCATGGCGCGCGTTTGTCCGTGCTCATCTAGCCTTATTGCAACATCTGCTACACCTTGTAGCGCCAAGGACTGCCAGGCCTGATTATCTTGTTGGCCAGTGAAATAGGCCAAGGCATCTTGGTAATAACGAGAAGGTGGTCGCGCTAAACTTTGACTGGCCTTAGCATTAAATGCGGCCATCTTGTCATCACGAGGCATGAAGGTATATGGGCTGTCTTTTAACGCCCCTTCAATTGCATTGCCATCAGAGGCTGCCAACATACATTCGCCCACACGATCCAATAGCATGACTAAGAATTCATCGCGCGCTGCTTGTAGTAATAGACCTTGTTCGTCTAAGGGGAACTTTAAAAACCAAACATAATGTTTTTCTGGTAAGGCAGGATTCCAAAAAATCACGCCAAATAAAGCCGTTTTTTGCATTGGATAAGGATACGGTTGTTGCGCGTTTTCAAAATCAACAAATTGCATTGGGTTGAGTTTGGCCACTCGACGCCCCATGTCAAACACACGGTAATTTGCTCCGCTATGTTGCAGGAACGCACTGAGCGTCGTTATCTTAGTATCAGACATGGGTGATTAGACGATAGTTAACTAGCTGCGATATTCCGCATTAATTTTGACGTAATCGTAGGAAAAATCGCAAGTCCAAATTGTATCGCTAGCTTGACCACGATTTAATACAACTTTAATGGTGATTTCATCTTTATTCATCACTTGCTGACCTTTCTCTTCTGTGTAATCTGCCGCTGGCTCACCTGCAGTGATAATACAGATATCATCCAAGTAAATCGCCACTTTTGTCAGGTCAAAATTCTCAAGCCCACTACGGCCGACCGCCGCAAGAATTCTGCCCCAATTAGGGTCTGAAGCGAATAAAGCTGTTTTGACTAATGGCGAATGAGCAATGGTATAGGCAACTTGTCGACACTCAGCACTATCTCGGCCTTGTTCCACCTTCACAGCAATAAACTTGGTCGCACCTTCACCATCGCGCACAATCGCATGCGCTAAGTACTGGCTAATGTCCGCAATCGCTTTATACAGAGTCTGCGCTTCTGGCATGTTGATATCGCTCAGCAAGGCATTCTTGGCTTGCCCCGTGGCAATCAAGATACAGGCATCGTTAGTTGAGGTATCACCATCAACCGAAATACGGTTAAAGGAGTGCGCAACGGCTTGTCTAAGCATCATATCCAATAAGGGTTGTGTCACTGCCGCATCGGTCGCGATATAAGACAACATCGTTGCCATATCGGGTCTAATCATACCTGACCCTTTTGCCATGCCCGTGATCGTCACACGCTGTTCACCTAGCATCACCTGCTTTGAAACCGCTTTGGCTATGGTATCGGTTGTCATTATGCCTTTTGCAGCATCAAACCAATTATCACTCGCCAAACCTGAGACTAAATTGGCCATCGCGGTTTGAATTTTTGCTAAAGGTAGTTGCTGCCCAATCACACCGGTCGAAAAAGGCAGTACGCTATGCGTCTCAACATTAACTTGATTGGCTACGGCTTCACAGCTCGCAATGGCGGTCTGTAATCCTTGTTGCCCTGTACCGGCATTAGCATTGCCAGAGTTAATCAGTAAATAGCGTGGTGTGCCTTCTTTGTGATGCTGTTTTGCAACTGTCACGGGCGCAGCACAAAAGGCATTTTGCGTATAGACAGCAGAAACGGTACTGCCCTCACAAATCTCGATTAAAACAAGGTCAGTGCTGCCATTATTTTTGATTCCAGCACATCCCGTCGCAACTCGGATCCCATCAATCTGGAGTATTTCATCTTGTTGCGGTGCAGATAAGTTCACTGCCATTAATTCAATGCTCCACAACAATGTTTATATTTTTTACCCGAGCCACAAGGACAGGATTCGTTACGGCCTACTTTTCGCCCGTCTCTGGTTACCGGATGTGACTGCTGCTCGATATCTGGCTTTTCCGTTGATTCCCTTTCACCCGTCATACCATCCACTTGGTCATGTTGCATCTGCATATCACCGGTTTGACGACGTTGTTCTTCGACCGCTTCGACATCTTCTTGTGCCCGTAATTCTACCCGTGAAATTAGCGACACGACATCATGCTTGATACGATCCAACATCGCAGTAAACATTGTAAATGCCTCACGTTTGTACTCTTGTTTGGGATCTTTTTGGGCATAGCCACGCAAGTTAATGCCTTGCCGTAAATAATCCATTTGGGCTAAATGCTCTTTCCATTGCGAGTCTAATGTTTGTAAGGTAATCGCTTTTTCAAAATGACGCATTAACTCTGGCCCCGTCATGGCTTCTTTCGCATCCGCTTGGTTTTGAACTTCTGTTACGATTCGCTCGCGTAATGTTTCTTCGTGTAAATCATCATCTTCTTGCAACCACGTGGCGATATCGACATCCAAACCAAAGTCGTCTTTTAAAGCTTGGTTTAGCCCTTCAATATTCCATTGCTCATCAATGCTATTAGGCGCGATATATTGACTGATCACCTCGTTAACAACGGTGCCACGCATCGACACGATAGTACTAGACACATCTTTCGCCGCCATTAACTCATTACGTTGTTCATAGACGACTTTACGTTGGTCATTAGCAACGTCATCAAACTCAAGCACTTGTTTACGGATGTCAAAGTTATGACCTTCCACTTTACGTTGGGCATTTTCAATCGCCCGTGACACCCACGGGTGTTCAATAGCTTCACCCGCTTCCATTCCCAATTTCTGCATCAGACCTGACATGCGCTCTGAAGCAAAAATACGCATCAAATTATCTTCAAGCGACAAGTAAAAACGACTTGATCCCGCATCCCCTTGACGGCCTGATCGGCCACGTAATTGATTATCAACTCGACGAGATTCATGACGTTCGGAGCCGATAATATGTAGACCACCCGCCTCTAACACTTCATCATGACGTCGTTGCCACGCCTGTTTTATCGCCTCTTTATCTGCTTCTGTCGCCTCTTCACCTAATTCTGCGAGTTCGGCTTCTAAACTGCCTCCTAGGACAATATCGGTACCACGACCCGCCATATTGGTCGCGATAGTCACCGAAGCCGGACGACCTGCTTGTGCGATGATATAAGCTTCTTTTTCGTGGAATTTTGCATTCAATACTTCATGCGGTACTTTGGCTTGTTCTAATAAACTATGTAGATATTCAGAACTTTCTATCGATGCCGTACCCACTAATACAGGTTGCTTACGCCCAATGCATTGTTTGATATCTTCTACAATGGCATCATATTTTTCTTTCGTTGTTAAATAAATTTGATCCGCCGCATCCAGCCGTTGCATTTCTCGGTGTGTCGGAATGACAATCACTTCAAGACCATAAATTGATTGTAATTCGAACGCTTCCGTATCCGCTGTACCCGTCATTCCCGATAGCTTTTCGTACAATCGGAAAAAGTTTTGGAAAGTAATTGAGGCTAAGGTTTGGTTTTCGTTTTGAATTGTGACGTTTTCTTTCGCTTCAACAGCTTGGTGTAGCCCTTCTGACCAACGGCGCCCAGCCATCGTACGTCCGGTAAACTCATCAACAATAACGACTTCATTATCTTGTACGATGTAATCAACATCACGTTGGAATAACACGTGGGCACGTAATGCTGCTGTCACATGGTGCATTAATCCAATATTAGCGGCGTCGTATAAACTTGCGCCTTCTTCCAATATTCCTGCTTCTGTTAATAGGTTTTCAATCTTTTCATGTCCGCCTTCCGTGAAGTGGACTTGTTTTGCTTTTTCATCAAGCGTGTAGTCGCCTGGTGTTTCAATTTCATCCCCTTCACCAATTTGTTGGCTTAAGTGTGGAATCAATGTGTTCATTCTTTGGTACAGTTCTGAGCTATCTTCCGCAGGGCCAGATATAATTAACGGTGTTCTTGCTTCATCGATCAGAATAGAGTCGACTTCATCGATAACCGCAAAATGGAGTTTACGCTGGACTTTATCGTCCATACTGAACGCCATATTATCGCGTAGATAGTCAAAACCGAACTCATTATTGGTACCGTATGTAATGTCGGCATTATAGGCTTCACGGCGTTCATCGGATGATAACCCGCCAATGATCACGCCTGTCGTTAACCCTAAAAAACTGTATAACTGGCTCATCCAAGCCGCGTCACGCTGGGCTAAATAATCATTCACGGTAACAACGTGAACCCCTTCACCTTCTAATGCGTTCAAATAGACAGCTAATGTCGCGACTAAGGTTTTTCCCTCACCTGTACGCATTTCAGCAATTTTGCCATCATTTAATACATAACCTCCTATCATCTGCACATCGAAATGACGCATATTGAGTACGCGTTTTCCCGCCTCACGCACAACAGCAAATGCTTCCGGTAATATATCGTCTAATGTTTTGCCTTCGGCAAGCTGCTGCCGAAAAGCAGCAGTTTTGGCTTCGAGGCTTGTATCATCTAGTTGTTCAATTATCGCTTCAAAATCATGAATCTGCGCAACGACTTTTTTTAACTTCTTAAGTACACGATCATTTCGACTACCAAAGATCTTACCGAAAAACTTATTTACCATACCGTTTTACTACCTTGTACTGAGCCGAAAAAATGTCGGGAAACTAGATTTATATAAACGCGTAATTATAGCGCGTAGACCGTGTGAGGTCTAAAGTCTATTTTCAGATATGGAGGCTAACTTAAGAATTACAAGCATTATTGTTTCACAAAATTGTATGGATTGACGGTTTTCCCATCTCGCAAAACTTCGAAATGGACATGTGGGCCCGTTGAACGGCCAGTTGAACCCATAAGGGCTATGGCTTGACCTTTTTTGATTCTCTCACCTAATTGGACAACCAATTTTTTATTGTGTGCATAACGTGTTTGATACCCATTACCATGATCTATCTCGATCATTTCACCATAGCCGCCACGCGCCCCATGCCAACTGACAATACCATCGGCCACCGCCACCACTTCGCTACCTGCTTTACCAGCAAAGTCGAGTCCATGATGAAAGGTCTTTTTACCATTAAAGGGATCAAGTCGATTGCCATAAAAAGAGGAAATCCAACCTTGCTTTATTGGCCTACCGCTTGGAATAGCCGATTTAATATTATCCCTGGTGATGAGATAATCTTGTAGGTGGGCCAACTCCGCAGACTGTGCGTCAAAATGTGTTTCCAACTCAAAAAAATAGCTATCAAAATCATCCGGCGTGACTACTTCGCCTTCTTGTAAGTCGAGGCCACCTTGCCCCGGAGCCCTATCGAGCTCAGCAGCTGTTATGTTTAGACCGCTCATGTTTGCCAATTTCGATGTCAGTGCTTTTAGGCGAATTGCTTCAGCTTGTAATATACCAATCCGCTTAGCGTAATAAGCTTCACGCTGAGCTTGTTCTGCACCTTCTACGTCGACCGCAATTGGCGCGACTGTTTCAGTCATGGTTTGAGGAAGGGACTGTTGAGCGAAGAGGTGATAAATAGAGTAAGACATAGAGAAGGCAAGTGTTAACGCGATAACGATCATCGATCGTAACACTGTTGGGGACACATGCCAGTGTTGATGTGTCGTATTTTTTGGCGAGATAATGATAACCTGCATTCTTACCCTCTTTCGATTGAAGCTTAATCATGCGTCAACAACCTAAACACATTAATAGCATTTGCCAGAATCATTCTGCTTTATCTAAGATAACCCAACGTACACAACTGCTAGATCGCCTTAATCATGTCTTCCAACAAAGTCTGCCCGCACAGTTTTCAGCGCACTGTAAATTGGCCAATATTAATGGCAAAACCTTGATTATTCATACCGATAACGCATCTTACAATAGTTTGATTCGCTTTCAAGCGCCTGTACTTTGCAGGACACTATCTCATGAACTGAATATTGAAATCAACAAGATTGAAGTCAAAGTTAGGCCGCGTTACACGCCTTTTGAGACCCCGCCCTCAAATCCAATCTCTTTACCTAAGTCGGCAGCAGCGGCATTGCAACAAACCGCTGACGATATGGATGACGGCCCGTTAAAAAGCGCCTTACAAAAACTCGCTATGCGACAATCTTAACCGACAATGGAGGCGGCAGGACGACTAAAGACAATAGGCGCCTTTTCATCATCTTCAAAACTGACTAATTCCCAAGCATCTTCTTGTGCCAACAGTTTCCGTAGTAATTTATTATTCACTTCATGGCCAGATTTATAGCCGCTAAACGCCCCTATCAGGCTATACCCAAGCAAATAAAGATCACCAATAGCATCTAGCACTTTATGGCGAACGAACTCATCTTCATAACGTAGGCCATCTTCATTGACAACACGATAGTCATCAACAACAATTGCATTGTCCATACTGCCGCCTAGCGCTAGGTTGTTTTCACGCAGCTTTTCAATATCTTTCATAAAGCCAAACGTTCTAGCACGACTGACCTCACGTACAAAAGAGGTTGACGAGAAATCGACTTCTACTTGCTGCGATCGTCCAGTAAATGCTGGGTGCTGGAAATCAATGGTAAAGCTAACTTTAAAGCCTTCAAAAGGTTCAAATTTTGCCCATTTATCACCATCTTCTAAGATAACTGGCTTTTTGATACGAATAAATTGTTTTGCAACAGCCTGTTCTTCAATACCCGCAGACTGAACCAGAAAAACAAAGGGACCAGCACTACCATCCATAATGGGCACTTCAGCGGCGTTCAGATCGATATAGGCATTATCAATCCCGAGCCCCGCGAACGCGGATAATAGATGTTCTACCGTCGACACTTTTTCGCCATGCTCTATCAATGTCGTTGATAACGCCGTTTCACCTACATTGCAGGCTTTAGCACTTATCTCAACCACTGGGTCAAGATCAACGCGTCGAAAAATAATGCCCGTATTCGGAGCGGCAGGACGCAAGGTTAGATAAACAGTGTCACCACTGTGTAAACCTACACCCGTTGCACGAATCACATTTTTCAATGTTCGTTGCTTTATCACGCTGCTCATTCCTCCAGACCTAATTATCAACGCATTGTAACATAACTGTCATCTTTACCAATGATCGCTTTAATTGCACCTTTAGTCCGCTTGCCGACGTAGAAATGCAGGGATATCTAAATAGTCCATATTGATATCACTATTTGCCACTTGTTTTTGTTGTGCTTGCTCTTTGTTACGTTGAACAGTGGGTTTATCATAATCAATATCGACTGATTTTTTGACGATTTCAATTTGTGGCGCTTCAACCTCGGAAGGTAGAGCCACTTTTGCAACTCTTTGCGCACCTAGCCCCGTTGCGACAACGGTCACACGGAGTTCATCCGTCATTTCCGGATCAATAACCGTACCGACTACGACTGTGGCATCATCAGAAGCAAACTCTTTCACGGTATTACCCACATCCTCGAATTCACCAATTGTCATATCCAAGCCAGCGGTGATATTAACCAACACACCACGTGCACCGGCAAGGTCAACATCTTCTAACAATGGACTAGACACAGCAAGGCGCGCCGCTTCGACGGCTCTGTTTTCACCAGTGGCTTGACCTGTTCCCATCATCGCCATTCCCATTTCAGACATCACCGTACGAACGTCTGCAAAATCCACATTGATCATACCTTCACGTGTGATGAGCTCGGCAATGCCCTGTACAGCCCCTAGCAACACATCATTAGCTGCTTTAAAGGCATTCAATAAGCTCATTTCTTTACCCAATACCGCTAATAATTTTTCGTTCGGGATTGTAATCAAGGAATCCACGTGTTGGCTTAATTCATCTAAACCATTATTCGCGACTTTTAAACGTTTACCCCCTTCAAAAGGGAAAGGCTTGGTGACGACGGCAACCGTCAGAATCCCCATTTCTTTAGCGACTTGAGCTACCACTGGTGCTGCACCCGTACCGGTACCGCCGCCCATGCCGGCAGTGATAAAAACCATATCTGCACCTGAAATGACTTCGGTTATTCTTTCTCTATCCTCTAATGCCGCTTGACGACCGATATCTGGGTTAGCACCGGCACCAAGACCTTTTGTAATATCTGTTCCCAGTTGTAACTGGGTCGTTGCCGAACTTTTACGTAATGCTTGCGCATCGGTATTGGCACAAATGAAATCAACACCTTCAATTTGGTTCGATACCATATGTTCCAATGCGTTACCGCCACCACCGCCGACGCCAATTACTTTAATTACCGCGTTTTGTGTATATGTATCAATCAATTCAAATGTCATCTTTATTCTCCCCAGTATTTATGCTTCAGTTAATCCGTATCTTACTTAAAAATTTGTGTTTAAAAGTTGCCTTGAAACCAACTCTTCATGCGCGTTAACATCTCTTTAAAACCACTACCTGACTTCGTCTCAGGCTTACCTGTCGTCTCCACCTGATTACCAAAGAGCAGTAACCCCACGCCGGTCGCATGTATTGGATTTCGTACCGCTTCGACTAAGCCACCCACATGCTGGGGTAGTCCTAGACGTACAGGTAAATGAAAGACCTCTTCAGCCAATTCGATGACGCCCTCCATTTTGGAACTGCCTCCAGTTAATACCACTCCTGCTGCCAATAACTCTTCAAAACCACTGCGTCGTAATTCGGCTTGAACCAATATCAACAACTCTTCATAGCGGGGTTCAACGACTTCGGCTAGTGTTTGTCTCGCCAATTGGCGTGGTGGTCGGTCACCCACACTCGGCACTTCAATCGTTTCATCTTCACGCGCTAATTGCGTTAAGGCACAGGCATATTTCATTTTGATTTCTTCGGCATATTGCGTCGGTGTTCTTAATGCTACCGCGATGTCATTGGTTACTTGATCGCCAGCAATAGGAATCACTGCCGTATGACGGATCGCACCATCGATATAAACGGCAATATCGGTCGTGCCGCCACCGATATCCACCAAGCACACACCCAACTCTTTCTCATCTTGTTCTAGCACGGAGTAACTCGATGCCATTTGCTCTAAAATAATGCCATCAACCGATAAACCACAACGCTCAATACATTTACTAATATTTTGTGCGGCACTGACAGCACCGGTGATTAGGTGAACCTTGGCTTCAAGGCGAACACCCGACATCCCGATAGGCTCACGAATACCTTCTTGGTTATCGATAATGTATTCTTGTGGCATCACATGCAGTAATTGTTGATCGCCTGGAAAATGGACGGCTTTAGCGGCATCTAGCACCCGTTCGACGTCACCTTGCGTCACTTCTTTATCTCTAATCGCTACCGTGCCGTGTGAATTCAAACTACGGATGTGACTCCCTGCAATACCAGCATAGACAGAATGAATCTGGCAGCCTGCCATCAGCTCGGCTTCTTCTACCGCACGCTGGATAGATTGCACTGTCGATTCAATATTAACGACTACCCCCTTTTTCATCCCTCGCGCTGGGTGCGTGCCGATACCAATAATCTCGAGTTTATTATCGCTGGGTCCAGCATCTGAAATAGGGGCTGCGACAATCGCCACTACCTTAGAGGTGCCTATATCCAGGCCTACAATCAAATCTTTATCGCTTTTCTTTGTCATCATACTGTTCCGTTAAAATCTGGTTGTTGCCCTTGTTTCCAAATGACTGATAATCCATTGGGATAACGCATATCCAATTCAGCAATATGTGGTTGATATTGTTTGAGTCTGCTTGGGTAAATACGCAAAAAACGTTCAAAACGCGTTTTACTGTTGGCTCTGCCTAAGACCACTTTCATGTTATTACTCAATGTCATGTTCCAAGCTCTTCTTTTATTCATTTCTAACTTAGTAATTGCCAAACCTTGTGACCGCAATTGTTTATTCATTTTCAGGTAACGACTTACCATCACTTCCTGACTGTTTTCAGGCCCTTTTAACACGGCCATTTTCGCTGAGGAAGCGTATTTAGAAGCTGGGAATAATTCCCCTTCATCATTGACATAAGCTTGTTTGTTCCAGCGTGCGACCGGTGTTTGTTCTTCTACAGTGAGATGTAAACTGTCAGGCCACACACGACGAACTTGCACTTGTTTTATCCATGCCAGGCTTTCACCCGCTTCACTGATTTTGTCGACATCAATACTGAGAAAGCTGCCCCGGGTAAATGGCTTCACGACCTCGACTAGATGTGCTTTTTCTACATGCTTGAATTCACCCTCGACCGTGACATGTAATATTGGTAATACTTTGCCTTGACGAAGAATCAGTACCGTTGCGACTAGGAGTAAAAATGCCAACACCACCACCCCTTGACGTGCAAAGTAATGCCAAGCAATCACTTTTTTCTCTTTACGTACCGGTTTGCGTGTCGCACCACGTTTGGTTTGTCTTGCCATTACGACGCCTCCTTATACTGAGATTTTTCAAGGATGCTTCTCACCAATTGCTCAAAAGATAGGCCTGCTTGCTGTGCCGCCATGGGCACTAAACTGTGATCCGTCATGCCAGGAACACTGTTGGCTTCCAATAAATAAAATTGACCCGTTTTATCTCGCATTAAGTCAATTCGGCCCCAACCTTCCATTCTTAGCGCTTTAAAGGCTTCTATCGCTATGTTTTGGCACAGTTTCTCATCTTGTTTACTCAGATCTGACGGGCACAAGTATTCAGTCGTATTGGCTTCATATTTGGCGTCATAATCATAGAAGTCATTCGGTGTTTTTAATTGAATAACCGGTAGCGCTTCTTCCCCTAACACGGCTACGGTATATTCTTCACCATCGACCCAACACTCTGCGATGACTTCTTTATCGTATTGCAAAGCCAATTCAATCGCCGGCCCTAAATCCTCTGATCGGGATACTTTAGACATACCAATACTCGATCCTTCATTGACTGGCTTAGTAAATAAAGGCAAGCCCAACTCATCAATAACATGCTCTGGATCGGTGGCACTTGTCACGTGCATAAAGCTGGCTGTCGGTAGACCGGCTTGTCGCCATAGGTCTTTGCTTAATGCTTTATTCAGGGATAACACTGCCCCCATCACTGACGAACCGGTATAAGGAATTTCAAGTATGTCGAGTAAACCTTGAATTTCTCCACCTTCACCGCCTCGACCATGTAATACAACAAAAGCATAATCGAACTGGCCTTGTGTCAATCGTTCTGCAACGGTCTTATCAACATCGACTTTATGGGCATCAATACCTTGGCTGACCAACGCCGCTAAGACTGCTTCACCACTTTGTAGTGAAATAGCTCTTTCGGCTGATTGGCCTCCCATTAATACTGCGACTTTGCCAAAATGCGTCGTCATCATGCCACCTCACCCACGATATGTACTTCAGTTTGCAACTCGACATGATGTTGTTCTGCTACTTTTTGCTGTACTAACTGAATCAGTGCTTCAATATCTGCGGCTGTAGCACTACCGTCATTCACTATAAAGTT
>JAIBDY010000033.1 GCA_024685995.1 Piscirickettsiaceae bacterium | reverse complement strand
CGGCCATAGCGAGTTGGTACCACCTGATCCCATCCCGAACTCAGTAGTGAAACGACTTAGCGCCGATGATAGTGTGGGAGTTCCCATGTGAAAGTAGGACACTGCCAGGCTTTTTATATAAAAGGCCCACCTTCTTTGAAGATGGGCCTTTTTTTGACTTAAATTTGTCTTTGTTTACCGTTTTATTAATGACCAGCGCTCTTCGACACTGAAAAAGCCATTACTGATTGTAATAATATCTAACTGCATTCTTTCATCAGTGAGCATGACTTTATAAATCGTTTCTATCAAAGTACTACCTCCATACGGATATGCGTATTGATATTTTTTTTCGGTCATAATGACGATATCAGGCCCATTAAATAGATATGAATGTAGATCGCGTGTTTCAAAAAAAGGTCTGAAATAAAGTGTTTTCTTGTTTTGTTGTCTAAAGTCTAATTCGGCTTCCATTTGTAGATTATTTATTGTGTGTCCTCGAATAGTGACGTTGGCATAAGAAGTGTCAATAATCTTGTTCGGCGTTTTGATATTGCCTTTACATTCGGTCTGCACCAGTTCGCCACGCCAATCTCCTATAAGTCGAGCGGCGAACTCGGTTAGCTGCGACTCGTCTTTGGTGCTTAAGACCCTGTTATCTTGTAAATCATAATAATCATCATCATCAATCCGGCTCGTGCAATCCTGTTGTGCAACACAATTGGCCGAGAATAAGCCCACTATAATCATGTGCAATACGGTTAGTGGTATTTTGGACATTTATCTCACTCCAACGACCCAATGCTACATTATCACTATAATCTAAAGTGATGATAATTGTGAACAACGCTATGTTGCGAAGATAAAAACGTTTAAATGGCTTTTTTTTTGGTTTTTATATAGACCTAACATTATTTTATTGTTATGATTTGCAAAATTCTGAACTATCCCCCCTTAAATTTAATCCTTACATAGCACCTTTTGCGTGCCCAATACTATCAACATAAAAAATCCCATTTTAGGTAATACATGAATCTAACAGATCTAAAGAAGCAGTCCGCTGCTGAATTGATGGAACTTGCCATCTCAATGAAGCTAGAAGGCTTAGCCCGTAACCGAAAGCAAGATTTAATTTTTGCCATAGTGAAAGAACATGCCAAAAATGGTGATGATGTTTACACCGAAGGTGCATTAGAATTATTGCCTGACGGGTTTGGATTTTTACGTTCACCTGAAGACTCTTATGTAGCAGGTCCAGATGACATTTACGTTTCGCCAAGCCAAATTAGACGTTTTCATTTAAGGACAGGGGACACCTTAAAAGGTAAAATTAGAGCACCGAAAGACAGTGAGCGTTATTTTGCTTTAATCAAAGTTGAAGAAATTAACTTTGAAAAACCTGAGAACTCTAGAAATAAAGTTCCATTTGAAAATTTAACCCCTTTATTCCCAAATGAACGCTACTCTCTAGAAAGAGGCAATGGCAGTACTGAAGATTTAACACCTCGAATCGTTGATTTGGCTGCGCCGATTGGTAAAGGCCAGCGAGCATTGATTGTTGCACCACCAAAATCGGGTAAAACAATGATTTTGCAGTCGATTGCACAATCGATTGCGGCGAATCATCCAGACAGCTATTTGATTGTATTACTGATCGATGAACGCCCTGAAGAAGTGACGGAAATGCAACGTTCAGTTCAAGGCGAAGTTGTATCTAGTACCTTCGATGAACCCGCTTCACGTCACGTGCAAGTCGCTGAAATGGTCATAGAAAAAGCGAAACGTTTAGTTGAGCACAAACATGATGTGGTGATTTTATTAGACTCGATTACCCGTTTGGCCCGTGCTTATAATACCGTTGCGCCCTCATCTGGTAAGGTCCTAACCGGTGGTGTTGACGCCAATGCTCTGCAAAGACCTAAACGGTTCTTTGGTGCTGCAAGGAATATTGAGGAAGGTGGTAGCCTGTCAATTATTGCAACGGCGCTCGTTGAAACGGGTTCGCGCATGGATGAAGTTATCTTTGAAGAATTTAAAGGTACCGGTAATATGGAACTTCAACTTGAGCGTAAATTGGCTGATCGCCGGATCTATCCAGCGATTAATGTGACTCGCTCTGGTACACGTCGTGAAGAAATGCTAACGAAAGACGATGACCTACATAAGCTTTGGGTGTTACGAAAACTATTAGCGCCGATGGATCCCGTTGATGCCATGGAATTCTTAATGGACCGTTTAAAAGCAACTAAGACTAATTCAGAATTTTTTGATTCGATGAAACAAGGTTGATTATAGACGAGGCCGACAATCCAACTCTAATGCCACCGGCCTTGTTTATTATGGGGCCGACGGCAGCAGGCAAGACTGATTTGGCTATCAGGCTTGCTGCAGAAGAATACCCTGTAGAAATCATCAGTGTTGATTCCGCTTTAGTCTATCGCGGTATGGATATCGGTACGGCTAAACCGCCCTCTGCATTACTTGCCCAATATCCGCATCACCTGATAGATATACGTGACCCTTGCGATCATTATTCTGTGGGGGATTTTCGCCGAGATGCATTAACAATCATGGCTGATATTACTGCGCGTGGAAAAGTGCCATTGCTTGTAGGTGGCACGATGCTTTATTTTAAAGCATTGCAACAGGGCCTTGCTGATCTTCCGGCAGCAGATCCAGATATCCGTCAACGCCTTGATAATGAAATGATGGAAAAAGGCTTGCTGGGTTTACATAAAAGGTTAGCGGCAGTTGACCCAGTGTCGGCAAAACGAATTCATCCGAATGATCCTCAACGGCTACAACGTGCATTAGAAGTGTACGATATTACCGGCCAGTCGTTAACGTCGTTAACACAGCAGACTAAAACCGCATTACCATATCTCGTCATTAAAATTATTTTAAGTCCATTCGATCGCGCAATATTGCATCAGAGAATCGCAAAACGTTACCATGCAATGATGGCCGATGGCTTTTTGCAAGAAGTGACGCGTTTCTATCAACGTAGCGATTGTCATGCCGAATTACCTGCGATGCGGTCTGTCGGTTACCGACAACTCTGGCAGCACCTAAGGGGGGATTTTGATTTAGAGACCAGTGTAGACAAAGCGATTATTGCCACTAGACAAATGGCAAAAAGACAATTGACTTGGTTGAGAGCACAGCAAGATGGTGTCTGGTTTAATACCAATGATGGCTTACCGTTGACAGAAATACTGACATTTATCTCTCATACCTTGCCTGAATTAAAGATTAAAACTTGACGATTAATATTGTGCTTCTAAAATGGGCCAATAGCCCTTATAGTTTGTAAGTGTTAATAACAATAATAAATATGGAGATAGCGATGGCTAAAGCACAATCATTACAAGATCCCTTTTTGAATGCATTAAGGCGTGAGAATGTGTCAGTGTCGATTTATCTGGTGAATGGTATTAAACTACAAGGACAAATTGAATCATTTGATCAGTTTGTCATTTTATTAAAAAACACGGTCAATCAGATGGTTTATAAACATGCTATCTCAACCATTGTGCCTACTCATAATGTTGTGATCGGAGAAGACTGAGGAGTAGTGTGATTGTTTGATCGACCCGATAGTAATGCGGCATTTGATGTAACACAAAAGAAAGAAGCTGTTGTGCTTGTCCATTTGAATTTTAACGACAGTAACTTTGATGAGTCAGAACAAGAGTTTATCGAGTTGGTCAATTCGACAGGTGCCGACATTGCGAGCATTATCCATGGTAAACGTCGTGCACCTGATTCCAAGTTTTATGCAGGCAGTGGCAAAGTAGAAGAAATCCGTGAACACGTTGTGGCTGCCGATGCCGCTTTAGTCATTTTTAATCATGAACTTTCTCCAAGCCAAGAACGTAATTTGGAAGCCAAATTGCATTGTCGTGTCATTGCAAGAACGGGTCTGATTCTCGATATTTTTGCTCGTAGAGCGCGCTCCCATGAAGGTAAGTTGCAAGTTGAATTAGCGCAATTACAGCATCTGTCGACGCGATTAGTGCGAGGTTGGACGCATTTGGAACGACAAAAGGGTGGTATTGGTTTACGTGGCCCAGGTGAAACCCAGCTTGAAACCGATAGACGTTTATTAGGTCAACGAATAAAAACACTCAAAAAACAACTCACCAAAGTACGTTCACAACGAGAACAAGGTCGTCGGTCTAGGCAACGTGCAGATGTACCGGTGGTCTCATTAGTTGGGTACACCAATATGGGTAAATCAACCCTATTTAACAGAATGACAACTTCTGAAGTCTATGCCGATGATCGCCTGTTTGCGACCTTGGATCCAACCCTCCGTCGTTTAAAGTTGATGGAAACACAAGGGCTGATCATGGCAGATACCGTTGGGTTTATTCGAAAACTACCGCACGACCTCGTCGAATCCTTTAGTTCAACGCTCGAAGAAACCCGCAGTGCTGCTTTATTGTTACACGTTGTTGAGGCAGGATCATCAGAACGTGAGCAGTTGATGGAGCACGTCAATGAAGTACTGCATGAAATCGATGCCAATGAAGTACCGCAGGTGATTGTCTGTAACAAAATTGATCAAACTGACGAGCATGAAGCGAGAATAGATCGCGATCAAGATGGACGCATTTGGCGTGTTTGGCTATCAGCACATACCGGCGAAGGTATTGATTTGCTGAGACAAGTACTCCGGGAGTACTTCCCAGAACACGCGTAAAATAGTACGACAGATAAGCTATTTTGTAGTTATAAAACGTGATTGGTGATCAGACTTGTATGTCGATGCACGTCATCGACTGTTCAATCAATCTAAAATGAACTTTTGACCTAAATGAAGGGACATATTTGTGTATTCGGGAACGTTACCTTGAATCAACGGTTCCCTATTGCACAGTATGTCCGTAAAATAAGCACGTTTGTGTTTATTAATCTTAGAATGTCTCAGCTTGGAGTGTTAAATGGCTTGGAACGAACCTGGCAAGGGTGATAAAGATCCATGGGGTAACCGCGATGATAAGGGCCCGCCGGATATTGACGAAGTAGTACGGAAGATGCAACGTAAATTAGGCGGCATTTTTGGTGGCGGTTCATCCGATAATGGTGATGCATCAGGTGCAGGTCCGATTGGCTTTGGCCTTGTGCTCGTTGTCGCATTTGTTGTCTGGATATTATCTGGTATCTATATAGTTGATCCTGCTGAAAGAGGTGTTGTGCTGCGTTTTGGGGCATTCCAAGACGTTACTCAACCTGGCCCACACTGGCACATTCCCTACCCAGTAGAGGCGGTTGAAGTCGTCAATGTTGAGCAAAGCCGAAATACCGAAATCGGTTACCGCTCTACAACAGGACGTGCTGGCAGTACTATTCATTCTGAATCATTGATGTTGACCAAAGATGAAAACATTGTTGATTTGAAAGTGGCGGTACAGTACAAAGTTAAAGATGCAGCTGATTATTTATTTAATGTCAGAAATCCTGACTTAATGCTTCGTCAAATGACCGAAAGTGCGGTGAGAGAAACCGTTGGTCGATCGGAAATGGACTTTGTGTTGACAGAAGGCCGAAGCGAAATAGCACGTAGTACAGAAGTATTATTGCAATCAATGTTAGATGCCCATAAAACGGGCTTGGTAATCACCAGTGTTAACATGCAAGACGTCCAGCCGCCAGAGCAGGTGCAAGCCGCTTTTGCTGATGTCGTTAAAGCGCGTGAAGATGAAGTACGCCAGAAGAACGAAGCAGAAGCTTACGCCAATGACATCGTTCCTCGAGCTAGGGGTGCAGCTTTCCGTTTAGTACAAGAAGCGGAAGCGTATAAAAAGCAAGTCATCGCGCAAGCAGAAGGTGAAACCAGTCGTTTCTTACAGGTCATGAATGAGTATGAAAAAGCACCGGCAATCACGAGTGAACGCTTATACTTAGAATCAATGGAATCGGTTTATACGCAGAGCCAAAAAGTCATGGTAGACGTGACGAAAGGCAGCAACAATATGTTGTATTTACCATTGGATAAAATGAGAAATATGAGTCCTATAAAACAAGATCAGCTCAATCTTGGCAATATGCAAAGCTATCCTTCAACCAGTAGTTCGTCGTCTAGTAGTAGCCAAATACCTTTAGATGCACGCAGCAGAGGAGGCCGCTAAGATGTCTGCACGTATAAATATGATTATATTTTTAGTTATTGCCGGCTTTATCTTGATTAGCTCGTCGGTATTCTTTGTCGGTGAACGTGAGCGGGTTATTTTATTAAGGCTCGGTCAAATTGAACGTGCTGATTATGAACCTGGCATGCATTTTAAAATTCCGTTCGTCAATAATATTAAACGTTTTGATGGTCGTATATTGAGCTTAGAATCAACACCAGCACGGTATTTAACTGGAGAAAAGAAAAACGTCTCTGTCGACTCATTTGTGCTTTGGCGTATCGCTGACGTGGCGACTTATTTTCGTTCTATGGGTGGTGATGAAGCCACGGCGCAATTACGTTTGTCTCAAATTATTAAAGATAATTTGCGCGGTGAGTTCGGTAAACGAACAATCCAACAAGTGGTCTCAGGTGATCGCGTGGCGATGGTGTCTCAATTGATGGCCGATGGCAATAAAGTTGCTAAAGAATTTGGTATTGAAATTGTCAATGTCAGAATCAAACGTATTGATCTACCTAGCGAAGTTAGTTCCTCTGTTTATACTAGGATGGAAGCTGAGCGTGAAAGAGTCGCAAAAGAGTTACGGTCACAAGGTGCGGAAGAAGCGGAGAAAATTCGCTCTGATGCAGACCGCCGCAGAACTATTTTGTTAGCCGATGCGAAACGTGAAGCGGAAGTGTTACGTGGTAATGGTGATGCACGTTCAACCGAAATTTATGCTAAAGCTTATCAACAAAACAGTGAGTTTTATTCACTATATCGTCGTTTAACAGCGTATAAAAACATCTTTAACGGTGACGATATGCTGGTGATTGAACCGAAAGGCGAATTCTTTAATCACTTCGATAGCGCGACCAAACCGTAAGTAGTGGATGGCACATTGCTCGACAGCCTGTTGATTGCAGCAGCGCTGATGTTGGTGATAGAAGGCATTATGCCGTTTATCAACCCGACAGTGTTCCGTCGGTCACTTCGTCAAATGATCAGCATGAACGATAGAATGCTTCGAGGAATAGGGCTATTCAGTATGTGTCTGGGTCTAGCTTTACTATATTGGGTACATTGATTAGATGAGTCATACAGAACGATGGTTATTGCCTGAGGGGATAGATGAAGTCGCCCCTGAGGCCGCCGCACGCTTAGAGTTACTACGCCGTGAATTGATAGATCGCCTCCAAACATGGGGCTATCAGCTAGTGACGCCGCCTTTAGTTGAGTATCTTGATGCCTTATTAACCGGCCCAGCTAAAATGTTAGAGCTACAGACGTTTAAGCTCATTGACGAAATGTCTGGTCGTCTGCTCGGCATTCGCGCCGATATGACGCCACAAGTGGCGCGAATCGCAGCCCATAAATTACGCGATAAGCAAGAAGTGCTCAGACTGTGCTATATCGGGAATGTTTTAAAAACGTTACCAGTCTGTCAAGGTACGTCGCGCAACCCAACGCAATTGGGGGCCGAAATCTACGGCCACTCCGGCGTTGAAAGTGATATGGAAATATTACAATTAATGGTCGAGGCATTAACCATTATTGGGATTGACTCTGAAATGGTGATAGATATAGGCCATGTTGGTATCTATCGTGGTTTAGCTGAACAAGCGGGGTTAAATGCCGAGCAAGAACGCGCTCTTTTTAATGCCTTACAACGTAAAGCACAACCTGAAATAGCTGAGCTAGTCAAAGAGTATGGCTTGTCTGAGGACAGTAGTGCCATGTTATTGGCCTTGTCAGAACTTAATGGCGATGTGACTGTTTTGGCGACAGCTGAACAGCTGCTAGCCAGAGCCTCTACAGACGTACAACAAGCATTGCAAACACTGCGTTCCATTGCCACGATGGCAGAACAACGATTACCTGCAGTGTCGATTATTTTTGATTTGGCCGAACTACGAGGCTACGATTATCACACCGGTTTGGTTTTTGCAGCTTATCAAGCCGGTTCAGCACGAGCACTAGCGATGGGTGGCCGTTATGATGGTATTGGTGAAGACTTCGGTCATGCTCAACCTGCTACCGGCTTCAGCTTAGATCTTAAGGATATGGTCGCAAATAGTGTCACGGCATCGCAAGAGCAAGATGCGATTACTGCGCAATGGTGCGATGACCCACAACAACATGCCATGATCCAGCAATTACGCGATCAGGGTGAAGTTGTGATTTATCAATTATCTGATACAACCATTGTGACAAACAAAACATTAGTGAAACAAGATAATCACTGGCAAGTGATTGAAACAGGAACAGAAAAACGTGGCTAAAAATATTGTAGTAATTGGATCTCAATGGGGTGATGAGGGTAAAGGGAAATTAGTTGATTTACTCACAGATAATGTGTCAGCAGTAGTTCGTTTCCAAGGTGGTCACAATGCGGGTCACACCTTAGTTATTGATGGCAAAAAAACCATCTTACACCTAATCCCTTCGGGCATTTTGCGTGAACATGTACAGTGTCTAATTGGTAATGGTGTTGTGTTGTCACCCGAAGCCTTACTGAAAGAAATGGCGGAGTTAGAAGGCAACGGTATTCCCGTTCGCGAACGCCTAAAAATCAGTGCCGCTTGTCCTTTAATCTTGCCTTATCATGTTGCTCTTGATCAAGCGCGTGAACGCCGCTTAGGAAAAGGTGCAATAGGCACTACTGGTCGTGGCATTGGCCCAGCATATGAAGATAAAGTGGCACGTCGTGGCTTACGCCTAGGTGACCTGATGAATGCTGACACCTTCACGACTAAGTTAGAAGAAGTGATGGCATTTCATAATTTTTCGTTGATAAACTATTACCAATCTGCGCCGATCAGTTTTGAACAAGTGCGTGATGATACCTTGGCGATGCGCGAGATGTTATTACCATTGATTGCCGATATTCCTCATCTGCTTGAGATGTATTCTAAAGCAGGCAAGAATGTGATGTTTGAAGGTGCGCAAGGGGCCTTGTTAGATGTCGATCATGGTACGTATCCTTATGTTACCTCATCTAATACCACTGCTGGTGGCTGTGCAGCGGGCTCTGGCGTTGGTCCATGCCATATAGATTACGTTTTAGGGATTACAAAAGCGTATGCAACGCGCGTTGGTGCTGGTCCTTTTCCATCTGAATTATTTGATGAAATAGGGGGGCATTTGGCAGAGGTTGGCCATGAAAAAGGTGCCACAACTGGCCGTGATCGTCGCTGTGGATGGTTAGATATGGTGGCCCTGAAACGGGCTTGTTGGATTAATAGTATTACTGGTTTATGCCTAACGAAACTGGATGTACTTGATGGCCTAGAAACGATTCGATTATGTACTGGCTATATACGCGATGGCAAAGCAGTGGATATCTTGCCATTAAGTGCTGATGAATTTGAAGGTTGTGTGCCAAACTATATTGATATGCCGGGCTGGACGGAATCTACCATCGGGATAACGGATTATGATGCGTTGCCTCTCAATGCACGTAACTATATTGAAAAAGTAGAGAGCTTAGCAGGTGTGCCTATTGATATTATTTCAACGGGCCCAGATCGTGTTGAAACGGTCATTAAACGTGACTTATTTAGCTTATAGTTCTTGAGATACCTTATTTTGCTGTTTTGCCGGCATGAATGCCGGCATAGACTGCCGAGTAATCAGTCTCGGCTAATCCTAGATCTAAAGTTTTATTTAAGAGTTGATCGATGCCTGCTAACGCACAGGTCTCTAGTCCTAGCCTTTTAGCGACGGTGAGGAATAACTGAGTATCTTTGGCTAGGTGTTTAGTCGGAAAGTTTGGCTTTGTAAAGTCGCCTGACAACATGCGATCTAACTTCTTATCAAATGTCGGTGCATAAAGTGCGCTATCGCGGACCACGGACATAAACTGTTCAATATTCACCTGTTCTTTCTCGACTAGAGCTAAACTTAATGCGAAACTTGATGTCAATCCCGCAATCAATTGATTCATTGCAAGTTTCACAGTAGATGCTTGGCCTGTACTGCCAAAGTATTGTGGCATGTTACCAACTAGATGTAACAAAGGCAGACAATGGTCATAGACGTGCTGTTCACCGGCTGCCATTAAAATTAATGTCCCCGACTGGGCTTCTGGCAAGCTGCCTAGGACTGGGCATTCTAAATATTGACCATCTAAAGCGAGTATGCGTTGCTCTATTGCCCGAGATTCATCGGGTGCAATGGTTCCCATTTGGATCAGAGTTTTGCCTTCAAATAGATGATGTGGGATGTCATCGAGTACCGTATTTATCGCATTGGCATCACTGAGGAATAATAAACAAAACTGGCTGTCTGACAAAGCTTGTTGCGCAGAAGTGGCTACCGAGGCCCCTTGTTGCTGAAGTTTTTGTGTGTTGTCTGGACTACGGTTATAGATCACTAGATTTTGTTGTTCGCTTAATAAGCGCTCGCCTAATGCTTGTCCCATCAGGCCGATCCCAATAATTGATATGTTCATAAGCGTTATTTTCCGTTTTGACTATGATAAAACACGTAGTGTGCCATAGATGAACAAGGATGAGATACGTTAGAATAACGCATTATTTTACTGTAGAAGCAGGGGAAGTCTGTGTACAAGAAAAACATGACCATCGCTGGTTTTGATGATGAACTATTTGCTGCGATTGCATCTGAAAATCAACGCCAAGAAGATCATATTGAACTCATTGCCTCAGAAAATTACACCAGTCCTCGTGTTATGGAAGCACAAGGTTCATTATTAACCAATAAATATGCGGAAGGTTACCCTGGTAAACGTTACTACGGTGGTTGTGAGTATGTCGATGTCGCTGAGCAATTAGCGATCGATCGTGCGAAGGCATTATTTGGTGCAGACTATGCCAATGTACAACCTCACGCAGGATCGCAGGCCAACGCTGCTGTTTATCTCGCTTTATTACAGCCGGGCGATACTATCTTAGGTATGAGCTTGGCCCATGGGGGACACTTGACTCATGGTTCGAAAGTCAGTGCCTCAGGGAAAATATATAATTCGGTATCGTATGGGATCAATTCTGACACTGGCGAAATTGACTATGATGAGGTTGAAACCCTTGCGAAAGAACACCAACCTAAAATGGTTGTAGCTGGGTTTTCAGCATATTCTCGCGTTATAGATTGGCAACGTTTTCGTGAGATTGCTGATTCTGTCGGCGCCTATCTATTGGTCGATATGGCGCATGTGGCAGGTTTAGTGGCGACAGGGCTTTACCCAAATCCAGTACAAATCGCGGATGTCACCACAACGACAACGCATAAAACATTACGTGGTCCTCGTGGCGGCTTAATCTTGGCGAAAGCGAATGCAGAAATTGAAAAGAAATTAAATTCAGCCGTGTTCCCAGGTTTCCAAGGCGGACCTTTGATGCATGTTATTGCTGCCAAAGCGGTGGCCTTTAAAGAAGCGATGTTGCCAGAATTCAAAACCTATCAACAACAAGTCATTAAAAATGCGCAAGTGATGGCAGAGGTTTTTATGGCGAGGGGCTACGATGTGGTTTCTAAAGGGACGGATGATCATCTTTTCTTAGTGAGTTTTATTGAAGCAGGATTGACGGGTAAGGATGTTGATGCTTGGTTAGGTGATGCTTATATCACTGTGAATAAAAATGCCGTACCGAATGACCCTCAATCACCATTTGTCACATCTGGTATTCGCGTCGGGACACCAGCAGTGACAACACGTGGCTTTAACGAGCAGGACTGTAAAACACTGGCGGGTTGGATGTGTGATGTCATTGGTAGCGGCGGTGATCAGACTGTGATTGATAAGGTCAGAGAGCAAGTTAAAGCCATTTGCCAAACCCATCCGGTTTACTCATAATCAGGGCAAGCAAGCAAGCGAGCCCGCTCTATTTTATTTATGTAATGTTGCATAGATAACAGTTTAAAGGTTGTAAGGTATGCGTTGTCCATTTTGTGGTGCTGATGATTCGAAAGTCATTGATTCTCGATTATCAGCGGAAGCCGACTCAATTCGGCGACGCCGAATGTGCGGTGAATGTAATGAACGCTTCACGACCTATGAAACCGCTGAACTGACATTACCGAGATTGATAAAACGCGACGAATCGCGCGCTTTATTTGATGAAGATAAACTACGTGCGGGTTTTCTCAGAGCACTTGAAAAGAGACCGGTCAGCATTGATGCTGTCGATAGCGCAGTGAAAGGCATTATCCATCGTTTAAGAGCGACAGGGGAAAGGGAAGTCGCCAGCCGTCTCGTCGGCGATTGGGTCATGGATGCATTGCGTGATTTAGATGAGGTAGCCTATGTCCGTTTTGCATCGGTGTATCGTAGTTTTCAAGATGTGAATGCCTTTCGTGAAGAAATTGAACGTATGGAAAGCGCATCAGACTCGTCAACCAAGGAATAACGCTATGCTTCGAGTCATCATTTATTGTGATAGTGGTAAGCAACAAGGCATTCACTATATCGATCAACAACGTCACTCACGCTAATGTCATATGAAACTTTTATGGCCAGAGCCCTGCATCTAGCAGTTCGTGGCCTTTATACAACGGCACCTAACCCTCGCGTGGGGTGTGTGATTGTCAAAGGTGACAACATCATTGCTGAAGGTTGGCATCAACGTGCAGGCCAACCGCATGCAGAAATCAATGCGTTAGCACAACTTGAATACCAACAAGCACAGGGTGCTGATTGCTATATTACGCTGGAACCTTGTAGCCACGCTGGCCGAACGCCACCTTGTGTCGACGCGTTAATCCGTGCGGGTATTCAACGAGCGATTATTGCGATGCAGGATCCGAATCCACTCGTTTCTGGGCAAGGGATTGATAAGTTAAAAAGTGCAGGTATTGAAGTTATCGTTGGTGTGCTCGAGCAACAAGCCGAAACCTTAAATCGCGGCTTTTGTCTGCGTATGCGATCGGGCCGACCCTTTGTACGCAGCAAAATTGCAATGAGTATCGATGGTAGAACGGCGATGGCATCGGGTGAAAGTCAATGGATAACGGGCCCAGAAGCACGGCAAGATATACAGAAAATGAGAGCACAAAGTGCCGCGATATTAACAGGTATTGAAACGGTATTATTTGATGATCCGCAATTGACCGTTAGACCAGAAGGCTGGTACCCCGAGGGTCAAACGATACGGCAACCGTTACGCGTTGTCGTGGATAGTGATTTCAAAATCCCTGCCGATGCCAAGATCTTGGGCTCAGAAGCTGAGACCTGCATCGCGACTTTGACTAGGGCGAGCGACCGCGGTATAAACACTATCACCACACAAGCTGTTGAGGGTCGTGTTGATCTTCATCAACTAATGAAGCACTTAGCAAAACATGAAATCAACGACGTCATGGTGGAAGCGGGTCCGGTGTTAAATGGGGCGCTGCTGCAAGCAGGCTTAATAGATGAAGTGGTGATTTATATGGCGCCAAAATTAATGGGTGATGGTGCCAGAGGGTTATTTCATCTACCCGAACTACACGCGATGGATCAGAATATAGGCTTAGATATCACCGATATCCGAGCGGTTGGTAATGATTGGCGCATCACAGCATTACCGCATTATGCTTAACTTTTATCACACCATGATGCACCGAAAGGAACAAAAATATGTTTACCGGCATCATTGCTTCAGTAGGTAAAATACAAGCCGTCGATACGAAAGGTGGCGATGTCCGTCTTGAAGTCGCGACACAACAACTCGATTTAAGTGATGTCATTTTAGGTGACAGCATTGCGATTAATGGCGTTTGCTTGACAGTCGTCGCGATGCATGCAGATCGTGTCCATTTTGATGTCTCAAATGAAACCCTCGATCGGAGTAGTTTGGGGGCAGTTCAAGTCGGATCAGAAGTGAACTTAGAAAAAGCGCTGGCTGTGGGTGATAGGCTTGGGGGACATTTTGTCAGTGGCCATGTTGATGGCATGGGTGAATGCGTATTAAAGCAAGCCTCTGCACGATCGGTGAAGTTTCGCTTTTCAGTGCCCGCAGACTTGACACGCTATATTGCAGAAAAAGGATCAATTTGTATTGATGGGGTTAGCTTGACTGTCAATTTAGTGATCGAAAATATCTTTGAAGTGAATGTCATTCCGCACACTTTACAAGAGACGATCATTAAAGATTACCAAGTCGGTACTAGGGTTAATCTAGAAGTCGATCTGATCGCGAGATATTTAGAACGTCTGCTACCGCAACGACCTAGCGGTATTACACATGAAACATTGCTAAAACATGGGTTTGCAAAATAATGAAATTAAATACAACGGCCGAAATTATTGAAGATTTTAAACAAGGTAAAATGGTCATCATCATGGACGATGAAGATCGGGAAAATGAAGGTGATCTCGTGATGGCGGCCGAATGTGTGACACCAGAAGCGATTAACTTTATGGCACGTTTTGGCCGTGGTTTAATTTGTCTGACATTAACGGAGCAACATTGTAAACAGCTTCGCTTGCCGCTCATGGTGTCGGATAATCAAGCGGCATATTCGACCAATTTCACCGTCTCAATTGAGGCCGCGACAGGCGTTACGACGGGTATTTCCGCAACAGATCGGGCTTTAACCATTCAAGCCGCTGCTAACCCCAACGCTAAACCAGAAGATGTAGTGCAGCCCGGCCATATTTTTCCGCTAAAAGCGCAATTGGGCGGTGTATTAACACGGGCTGGGCATACTGAAGCGGGCTGTGATTTAGCACAGCTATCGGGGAAAACGCCTGCCGCTGTGATCGTTGAAATACTGAACGAAGATGGCAGTATGGCTAGACGACCTGATTTAGAAAAATTCGCCAAGACACATCAACTTAAGGTTGGCACCATAGCGGATTTAATCAGTTACCGACTCGAAAATGAGATGACGATACAGCGTCTATCACAATGCCATATGCCCACTGCACATGGTGACTTTGAATTAATGACTTACCAAGATACAGTCAATAGCCAAGTCCACCTTGCCCTTGTCTGCGGTGAGATTGAGCAAGATGAGGAAACCTTAGTCAGGGTACATATGGCTGACCCGCTCAATGATTTACTAAATGCGACACGAGATACGATACATTGGCCGCTAGACGCGGTGATGGCAGAGATCCAACGCGTTGGCAAAGGCATTCTTGTGGTATTGAGGCAGCCGGAACAAAATAAACGTTTAGCGGATAAAGTCGAGCTCTATCAACAACAGGATCGAGGTGACGTTCCTGCAGGTACTAAAATGGGTTGGGATATGCGTACCTTCGGTGTTGGAGCACAAATTCTGGCCGATTTAGGCGTCAAGAAAATGCGTGTTATTGGCACGCCAACAAAATTAACCGGTCTATCCGGTTTTGGCTTAGAGTTAATGGGGTATGCAGAAGGACGCCAGTCAAATTGAGCCAACAACACGTCATGTTTGTCGTTGGCGAAGCCTCTGGCGATGCACATGCCGCACGGGTGTTGACTGAACTTAGAAAACAACTGCCCGATATCAAGGTGACAGGAATCGGCGGCGAGAAGTTACGTGCTGCAGGGATGGACGTTACTATCGATTTTTCAGTATTGGCTGTGATGGGCCTTGTTGAAGTTTTAAAGCGTTACCGCCAATTGAAAGGAGTTTTTAATCAAACGGTTGAGCTGCTCAAGACGCAACGGCCGGATTTATTGGTCTTAGTGGACTATCCTGGGTTCAATTTGAAATTGGCCAAAGAGGCCAAAAAATTAGCAATCCCTGTTATTTATTACATCAGCCCTAAGGTGTGGGCATGGCGAAAAGGTCGGGTGAAAACGATCAAGCGCTATGTCGATAAAATGTTGGTGCTATTCCCATTTGAAGTGCCTATTTATGAACAAGCGGGGGTACCCGTACACTGCGTTGGACACCCCTTGGTTGACGCAGTACAAAGAACATTAACAACGGCGCAAGCGAAACAAAAACTGGACCTAGTTGCTGAGCATAAAGTCATCGGCTTATTTCCAGGTAGCCGACGTAGCGAAGTTGAGATGTTGCTGCCAGTTATGATCCAAGCGGCAGAGCGATTACATCAGCAATATCCCGACGTGCAAATCGTTTTACCCTTAGCGCCAGGATTGAGTGAAGCTGTACTCACCGCTATTTTGGCAGAGACCTCATTGCCAATCCGTGTGGTTGCTAGTGATTTCTATGACTTAACTTCAGCGTGCGATGTGATTGTGGCGGCATCGGGCACCGTCACGCTTGAAATTGCCTTATTGAGTGTACCGCACTTTATTTGTTATCGCGTTTCGCCCATCACATACGGCATCATGCGTCGGTTGATAAAAATACCCTATGTTGGACTTTGTAATATTGTGACAGGCCGAGCGCTAATTACCGAAGTCCTTCAAAATGAGGTCACCGTTCAACGTTTAGAAGAAGAATTAAATGACCGCTTAACGCGAGTCGATAGCGAAGCGATTGCACAAGATATTGGACAAAAAGTCCTCTCCGCATTGGGCCCAGCAGGTGGTGCGCATAATGCCGCACAACAAATCATAATGATGCTAAACAAGTGATCATATCAGCGCTAGTTGCGGGTGTTGACGAGGTTGGACGAGGACCATTAGCAGGGCCTGTCGTGACAGCCGCGGTCATTCTTGATCCTCGTCAACCCATCATAGGCTTGGCCGATTCTAAGAAATTAACTGAAAAGCGGCGAGAAGCGTTAGAGCCTATTATTAAACAACAGGCATTGGCTTGGGCGATTGGTCGTGCGGAACCATCAGAAATTGATCAGTTGAATATATTACAAGCGACGTTATTAGCCATGCGTCGTGCTGTAGAAGGGTTGGGCTTAATTCCCGACCATGCGTTAGTTGACGGTAATCAAGCGCCGCAATTGATGTGTCCAGTTACCACGATTATTAAAGGTGACCAATCTGAACCTGTCATTGCGGCAGCCTCTATTATTGCTAAAGTTGCGCGAGATAGAGAAATGGTATTAATGGAACAACGTTTCCCTGGATATGGTTTTGCCCAGCACAAAGGGTATCCAACCAAAGTACATCAGACGGCGTTGATGACATTGGGCGTGACGGAGATTCATCGACGTTCATTTAAACCAGTGCAACTAGCGATGAAAGTGAAGAATTAATGGTCGATGCTTCCATCATGGCTCGCATTCAAAGGGCGCTATCAGCAAGCGCAACCATGGTATGATAATGCCCGATGTTTGCTTTAGATAAAATTTTCCGACGTCGTCGGGTAACAACCCTCAATGAGGAATCTGATATTCAACAGCCACAAGATGCGAAGCCTTTGATTGTGCCACGCAATGAGCATAGCTTGTCACGGTCACATCTTAGCCCCCAAGCCTTGAAAGTGCTCTATGGCCTCAAAGATGCCGGCTATGAAGCTTATCTCGTAGGTGGGTGTGTTCGTGATTTATTATTAGGCCACGAGCCAAAAGATTTTGATGTTGCGACCAATGCATCACCAGAACAAGTGCATCAGTTGTTTCGTAAAAGCCGATTGATCGGCCGACGCTTTAAGTTGGTCCACGTTGGCTTTGGGCGTGAAGTGATCGAAGTCGCAACCTTCAGAGCACCCCCTGAAGCAGAACAGCATATTGATGAGCAGGGCCGCATTGTACAAGATAATGTTTTTGGCACATTGGCGCAGGATGCATGGCGTCGCGACTTTACAATCAATGCCCTCTATTACAATATTCGTGACTTCTCAATTGTTGATTACACAGGTGGTATTGCAGATTTGCAGGCCGGAAAAATCCATTTGATTGGTGATGTCGAGACGCGTTACCGTGAAGACCCGGTGAGGATGTTGAGAGCGATACGGTTTGTCGGCAAGTTGGGCTTAAGGTTAGAGCAAGAAACTGCGCGCTGTGTGCCGCTTTTAGCCAGTCTATTAAACGATATCCCTGCAGCACGATTATTTGATGAATGTTTAAAGCTTTACTTGAGTGGTAAAGCGGTGTTAACGCATCAATTGCTGATGGAATATGGTATTTTTGAATATCTTTTTCCTGAAACAGCCCGCGTCCTAAAGGCCGAGCCAGCAGGGCAAGCGGCGACATTACTTAATAGCGCATTACAAAATACCGATACGCGTATAGCAGAAGGAAAGCCGGTGACACCAGCTTTCTTATTCGCTGCCATTTTATGGGGTCCCGTTGCGCAACAATGGAAGTTACATCAAACGCATAAAATACCGGCTATTCCTGCATTGCAGCGCGCGGCGACTGAAGTGATTTCAGAGCAAATACAACGGGTAGCGATTCCAAAACGGTTTACGATTGTGACAAGAGATATCTGGACATTACAAATCAGGTTGACCATGAGGCAAGGTAAACGCGGCCTCAGACTTTTAAGTCACCCGAAGTTTCGGGCGGGCTATGACTTCTTATTGCTACGTGCTGAGTCGGGCGAAGTGGAGACTGAGTTAGCGACTTGGTGGACTGATTTTCAAGTTGCACCGGAAGCGGAACAGCAAAAAATGGTCAATGCTCTCGCGCCGGTAGCGAAACCACGAAAGCGTCGCCGCAGAAGAAAGCCTGCCGCTAAAAAAGCCACCGAAAATAAAGCATAATGCGTGTATTTATAGGTTTAGGCAGTAATTTGGCCGACCCGAAAGGGCAAGTGCAAGCCGCACAAAAAGCGTTACAAGCTTTACCCACGACGACATGGTTAGCCAGTTCTTCACTCTATAAAAGCCCGCCGATGGGGCCACAAGACCAGCCTGACTATATCAATGCAGTTGTCGCATTGGACACAGAATTGAGTCCACATGATTTGTTAGATTGCCTACAACAAATCGAGCAGCAACACGGTCGAGTTCGTGAACGTCACTGGGGTGAACGAACACTCGATTTAGATATACTGTTGTACGGAGAGGACATCATCGCTGATGACAGGTTGCAAGTCCCACATCCTGGGATAGCACAACGGGCGTTTGTTATTTATCCTTTGGCAGAAATTGATGCCGACATTGTGATACCCGGCAAAGGTGCTATACAGCCATTGTTAACACAATGTCCACGTGATGGTTTAACACGGTTTGAAAATAAATGAATATGAATACGACATTACCACATCGTTACATCGTTGTTGAAGGACCGATGGGTGTGGGGAAAACCCATTTAGCCAAGCGCTTAGCCGCGAGTTTTTCGGGCACAACATTACTGGAAGAGCCAGAGCAAAACCCATTTTTAGAGAAATTTTACACCCATCCTCGCCAATCGGCTTTACCGACACAATTAAGCTTTTTAATGCAGCGTATTAAGTTAAGTAAAAGCTTGCAACAAGATGATTTGTTTAATGATCTACAAGTTGCTGACTTCATGATTGATAAAGATCGTTTGTTTGCACAAATCACTTTAGATGATGATGAATTGGCTTTGTATAATATGGTCTACGACAATCTCACCATGCAAAGTCGACAACCCGATCTTGTTATTTATTTACAAGCACCTTTGTCGGTACTTAAAAACCGGGTCACACAGCGTGG
>JAIBDY010000047.1 GCA_024685995.1 Piscirickettsiaceae bacterium | reverse complement strand
ATGACACTGAATGATGAGCAGATGGCATTATTAGAACAATTTATTGCCGAACATGGGCAAGAAGAGAAGTAGGAATTAGGAGTAGAACGATGAGTAATATTATTGAACAGCTAAATGCTGAACAAATGAGACAGGACATTCCTGCCTTTTCTTCAGGTGATACAGTTGTTGTCAAAGTTAAAATCAAAGAAGGCGACCGTGAACGTGAACAGGCTTTTGAAGGCGTGGTTATTGCAAAACGGAATCGTGGTCTGCATTCAGCATTCACTGTCCGTAAAATCTCAAACGGGGTTGGTGTTGAACGCGTTTTTCAAACACATAGTCCAGCTGTCGCGAGTGTAGATGTTATTCGCCGTGGTGATGTACGCCGCGCTAAACTATACTATTTACGTGATTTGACCGGTAAAGCTGCCCGTATTAAAGAAAAATTATCATAATAAGATAAACCATCAGCATCGTTTCGGTGTGTTTATGATTTATCGTCAAAAGGGCCTAACTGTTAACAGTTAGGCCCTTTTTTATTACAGTAATAGTAGCGCAGATTCGGTATGATAACGCCATGTCTTATCCGTCGCCATTATCACACCAGAAATTTATACTAGGCTTGCCCGTTGGCCCTATTAAGCGATTATTATTGGAAGCGGACGGTCAGCAGATCAGTGGCATTTCGATGTTGTTTGATGAAGAAGTGGTGGAGGACGCTAGCCATGACTGTCCGACAGGTCTTGATCAAATTGCACAACAACTATGTGATTATAGTCGACAGGCACACAATAACTGGTCGTTAGTGATGTCTGATAGAGGGACGCACTTTCAACGTCGCGTCTGGCGATACTTACAAACGATTCCAATGGGTAGCACGCAAAGTTATGGTCAGATTGCCAAAGCGTTGAACAGTTCCGCTCGTGCAGTCGGTAATGCCTGTAGGGCGAATCCATTTTTATTGGTCGTGCCATGCCACCGTGTGGTTAAAAGCACTGGCATAGGAGGCTTTGCGGGCAAGGTAGATGGCGAAGCCATAGCAATCAAACGTTGGTTGTTAGCTCATGAGCAGTGAGAGACAACGGGAAGAGACGCCACACTATTTGCTGTCGTTCTTAGATACTCTTTGGTTAGAATCCGGCTTGAGTAAAAATACCATCGAAGCGTATCGACGGGATTTATTAGCCTTTTCTAATTGGTTAAAATCAAGAGAGGGTCAGCTGACGACGGCGACGCGTGAAGATATCCTGCGTTATCAGGGAGTCAGACTACGAGAAGGGCGGAAAGCACGCAGTGAAGCACGGCTATTATCAAGTTTAAGACGGTTCTATCGTTATTTATGCCGAGAATCAATTCGAGAATCTGATCCGACGGCACAAATAGAATCGCCGCGTTTAGGGCGCGCATTACCGACGGCACTAACTGAGCAAGAAGTTGAAGCATTATTGGCTGAGCCTGACTGTGAAGAATCAATAGGGCTAAGAGACCGGACGATGTTAGAAGTCTTGTATGCCACTGGCTTACGAGTATCTGAATTAGTCACCTTAAGCAGTGAACAAGTCAATATGAGACAAGGTTTAGTGCGTTGTGTGGGTAAGGGCAATAAAGAACGCTTAGTGCCATTAGGTGAGATCGCCTTAGATTATTTACAGCGTTATTTGTTTGAGTCTCGACCTGCGATATTAGCTGGTCGTGCGAGCGATGATTTATTCCCGACGCGGCGCGGTAAAGCGATGACGAGGCAAGCATTTTGGTACTTGATTAAACGTTATGCAAAACAAGCGAGTATCGATAAGCCATTGTCACCACATACTTTACGCCATGCTTTTGCGACTCATTTGCTAAATCATGGTGCAGATTTGCGGGTGGTGCAGTTATTATTGGGGCATGCCGATTTATCGACGACGCAGATTTATACTCATGTGGCTCGAGAAAGATTAAAGTCATTGCATGCATCACATCATCCCCGAGCGTGATGATGGTAGAATCTGCCCATTATTATGGAAATAGGGGAACAACATGCCGGCTTTTGATATCGTGTCCGAAGTGGATCAACATGAATTGACTAACGCTGTCGATCAGGCTAATCGTGAGCTAGATAGTCGTTTTGATTTTAGAGGAACTGATGCCAGTGTAGAACAGTCGAACAAAGTACTGACATTACACGCCGGTAGTGACTTCCAGCTCGATCAACTGCTTGATATTTTACGAATGAAATTAGTCAAACGTAAGATTGAGGTCAGTTGCTTAGAAGTGAAAGATCCTGTTGGCAATGGCAAAATGCGAAAACAAGAAGTCATTGTCAGAGAAGGTGTCGATAAAGATTTATCGCGTAAAATCGTCAAATTAGTAAAAGAAAGTAAAATAAAAGTACAAGCCGCAGTGCAGGGTGACAGTGTGCGCATAACGGGTAAAAAACGTGATGACTTGCAAGCGGTGATGGCATTATTGAGAGGCAAGGATAGCCTTGAAATGCCATTACAATTCAATAACTTTAGAGATTAAGAGGCCACAATGCTGAAACGCTATTATTTATTTTTACCCTTATTGGCTTGGATGGGCCTCGCGCATGCTGACAATGCATTAAAAGCGAAATTAGAAGCACTACTACCCGGCATTAATGTGGAAAGTCTGACGGCTTTGGAAGGAACAGGGTTATATGAAGCTGTGGTTGACGGTGAAATCGTTTACTTTTCTAAAGATGGTCGTTATGTTTTTCAAGGGGATGTTATTGCCTTAGAGTCACGTGAAAATATAACTGCGAATAAACGCCTTGAGATGAAGCAGAAGATATTGGCATCATTGAATGAAGATGACATGATTGTCTTTGAGCCTAAAAAAACGCAATATACGTTGACGGTATTTACCGATATTGATTGTGGTTACTGTCGTAAATTACATCAGCAAATGTCGGCATATAATGATTTGGGAATCAAGATTCGTTATATGGCCTTTCCACGCACTGGCTTAGATTCCGATTCCTTCAATAAAGCCGTGAGTGTCTGGTGTGCAAAAGATCGCCAACAAGCGATGACGGATTCAAAGTCAGGAACTAACCTCGCAATAAAAGATTGCGACAACCCTGTGCGGGCACATTTTGATGCTGGACGCAGACTTGGCGTGACGGGAACACCCGCATTATTTTTAGATTCGGGGCAACTGTTACCAGGCTATATTCCGCCGATGCGTTTAAAACAAATACTAGACGAGCAAGCCTAAGCTAGGTCTAGGATTGAGTTGTTGAGTGGAACACGTTGATCAAATAGTTGCAGCTGGTAACCATCGAACAAGATAAAACTTGGTTCCGGCTGCCAATCCCCCAAAACAATGCGGTATTGGTCACGCTCTAGTCGATGGATAGCAGGCCTGTGTGTGTGGCCATGTAATAAATAATCGACACCATATTGAGTCATCAAACGATCAACCGCTTGTGCGTTTACATCCATAATCATGGCCGATTTATGTTGTTTTTGCTGGCGGCTTTTTTGCTTTATTTTGTCTGAAATACCTTGGCGGTAACGTGCTGGCAACATTAAAAAACACCATTGTAAAGCACGGTTACGAGTCCAGCGACGGTAACGTTGATAACTCACATCATCAATACACAAGCTATCACCATGGGCTAATAAGACTTGATGTTGACCAAGTGTGATCAGTGTTGGGTCATCTAATAAGGTCATACCACAACGTTGTGCAAACACTTTGCCAATCATAAAGTCTCGGTTACCGACCATGAGGTAACTTTGGATACCAACTTGTTGTAGTTTGAGCAGCTGATCTATCAAAGGTTGATATTCCGCTGGCATAATATCATCACCCAACCAAGTATTGAATAAGTCTCCAAGAATATACAATTGATCGATATTTGCTGCTTGTTGTATCAGAAATTCAACGGTAAGGTGAATACGTTCCGGATCAGCGGGGCTCAGGTGGAGATCTGAAATAAAGAGGGTTGACATGGTTATCGATTAGACTGGTGCTATCAGACCGAGACCACAATAGGTGGAATCGGCCATTGATATAGCATTAATCGTAGTGATTATTGAACGACACTGGCACTGATAATGACGATATTATCAGCGGGAACATCTTGATGATGGCCGCGACTACCCGTCTTGACCGCACGGATAGCATCAACCACGTCCATACCTTCCACAACTTGTCCAAAGACAGCGTAACCCCATGCAGCGCCAGATTCGCCACGGAAGTTCAGAAAGTCATTATCAACGGTGTTGATAAAAAACTGTGCCGTTGCAGAGTGTGGGTCACCTGTTCTTGCCATTGCAATTGTGCCTTTCATATTGCTAAGGCCATTATTGGCTTCATTTTGAATAGGCGCTTTGACGGATTTTTGTTCAAAGTTTTCATCAAAGCCACCGCCTTGCACCATGAAATCTTTAATCACTCGGTGAAAAATAGTACCGGCATAAAAGCCATCTTCAACATAGCTGATGAAGTTCGCAACGGTATTAGGTGCTTTATCAGCATTCAATTCGATGACTATATCACCATGAGATGTTGTTAATTTAACTTGTGGCAAAGCATTGCCTCCTTCGGCATAACTAGTAAATGATGAAATGGCGAGCATCAAGGCCGCCAAAATGCGAAAAAACCGTTTCATACGTGTTTTATCCTGCGATTATGTATCCAGATAACATGATAGTGCAAATAAGCAGTTTAGTGGAGTATATTAAGCTACTTTTCAGATCAAACATCACGTAAGATATCCGCCATGTTGCATATTCATAACAGCTTAACCAAGCAAAAAGAACTTTTCACGCCCATTGAACCAGGCAAAATTAAATTGTATGTCTGCGGTATGACAGTTTATGATTTTTGTCATGTTGGACACGCGCGAGTGATGGTGGTGTTTGATGTCGTGACGCGTTATCTCGAAGCATGTGGTTACGATGTGACCTATATTCGCAATATCACCGACATTGACGATAAAATCATTGCGCGTGCCAATGACAATGGCGAAACGATCCAAGCCTTAACCGAGCGCTTTATTGCAGAAATGCATCAAGACGCGGATGCCTTAGGCGTGAAACGTCCTACTTTGGAACCCAAAGCGACCGATGCTATCGCTGAAATGTTGACGATGATAACAACGTTGATAGATAAAGGCTTAGCCTACGCTGCTGATAATGGCGATGTCTATTATGATGTCAGTGAGTTCCCAAGTTACGGTAAGTTATCGGGTCGCCATATCGATGAATTACGCGCTGGAGAGCGTGTCGCTGTCAACGAAGCTAAAAATGATCCTTTGGACTTCGTACTCTGGAAATCGGCAAAACCCGAAGAGCCGGCATGGGAATCACCGTGGGGAAGAGGTCGACCGGGCTGGCATATTGAATGCTCTGCAATGTCCGCACACTGCCTAGGCGAGCAGTTCGATATTCACGGTGGTGGACAGGATCTACAGTTTCCGCATCATGAAAATGAAATCGCACAATCCGAAGGTGCGCATGGCTGTCAATCAGTCAACTATTGGATGCACAATGGTTTTGTCCGTATCGATGATGAAAAAATGTCCAAGTCATTGGGTAATTTCTTCACCGTACGCGAAGTGCTTCAGCAATATGCACCGGAAGTGGTACGTTATTTTATTTTAACCAGTCATTACCGTAGCCCACTTAATTATTCACAAGACCAATTAGAACAAGCTAAAAATGCACTTACTAAATTTTACAGTGCGTTACGGGGTGTTGATGCGGATAAAAACGTGAGTTGGCAACAAGATCAGTCATATGGACAGCGTTTCAAAGATGCGATGGACGATGATTTTAATACTGCTTTAGCCTTATCAATTATGGCGGAGGTGAGACAGGCATTGAATAAAGCACAAGAGCAACAACAAACAGAACGACAAGGCTATTTAGCTGGCTTGTTATATGTGTTTGGTGACGTGTTAGGGTTGTTTCAGCAAGACGCGGACAGGTTTTTAGCCGGCGGCGATAATGACGAAACGGCACGCATCGAAACCTTAATCGCCGCAAGAAATCAGGCGAGGACGGATAAGGATTGGGCGAAAGCCGATCAAGTACGTGACGAGTTGACTGCGATGGGTATCATACTCGAAGATACTGCAGGAAAAACGACTTGGCGGCGTGATTAATCACGCTTTCAGTGTCTGAATTAGCCTTGATGCAAGGCATCTGCTGCGTAAAGCGTATTTTCTAATAAAGTTGCCACAGTCATTGGGCCGACCCCGCCCGGAACAGGGCTGATCCAAGCAGCATTCTCTCTTGCGACCTCAAACTCAACATCGCCGACTAACGAACCATCTTCGAGTCGATTGATGCCAACATCTAGAATGACCGCACCGGGCTTGATCCAGTCGCCTGGAATAAAGTTAGGTTTACCGACAGCGACCACTAAAATATCTGCCCGACGGACATGAGATTCAAGATCTTTGGTCATACGATGACAGACTGTTGTAGTACAACCCGCTAACAATAATTCAAGCCCCATTGGACGCCCAACGATATTTGATGCGCCTACTACAACCGCTTCCTGACCCTTTAGGTCAATCCCTGTTTTCTTCAACATGGTAATCATGCCTTTAGGTGTGCAAGGACGTAGTTGTGGGTTACGTTGCGCTAGGCGTCCAATATTATAAGGATGAAAGCCATCGACATCTTTATGGGGAGCGATATGTTCAATAATATTGTCGGCCTGAATGTGCGCAGGTAATGGGAGCTGAACCAAAATACCATCGATGTCGTCGTCATGATTCAAAGTATCGATTAACGTTAACAATTCTGCTTCAGTGGTGCTGGCTGGCAAGTCATAGGAAGCTGATTTAAAGCCAACTTCTTCGCAACTACGTCGTTTACTACCAACATAAACTTTAGAGGCGGGATCACCGCCCAGTAAAATAACCGCAAGGCCCGGGCGACGTTTACCCGCTTTCAACCTGAGTTCGTTCGCCTTTTTTATCTCATGTTTGAGCGCTAAGGCAATGGCTTTTCCATCGATGAGTTGAGCAGTCATAAGGCGGTTCCGGGCAATCAAAAGACGCTATGGTCTCATGTTGTGAATACAACAGCAAAAAATATCCAAGGATGGATTGACTGTTGTTGTCCATCAGCGTATTATCTCGCCTTTCTTCGGGGATGTCTGTTCTTCGAGATGTCGGGGCATAGCGCAGTCTGGTAGCGCATCTGGTTTGGGACCAGAGGGTCGGGAGTTCGAATCTCTCTGCCCCGACCACTTCAAAATATATGTGCAACCTCCTCAATCAATAGAGACCCAATGCGCCCGTAGCTCATCTGGATAGAGCATCGGCCTTCTAAGCCGAGGGTAACAGGTTCGAGTCCTGTCGGGCGCACCATTTCTAACGGATTTTCAGCGATAATGCTGCTACTTGTGGCTTGCTATCGATTATTGCTTCCTAGTTATTTCTAGACGCGTTAGACTTTGACATCTGCCAGTTTTAAGGACGAACACCGAAAGTTAGTGTAAAAACATGACTATCCCAGCTATCTCACAATGGTTTCTGCAACGCCCAAGGGCTGTTAAACGCGCTATAACATTAGCCGTAGATTTTGTGGCCATTATTCTGGCACTGTGGTTTGCATTTTCCCTTCGATACAGCACTTTCTATCAACCCGAAGCTGAACAGTTGTGGATATTCTTACTGGCGCCAGTCGTGGCGATCCCCGTTTTTATCAAGTTTGGCTTATATCGTGCAATAGTCCGTTATTTAGGGATGCGCGCGATATGGACTGTTGTGAAAGCGACCACACTTTATACTTTAATTTTCGCGGTCATTATCTTATTAAGTGGCGCTGAATTAACCGGCGTTGTCCCAAGGACGGTTTATGGGATTAATATTCTAATTTTACTGGTTTTTGTAGGTGGAAGTCGTTTAGTTGCTCGTTGGTGGTTCTCACAACTTAATATGGGGATAGCGGGACAGCACCCAACGATTCATCATGCAGCGCCTGTTCTCATCTATGGCGCGGGAGAGTCGGGTGCGCAATTGGCCGTTGCACTGAAAATGGCACATCAACTACGTCCGGTTGCCTTTATCGATGACGAACCCAGTTTAATCGGACAACAAATTAATGGTTTAAATGTTTACCCTTTTCATAAATTAAGTTATTTGATTGAAAAGTATGATGTGGCGGAGCTTTTGTTGGCCATGCCCTCGGTAGGCAGGAGTCGACGGAACGATATTATTCGATTGCTTGAACCTTACCCGCTGCATGTCAGGACATTGCCAAGCTTGAGTGATATTGCGAAAGGCAAAGTGCGTGTTACTGATGTCCAAGAAGTTGACATTGCAGATTTATTGGGCAGAGAGCAGGTTTTACCCATAGACAAGTTATTACAAGCCAATATTAGGGGCAAAGTCGTGATGGTGACTGGTGCGGGAGGTTCCATTGGTTCAGAATTGTGTCGTCAGATCATTAACCTAGCGCCGAGTACATTGGTGTTATTTGAACTGAGTGAATATAGTTTGTATGCCATTGAACAAGAATTAAATGCACTGGCTGACAGAGGCGTTACTATTGTGGCCCTATTGGGGTCGGTGCAAGACCAGCAACGCGTCACAGCAGTGTGTGATAAATTTTCGGTCAATACGATTTATCATGCAGCAGCCTATAAACATGTGCCTTTGGTCGAACATAATACCAGCGAAGGCATTCAGAATAATGTATTTGGTACCTTAAGTTGTGCTAAGGCGGCAATTGCTGCAAAGGTCGATACGTTTGTGTTGATATCGACCGATAAGGCGGTGCGTCCCACCAATACGATGGGTGCCACTAAACGGCTTGCAGAGTTAATCTTGCAAGCGTTAGCCGAATCGAAAGAATTAAAAGGCCAAACACGGTTTACCATGGTGCGTTTTGGAAATGTGTTGGGGTCGTCGGGATCCGTTGTGCCTTTGTTTCGTCAGCAAATTGCCAATGGTGGACCGATTACGGTCACGGACCCGCGTATTATTCGCTATTTTATGACGATTCCCGAGGCCGCAGAATTAGTGATCCAAGCTGGTGCGATGGGGCAAGGTGGCGATGTTTTTGTGTTAGATATGGGTGAACCCGTACATATCGTTGATATGGCGAAGCGAATGATCCACCTCAGCGGCTATGTTGAAAAAGATGATGACCATCCAGAAGGTGATATCGAAATCGTTTATACCGGTTTAAGGCCTGGAGAAAAGCTTTACGAAGAGTTGTTGATAGGCGATAAAGTCTCTGGCACAGAGCATCAGAAGATCATGCGTGCCGAAGAAAATATTGTGTCATGGCCTGAGTTGTCAGCCATTCTAAGTGACTTGGACGCGGCAAATCGACAAGGTCACTGTCAGCAAGTTCGAAGCATATTGATGGACAAAATAGAGGGGTTTGAGCCCCAATGTGACGTTGAAGATCTATTAAAATAAGCCGATAGAAAATAATTAAACAAGGATCGTTAAGTAAGGGTTTATATCACGGTATAATCAGTACGTTATCAGTTATGGGATTGTGAATGTGTGTGGAATTGTAGGTGGTATCGCGGAGCGGAACTTAACGCCAATCCTATTAGAGGGATTAAAAAGGTTAGAGTATCGAGGCTATGATTCCTCTGGGATAGCATTACTGAATGCGGATTTAACGCTTCAACGTGTTAGAGCGTTAGGAAAAATTAAGCGGCTCGAACAAAAAATTAATGAATGTGATGAACCCTTTGCTGGCAATGTTGGTATAGCGCACACACGATGGGCAACCCACGGCGCACCCGCAGAAAATAATGCCCACCCGCATATCTGTAATGGAAGTGTCGCGATTGTACACAATGGCATCATTGAAAACTATGAACTTCTAAAGCAAGAGCAGTTAGCACACAATTACCAATTCACTTCTGAAACAGATACCGAAGTCGTTGCTCATGAAGTGCATTACCAATTGCGAACACATGATTCATTGTTTGATGCTGTTAGCGCGGCGGTAAAACGTTTTGAAGGTGCATACGCACTGGGTGTTATCTCTACCACTGAGCCTGATACGCTTATTGCGACGCGGAGAGGATCACCATTGGTGGTTGGCGTAGGGATCGGTGAACATTTTATTGCCTCAGATGTTTCTGCTTTGTTACCCGTGACTCGTCGCTTCATTTTTTTAGAAGATGGTGATATTGCCGTCGTGACTAAAGACAGCCTACAGATCTTTGATGTGTCAGGTCAGTCGGTGACTAGAGAAGCAAAAGAATCCAACTTATCTGTTGAAAGTGTCGAATTAGGACAGCATCGCCACTACATGCATAAAGAAATTTATGAGCAGCCGCAAGCGGTCATCGATACTTTAGTTGGCAGAATCAAACACGATAGCGTGATACCGAGTAGCTTTGGCCAAGAAGCCGAATCTGTTTTCAAACAAATAGAGACGGTGCAAATTATTGCTTGCGGCACGAGTTACCATGCTGGCATGGTGGCGAAATATTGGTTTGAAGATGTCTGTCAATTAACCTGTCATGTTGAAGTCGCAAGCGAATATCGTTATCGAAACCCCGTTTTGAAAAATAAGACGTTATTTATTACATTGAGTCAGTCGGGTGAAACCGCTGATACACTGGCAGCGCTTCAAAAAGTCGTGGAAATGCGTCATGACATGTCCACGTCATCGCAAGGCGATATTTTGATTCCAACCTTGGCAGTCTGTAATGTGCCAGAAAGTAGTTTAACTAGGGCGTCGGACTTTGTTTGTTTAACTCACGCTGGACCAGAAATCGGTGTTGCGTCAACAAAAGCATTTACGACGCAGCTTGTCGTGCTGGCTGTGTTAGTAACCACGATGAGCCGAGTGAAAGCGCAAATAGATGATAAACGGGAAAAGGCCATCGTCACCGGACTTCAACAACTACCAACGTTAATAACGAAGGTACTATCTCATGAAGATATCATTGAAAAAATTGCTGAAACTTTTTCAGATAAGCAACATGCCTTGTTTTTAGGTCGCGGCACCATGTATCCGATTGCGATGGAAGGGGCGTTGAAACTAAAAGAAATTAGCTATATCCACGCAGAAGCCTATCCAGCTGGCGAGTTAAAGCATGGCCCGTTAGCTTTAATTGATGAAAATATGCCGGTTATTGCTATCGCGCCTCATGATGATTTGTTAGAGAAGTTAAAATCGAACTTACAAGAAGTCAGAGCGCGAGGCGGAAAAATGATTATCTTTGAGGATGAGTCTGCCGATATTGAACCAGAAGAGGGCATGCAGGTAATTAAGGCGACGACCAATGTCGGCCGTTTTACAGCGCCAATTGTCTTTAATATCGCACTTCAGTTATTAAGTTATCATGTTGCTTTGATTAAAGGGACAGATGTAGATCAGCCGAGAAATTTAGCTAAAAGTGTTACCGTTGAGTAACAGCAATTAATTAAGCCTTCTATCTTAAGAGTATCCAGTGTTTAAATTAATTTCCGAGGTCATAGACCTCTTATCAGCGAAACAGCGTTCAGAGTTTACTCGGTTGCAAATTTTAGTGCTATTTATGACACTAT
>JAIBDY010000029.1 GCA_024685995.1 Piscirickettsiaceae bacterium | reverse complement strand
TACGCGGTACTTGGCTTGGCTTACGCCGGCTTTCACATTGTCACCCTTGGCATGAAGGTGGCACGGATCCTGTTCCTGAACTAAAGATAAAAAAACACAATGGATAATATCAAAACTTTTCTTATATTCGGCCTATTGATTGTTTCATTACTGTTGTGGGAAGCATGGCAAAATGAGTATGTTCGTCCGGCACAAGTTGCAGAACAAGCCATTACAATAAACGGTGTCGGGGTTACTGACACACAAAGTGACTTGCCTGACTTACCGGTTATCAATGCGATGCCAGACAGCAGCATGCCAGCTGTTGAAGGTGTGGCGGCAGCCGGGTCAACTCAACAAGTCCATGTCAAAACGGATGTGATGGATGTCTATATCGATACCAAAGGGGCGGATATTCGTCGTTTGGCATTGTCTAAATATCCGATTGAATCATCGAAGCCTGATGAGCCCGTTCAGTTTCTTAATGACAGTGCAGGCGAATTTTTTGTCGTGCAATCGGGTTTACGAGCAGATGGTGATGCGCCGACCCATTATGAGCAATATCGTGCAGAACAGCAGGACTACGTATTAGACGCTGATGCGGACAGTTTAATCGTGCCATTACATTGGCAATCTGCAGATGGCTTGAAAGTGACAAAGACCTACCGTTTCAAACGGGATAGTTATTTGATCGATGTCGATTATCAAGTGACCAATACGAGTGGCCAAACCTTCTCGGCCTACCCGTACGCGCAATTTAACCGTAACCGTCCAAGCGATGACAGTATGTTAATTTATACATACACTGGTGCGGTGTTTTCCAGCCCTGGCGATGAATACGAAAAAATTGACTTTGATGATCTCGATGATTCGACTTATAACAAAACGGCAACAAGCGGTTGGGCGGCGATGATTCAACATTATTTTGTCGCTGCGATGATCCCGACGTTAGACGGTCAGTCCAAAGGCTTCTATGGTAAGTCGATTAACGAACAAAACTATACGGCGGGTCTTAAAATGCCGACGATGGTGGTTGGTGCAGGTGAGCAAGGGCAAGCGAAATACAGTATGTATCTGGGCCCCAAAGAGCACACACGTTTAGAACCTATTGCTGATAACCTAGACTTGACGGTCGATTACGGCAAGTTGACGATTATTTCTCAGCCGTTATTTACCATTATGGAATGGATTCACAAGGTGACTAATAATTGGGGGTGGTCAATTGTATTTTTAACCTTACTGATTAAACTGGCCTTCTATAAATTGTCTGCGACGAGTTATCGTTCAATGGCAGGTATGCGTAAACTGACGCCAAAATTAGCGACGTTAAAAGAGCGTTATGGTGATGATAAACAACAGTTTAACAAGGCGATGATGGATCTGTATAAGACAGAGAAAATTAACCCATTGGGAGGTTGTTTACCGATCTTAGTTCAGATGCCGGTATTTTTAGCCTTCTATTGGGTGTTAGTAGAAAGTATTGAATTACGTCAGGCTGACTTTATCTGGTGGCTTAACGATCTAACAGCAATGGATCCTTACTTTATTTTGCCGGTTATTTTTGGCGTCAGTATGTTTATCCAACAAAAACTGAATCCCGCGCCACAAGATCCAGCACAAGCGATGGTGATGAAAGCCTTTCCGATAGTCTTTACCGTCTTTTTCGCCTTTTTCCCATCAGGTCTCGTGTTGTATTGGGTGGTAAATAATATTTTATCGATCGCACAGCAGTGGTACATTACGCGTAAGTTAGGCGCTATTTAAATTTACTGACAGATATGGACACTATTGTAGCGATTGCGACAGCACCAGGACGCGGCGGTGTGGGTGTTATTCGCTTATCAGGCAATCAGAGTGCCAAGATAGCCACAGAGATGTGTGGTCGCTTGCCTGCTGCGAGGATGGCACAATTTAGCCATTTTAAAGATGCCGATGGTGAAATAATTGATAGTGGTATAGCGCTATTTTTCCCAAATCCAGCCTCTTTTACCGGCGAAGATGTCGTGGAGTTACAAGGTCATGGGAGTCCAGTGGTCTTGGACAGGCTTTGCCAGCGCGCCATTAATCTTGGCGCGAGGATGGCTAGGCCAGGCGAGTTCTCAGAACGGGCTTTTCTCAACAATAAAATGGATCTGGCACAAGCCGAAGCCGTGGCCGATCTCATTGAAAGTACAACGGAACAGGCAGCACGTAGTGCGATGCGCTCATTGCAAGGTGTTTTTTCGGACCGAGTTAATCAATTACTAAAGCAATTAACGGATTTACGAATGTATGTTGAAGCGGCGATTGACTTTAGTGATGAAGAAATTGATTTTTTAGGTGAAGCGGCCGTCGATCAGCAATTACAAGGTTTATTAAAAACGGTTGATGCGATTCGTGACAGTGCGCAACAAGGTCGGCTCTTGCGAGAGGGTATGCGTGTTGTTTTAGCGGGTCAACCCAATGCAGGCAAGTCTAGTCTACATAATCAATTAGCTGGCCATGATGCGGCAATAGTAACCGATGTGGCAGGTACAACACGGGACATCTTACGCGAGCAAATACATTTGGGCGGCTTGCCGCTCAGTATTTCTGACACCGCTGGCTTGCATGATGCGACAGATATTGTCGAACAAGAAGGGATTCGCCGGACGCAGAATGAGCTTGCTGAAGCGGATCGGATTTTGTTGATACTAGACGGCTCGCAGGGCATGACTGCGCAAGATAAATTGATTCTTGCAAGTCTGCCAGCATCTATTCCGTTGACGATTATTCACAATAAAATAGATAAGCAAGGTATATCACCACGCCTAGTTGAGACCTCCGGTCAGCCAGAGTTATACCTATCCGCAAAAACGGGCGAAGGCATTGCGCTTTTAAAACAGCATTTATGCGATTCTGTTGGCTATCACCCACAAGATGAGGGTGTTTTTATCGCTCGGCGCCGACATTTAGCGGCGCTCAGCCGTGCACGCGCTGCGATTGAAGCGGGTTATGATTGCTTAGCTGGACTCGGGGCCGGGGAGCTATTGGCTGAAGAATTAAGACTAGCTCAGCAAGCGCTCGGTGAGATTACCGGCACCTTTACGAATGAAGATCTATTAGACCAGATTTTTTCCAGCTTTTGTATCGGGAAATAACTGTTTTAAGCTGAGAAAGAAGAACCACAGCCACACGTTGTGGTGGCATTCGGGTTGCGAATCACAAATTGTGAGCCTTCTACGCCGTCGCTGTAATCAATTTCAGCGCCGACTAAGTACTGGTAGCTGGCGGGATCGATGAGTAATGTCACTCCCGATTTCTCGACTTGTGTATCGCCATCACTGACTTCTTCTTCAAAAGTGAAGCCATATTGGAAGCCTGAGCAACCGCCGCCCGTGATAAAGACACGTAATTTGAGTTGGTCGTTGCCTTCTTCTTCAATTAACGCGCTGACTTTATTGGCCGCGGCATCGGTGAAATTGACAGGACTGGGCATTTCGCTTGACATGATGTATCTCCAAAACAGGCATATTATAAGAATATTATCTAAAGCCTGAGTGATTTAGTCAAGATTTGTCTTTTGTTCAAGTTGAAAAGCCTTGTCTATATCAATCTTGTCTTGGTTTAAATCGAGCGTGCCCTCATTTTCTGCGGACATTCGAATTAATTGACCGTTGACTTCAGAGCCAATAGTCATTTCTAGTAGGCGATAATAAACGTTCCCTTTGATCTTAGCTTTATCGGCTAATTCGACATGACCGACTGCATAAACATTGCCATGAATTGTGCCGTTGATGATGAGGTTAGGCACACGAATTTCGCCCGTGATTGAACCTTGTTCACTGAGAGTGAGTACAGAGTCAATATCGTTAATAGCATTGATGTTGCCTGTAATCTGACCATCAACCCGAAGACCACCACTAAATTCGATATTGCCCTTGAGATGGGTTTGTTGGCCTATTAGGGTGTCGATACGAACGGGTGATTTTCTTCTTTTCGTTTTTTTGAACATAGCTTACCTTTCGGATTGAGTTGGGCTCATTGTGACTTTCCAAGCAAAGTCTTTAGATAGAGTGGTCTTTTTATTGCGCTTGAGTGTGACCTTAACTGTTTTAGGCTGGAGGCCGTCGGCCAATGTGATTTGACCATCAAGTACTTGCACGTAACGAAGTTTAAGCTGATGTTGCGCAATTTCTATGCTTTCATCGACTGTATTACTGTCTCCGGTAAGTAATAATTGGATAAGACCAGTGATGGGGGCGGTAATTTTTTTGCCTTGGGTAATCACCAGTCGATAATTGATTCGTTTCGGGTGTTTGTCATCGGTGGTGAATGTAAGTTCACGAATTTGTAGTTTGCTGCTGGTATTGCCTTGTGTCACATTTTGGTAAAAGTCGAGTTCACGATTGAGATCGATGACTTCGTTTTGTAGAAGCGTCAGGCGAAGTTGTAGTTCTTTATTGGTGACTTGTTGTATGGCAGCGGCTTGTTGGTAATCTTGTAGCTTATCATTGAGTTCTTTTTGTCGTTGTTTTAACGCCTTATTTTGGCCAAGAAGTTCGACATTATTGCTTGTAAGAGAGCTTGTTTTGAGTTGTAGTTCGTGTAGCGTCGGTAGTTGATAATATAACCAGACGATGGCGGTAATAATGATTAAGCTAAGCAGTGTTGGTAAGAGATAGCGGAGAGGCGTCGCTTTTTTTGTTGTCGCCAGTGGGGGTATATTAATGGGCATTATGGCAAGGCGGCGATGGTATTAATCGCCGTGGTTTCAGGGAAATTAAACATGAGATTCATGTTTTGTATGGCTTGTCCTGAGGCGCCTTTGACGAGGTTATCGATCACCGATAAAACGACGACAGTATTACTTTGTTGAGGTTGGTGCACAGCAATACGACAGACGTTGGTCCCTCTTACTGTACGTGTGCTAGGGTGCGACCCTGCAGGGAGCACGTCGACAAAAGGCTCATCGGCGTAACGTTGTTCAAATACTGTCTGTAGGTCGCCAGCATGTTGCGTGAGTTGCCCATAAAGCGTGGCGTGTATACCCCTAATCATCGGCGTCAAATGCGGGACGAAGGTGAGGTTGACGGGTAGATTGCTGACGTCATTCAAGCCTTGTGTGATTTCGGGCAGGTGACGATGGCCCGATACCGCATAGGCGGTCATATTTTCAGAAGATTCGGCCAATAATGCACCAATGGCAGCTTTACGGCCGGCACCGCTCACACCGGATTTGGTATCGGCAATTAAATGGTTTGGATCAATAAGGCCTTGCTCTAATAAAGGCAAAAAGCCGAGCTGCGTCGCTGTGGGGTAGCACCCGGGTACGGCGATCAATTGTGCATCACGAATAACCTCACGATTGACTTCAGGTAGTCCATAGACCGCCTCTGACAATAATTCAGGGCTAGTGTGAGGCATGTTATACCACTGCTGCCATTGCGTAGCATTACGGAGTCTATAGTCCGCAGATAAATCGATGATACGGGTGCCACGCTTAATCAACTCTGGCACCATCGCCATGGCGACACAATGGGGAGTGGCAAAAAAGACAACATCACAAGAGGCTAATCGGTCAACGTCAGGCGCGGTAAACTCTTGGTCGACGTGGCCACGTAAATTTGGAAAAAGGCTGCTGACCATTGTGCCTGCTTCGCTACGCGAAGTGACGCAGTCGAGTGATACTTGAGGGTGATTGGCGAGTAAGCGTAACAGTTCTACGCCGGTATATCCAGTAGCGCCAACGATGCCAACTTTTATCATGATGCGTGTCTTTCCATTTTAATAAAGGTTTACATAATAAAAGAGCAGAGGCTAAAGCGAAAGGTTTTAGTCATGGTTAAGCAGTTTTTCCAATCGTTGCTTGTGCAATAGATAATCTGCGGTGTCCGCGTTTTGGGAAGCCGGAAAGCGGATTTCGTTGATATATAACGGGTATGGTTGATGCTGCTTTCTTAATTGAAGAATAAAAGTAGAGACTTGCTCAAATAACACGGGGTTATTTGCGGTGCCTGAGAATTTTTTGGGTCCGCAATGAATGGTACAGCGCGCATTTTCTGTAATGTTGGCCATCTGTACGATAACGGGAAGGTAGCCCTGTTTTGTTGACGCTTGTAGCTGAGTGATGGGGGCCAATGCCCATTGCTGGTCTGCTTGTTGCTTGATTTCAAAGCAACGGATAGCTTGCACTTCAATGGCACTCAAAAAGCGGAGGTAGTGGCTGATGGCGGTAACTGGGGTTAGCTGTATATTGTATTGGGAAAATAGGTTGCCATTATTATCTATAACATGAATGGACATTGATCTTGTTTGGGTTTGTATGATTAAACTCGTAAAACCTTGATGTTGGCAGCTGAGTAGTTGTTGATAAAAGCCGCTTGGGTCGAGTGCCGTGTCGACTTTAGTCATAGAAAAAGCCGTTTTGCGATGACCGAGTGCAGCGTCTAAATCGGCTTGTGCAAATACGGTGACATCAAAGCCGCTAGGTTGCCAATGCAGTTGATATAAGTCATCGGCAAGGAGCATGAGGTAATCGCCGACTTCATTCTCAAAGTAGTGTGTACTGACGACGGAATAAAGTCGTTGTATTCTTTCAGCAATGAGTTTGGCATAGACATCGGGCGGGCACCAAAAAAAGGGTGTGATGCTGGTTTTTCCGGCTAACCACCAGGGAATTAGGCTTTCAAACAAGGTCAATGGGGCGGCTTTGCCTTCATGATGGAAAGTGTGCCACTCTCCCCAAGTTGAGCAAAGTAAGCCATCGAGGCTATTGAGCAAACTTGCACCGCGATTGGCGTAATTAAAAGGGTCATTGTAGCGGCTAGAGAGTTGGGTCGCGCTTTTTGTAGCATTGTCGTTAGTCGGTCGTGTCAAATTAGCGAATAACATCAATTGACTTAGTTTTGCTGGTTGTGAGCGTGCATTTTTGTCAAGTTTAGCTCGTGTTGCCAGCGGGGAGCGACATAGCTGGCGGACCAATGACACAATGGTGTTAATGGTCATCGATTCGGTTTTGTCGGCAATCATAAGACGAGTAGATGTAATGAGCAGGCCGTTATGCACTGCCCAGGCCAATACGTGCAGCAATGAGGGATGTTGATACAGTGGGTTTTGATTTGGCACTGTTAAGGCAATCAAACTCAGCTTCCAGTCATCGTCAACATGAAAGCGATAAAGGTGAATTTTATCTTCAGGACTTTTAGCGACTAAGCCTGTCGGTAATTTACTGATGATGTAGGGTGAGGGGTCTCTGTAGTCTTGCAGCTTTTTATCAATTAGTTTTTGCTGTGGTTGAACTGGACAATGCTGTTGTTTGGCAAACTGGCGAATGGTGGTGCTGAGGCCTGCAAAAAGGGCTTGAGTTTGACGGTGTTCGTCTTGGCATTGTTGGTATTTGGCGGTGTCGCGTTGGTCTAGCATTTGGAATTCATAATTGAGCCATGACCAACTGCCACAGAGTTGCTTGAAATAGTCGCGCCGCCATGGATATTTGGGTTGTGAGACGCGCTTTGAGAGTGCTTCTTGTGCTTGGATATAAAGTGATTGTCGTGCAGTTCGTGTGATTGCAGGGTCAGAGTTTGTATGTTCAAGGTGGTGAAGCTGCAAGATTTTACAATCCATGGCGAGCGGTTCGCTTTCACCTTGATAAAGCACCTTTTTGGCTTGTTCACTCAGTGGGGGCACGTTGGGGTAGTTGTTAAGCTGACTTTGTTGATAGAGCATGGACAGTGTCTGCATTAGTCCATATTCTAAGCCTTGATCAAGCAGATCGGTTGTATCTTCAATCAAGGTTTGAGGGCTGTCTATAATGGTTGGGCCAAAGTCGAGTAGTAGGCGACGGTTATACTGTTGCTCAACTGAAGCGACGGCAGCGTGATAATCTGTATCCGGAGGGACTAGGTACCAGAGTGGTAAGGCGCCGCCGAGATTTATACCATTGAGATAAAGCTGTTCACGTTGTTTGGCTGATAATGTGCTGTCAGTGAGCGTTTGTTGAGCTAAAAAATTGCAGGTAAGATCAATCTCGAAGTCTTGGGCCCAACGGCGTAGAAGGGTGAGCTTTTTTTCTAACGCTTGGTATTGCGCATCAGTGAGGTCGGTATACACGAGGTAAAGTGTAAAAGCGGGCTGTTTGGGAATGTTGAGCAAACCATAAGGGTTGATCAGGTACAGGCTCGATACCGCATAGTGTCGGATCGCGTGGTGTTTGTATTTTAGCCCAGGACTTAATCTTCTGGCGTCATTGATGGTTTGGTCATCGGCTTGATAGTCAATAATACCAACAGGCGAGTCCTGACTGGTGTAGCCCGGTAGTCCAGCAATATTGGTGTGTATCAGAAACGGTAACAGGTTGAAAAAATGCTGCTGTGGTGCTGTGACAAGCGTGCTTAACCGCGCTATCCTTGTGCAGTTAAGCTGTAGAAAATGATCAATGATTTGATTGTGATCCATCTCCGCTTAAATATAACAGTTTAATGGCGGAAATGGCGCATACCAGTAAAGACCATAGCGATACCATGCTCGTCAGCAGCGGCGATAACTTCATCATCACGCATCGATCCGCCGGGTTGGATAACGGCGCTGATCCCCGCTTCTGCTGCAGCGTCGAGACCGTCGCGGAAAGGAAAAAAAGCATCGGATGCCATGACAGCGCCAGGCACCGTTAGGCCAGCATCTTCGGCCTTAATACCGGCGATTCTGCTACTGACAACTCTGCTCATTTGACCAGCACCTATACCAATGGTTTGTTGTTTACTGGCATAAACAATCGCGTTTGATTTAACAAACTTAGCGACACGCCAAGCAAAGCGTAAATCTTGCATTTGTTGGTCTGTTGGTGCTTTTTTGGTCACGACGGTGAGTTCATCATCCGTCACTAGCGCGGTATCTCTATCTTGCACCAGCAAGCCGCCAGTCACGCGTTTGTAGTCTAGCCCTGCTGCTTGTTGCTTGGGGATCGGGCCGCAGCACAGTAGACGAACATTGGCCTTTAGGCTCACAATCGCTTTGGCTTCTTCACTAATGGCGGGTGCAATAATGACTTCGACAAATTGTCGATCAATAATCGCTTGGGCGGTTGGACCATCTAATGTTTGATTGAAAGCAATAATGCCACCAAAAGCGGATGTGGTGTCGGTTTGATAAGCAAGATCATAAGCGCTTAACAGATCGTCAGCCGTGGCAACACCACAAGGATTGGCATGTTTTACGATGACGCAGGCTGGAGATTCAGGAAATGCTTTCACACATTCTAATGCGGCATCAGTATCTGCGATATTGTTATAGGATAAGGCTTTACCTTGCAGCTGAACCGCGGCGCTAATCGTCCCGGACTCAGGCTGTTGCTCGGTATAAAAAGCGGCTTTTTGATGTGGGTTCTCACCGTAGCGCATCTCTTGTGCTTTATGGAACTGGCTGTTGAAGGTGCGTGGAAAATCATCTGCCGTTTCTGAAGCTGTGATCTTACCCAAGTAGTTGGCAATCATGCCATCGTAATGCGCGGTATGTTCAAAAGTTTTGACAGCTAAATCAAAGCGGGTTGCGTCGTCTACGCCGCCATTAGCCGTGATTTGTTTGATAACGGTGTCATAATCTGCGGGGTCAATCAATACCGTCACTGCGGCATGATTTTTTGCCGCGGCACGTAGCATTGTGGGGCCACCAATATCGATGTTTTCGATCGCCATGGGTAAGGTACAATCATCGCGAGCAATCGTGGCTTCAAAAGGGTAAAGGTTGACCACAACGAGATCGATGGGGCTGATATCGTGTTCAGCCATGATGGCTTCATCGGTACCGCGACGGCCGAGCAGTCCACCATGGATTTTGGGGTGTAGGGTTTTGATGCGTCCGGCCATCATTTCTGGAAAGCCTGTGTGCGCTGAGACTTCTTTGACGGCAAGACCCGCATCTTGTAATAGCTTGGCTGTGCCGCCGGTAGAGAGTAATTCGACGCCTAACTCGGTGAGTTGTTGGGCTAACTCGAGTACCCCTGTTTTGTCTGACACACTGAGTAGTGCGCGTTGGATTGTATTCATTAAATGAACCTTCAGATAAAAATAATTATTCGATGAGACCGTATGTTTTTAATTTTTTACGTAAAGTGCCGCGGTTGATACCGAGGAGTTCTGACGCACGGCATTGATTGCCTTTAGTATGCTCTAAAGTGGCCTTTAATAGTGGCGCTTCTACTTCAGCTAAGATCAACTCATAAAGGTTGGCAGTGTGGTGGCCATCGAGTTGTCGAAAGTAATCCTTGATGGCGACCTCAACACACTCGCGTAATGAACCATACTCTTGACCGAGTAGGGTATTGATCTCAACAGTGTCTTCAGATTTTGGGGGCGTTGTGGTCATGCCGCGATGGTGTCCTGATCGGTCAGCTGGTCGAAAAATTGTTCTGTGAAATTGAGTTGTTGTTGTGGTAGCTCAAACGTATTCATTTGTTGGCGGAAGGGGTTGCCATTCCGTAAGCCTTTACTATACCAAGCGATGTGTTTACGCGCCATACGAACGCCAGTGTATTCACCATAAAAAGCGTATAAGGCATGCATATGCTCAATCAAAATACGTTTTACGTCTGATGTGGCGGGCGGGGTGAGTCGTTCACCATGTGCGAGGTAGTGGCTGATTTGGTTAAAAATCCAAGGGTTACCTTGTGCGGCACGACCAATCATTAAACCATCGGCCTGGGTGTAATCTAGGATCGCCTTGGCTTTTTCTGGTGTTGAAATATCACCATTGGCAATAACGGGAATACTGATGGCTGATTTTATTTCTGCGATGGTGTCGTATTCAGCTTCGCCTTTATAGGCGCAAGCCCGTGTTCGACCGTGGACAGCTAAGGCTTGTATCCCCGATTGCTCAGCAATTTTAGCGATGGCGACGCCGTTGCGGTGTTCGATATCCCAACCGGTGCGAATTTTGAGCGTGACAGGGACATCGACGGCGTTGACGACTGATTCAAGGATGTCGCTGACGAGTTTTTCGTTCTGTAATAATGCGGATCCGGCCATGACATTACACACTTTTTTGGCTGGACAACCCATGTTTATATCAATGATATGTGCACCTTGGTCGACATTATGTTGGGCGGCTTCGGCGAGCATAGCTGGGTCTGCCCCAGCGATTTGAATGCTACGCGGCTCAGGTTCGCCGATATGATTGGCACGTAATAACGATTTTTTACTCGCCCAGAGGGATTTATTGGCAGTAATCATTTCTGAGACAGCCATACCGGCACCAAGGCGCCGACAAAGCTGGCGGAAAGGTCGGTCTGTGACGCCTGCCATTGGGGCGAGGAAGAGGTTGTTCGGTAGTCTATAAGGGCCAATCGTGATCGTTTGATTAGCCATGGCGTTGACCGACGAGACGAATCCACTCTTCTTTTTGAGTGGGGGCATCCATAGTAAAGCTAGCTTGATAACTATTGCTAACGCTTTGGGCTTGGCTAGCTAATATGCCCGAGAGAACAATCGTCGCTTTCGGTTTACTCAAGTGTGTCAAGGTAGGCACGAGTGTTTGTAAGGGGCCGGCTAAGATATTGGCTAAGATCAAATCTGCCGTTTGATCGGGACAATCTTGAGGTAAATAGCTATCAATATGGACATTATTACGTTCGGCATTAGCTTGGGTTGCTTCTAATGCTTGTGGATCAGTGTCGACAGCAATAACTTTTTTAGCACCGAGTAATGCGGCGGCAATGGCCAAAATGCCACTACCACAGCCATAGTCAATGACAACTTTACCTTTGACATCGGCTTGGTCAAGCCAGTTTAAACAAAGCGCGGTTGTTGCGTGGGTGCCAGTCCCAAACGCCAAGCCAGGGTCGAGTAAGATATTAATTGCATCGGGTTCGGGCGGTTGATGCCAGCTTGGACAAATCCATAGTTTTTCACCAAAGCACATTGGGTGGAAACTCTCCATCCACTCTCTGACCCAATCTTTGTCCTCGACCGCTTCAATACGGTACTTAGGTAATGGATCGGGTGCTATTAGCTGTGTTAATTGGGCAATGAGACTATCAATGTCGATATCAGCATCAAATAAGGCTATGACATTGGTTGCTTGCCAGAGTGGGGTTGAGCCAATTTCTGGTTCGTAAATAGGCTGGTCGGCGTTGTCTTGAAATGTGACGGCGCTAGCACCGCACCCTGATAGCTGGTCAGACAAGGCATCAGCACAGTCTGGCGTGCTAGAGAAGATAAATTGAATCCAAGCCATGCTTAGAGACGCGCTGAGACAATGACAGGACAAACCATAATCTTATTTACAGGCCTAGTTTCTTTTCAAGATAATGGATATTCGTACCGCCTGTTTGAAAATGCGGATCATCAATGATGTCTTGTTGTAAGGCGACATTGGTACGAATACCTTCGATCCCAATTTCATTCAAGGCCGTTCTCATGCGCGCGATGGCAGAGTCACGGGTATTACCATAAGCAATCAACTTTCCAATCAGAGAATCATAGTTGGGTGGTACTCGGTAACCGCTATAAACATGGGAATCCATACGAATTCCGGCACCGCCTGGAGCGTGGTAATGGGTGATAGTGCCCGGACTAGGCATAAAGGTCTTCGCATCTTCTGCATTAATACGGCATTCAATAGCATGACCTTGAACAACAACGTCCTCTTGTTTTAGAGAAAGTGGTTCGCCAGCGGCAATACGGATTTGTTCTACGACGAGATCGGTATTGGTGACACGCTCCGTGACTGGGTGCTCTACTTGGATTCGCGTATTCATTTCGATAAAGTAGAACTCACCGTCTTGGAACAAGAACTCAAAGGTACCAGCTCCGCGGTAGCCGATTCGAATACAGGCATCGGCACAAATTTTACCCATGCGATTACGCATTTCATCTGTGATACCTGGTGCTGGCGCTTCCTCTAATACTTTTTGGTGGCGGCGTTGCATTGAATAATCACGTTCACCCAAATGGATAGCATTACCGTGTTCATCGGCTAGCACTTGGAATTCGATATGGCGAGGGTTTTCTAAGAATTTTTCCATGTAGACCATATCATTGGCGAAAGCGGCTTTGGCTTCACTACGGGTAAGTGCAATGGCATTGAGCAAATGGGCTTCGCTATGGACTTCGCGCATACCACGACCGCCGCCGCCGCCCGAGGCTTTGATGATAATCGGGTAACCAATCTCTTTAGCGAGCCGAAGGTTGGTTGCATCGTCATTGCCTAAGGGGCCGTCTGAACCCGGCACGCAAGGGACACCTGCGGCCTTCATCGCTGCAATGGCTGACACTTTATCACCCATCAAGCGAATGGTCTCGGCGCGTGGACCGATAAAAATAAAACCACTTTGTTCGACACGCTCAGAGAAGTCAGCATTTTCTGATAGGAAGCCATAGCCTGGATGGATAGCCGATGCATCGGTTATTTCAGCGGCGCTGATTAAGGCAGGAATATTCAGATAGCTTTCACTTGATGCTGCGGGGCCAATACAGACTGTTTCATCAGCCAATAAAACGTGCTTCAAGTCACGATCGACGTCTGAGTGGACTGCGACAGTTTTAATCCCTAATTCTTGACAGGCGCGCAGTACGCGGAGGGCGATTTCACCTCGGTTGGCAATGACAATTTTATCGATCATGATGTTTCTTTTATCCACAAATTAGGTATGTATTGAGTACTTATTAAGAATAACGGCGATGATTATTCTATAATGATAAGCGGTTCGTCGAACTCAACAGGGTGACCATTTTCTACTAAGATGGCTTTGATGACGCCGCTTCGGTCAGATTCAATTTGGTTGAACATTTTCATCGCTTCGATAATACAAATAACATCGCCTTCAGCAACGGTTTGGCCGATTTCTGCAAAAGGTGCCGCTTCAGGTGAGGAAGAACGGTAAAAGGTGCCTACCATCGGTGACTTAACCGCATTGTTGGCGTTTGTTGTGGCTGCTGGCGCGGGGTCAGTTTCGGCTGGTGCGGGTGCTGCTGGCATAGCAGTAGGTGCCGCGTGCATCGCTGGTGCCGGCATCATCATGGGCGCTTGTGTCGAACTGTTTCGACTGATACGAACAGATTCTTCACCTTCATGAATCTCAATTTCCGCGACGTCAGACTCTTGAATTAAGTCGATCAGTTTTTTGATTTTACGAATGTCCATAAAGTAACCTTAAATTTTAATGAGTGTGTTTGATGGCGGCTTGTAAGGCGAGCTCATAACCTTGAGCGCCTAAGCCACAGATGACGCCGAAGGCAATATCCGATAGATAGGAATGCTGTCTGAATGGTTCACGTGCGTGTACATTGGATAAATGAACTTCGATAAATGGAACCTCAACCGCCGCTAAGGCATCGCGAATGGCGACACTGGTATGCGTGAAAGCCGCAGGGTTGATAATGATAAAGTCCGTCCCATTAGTTCTAGCAGCCTGAATTTTATCGACCAAAGCATGCTCAGCATTACTTTGAAAGCTATCTAGTTCATGGCCTAGGTGGGCTGCGTGGGTATTGAGGGTGTCGGCAATATCAGCTAGGGTCTCAGCGCCATAAACTTCAGGCTCACGCGAGCCTAACAAGTTTAAGTTGGGGCCATGAAGCACAAGAAATTTTGCCATCGCGGAAGTTTGAACCTGAATACAATTGATATGGGCGAATTTTGCACCAGTGATTCGATATTGTCCAGTTTTTTAGACGAAAAAGCGCTTTTCTGTCGCTAAAGTCGTCGAACTCGATTATTGCAGCCTATTTTGTCATGGTGGCGATGTTGGCTAAATGATCGCTGAAGGCGTCGGCGTCAAGGCCGCCCACCAAGCGGTATTGGCTATATTCGTTACCTTGAGGATCGAAAAATAAGATAGTAGGTGGACCAAAAATACCGAACTGTTTGAGCAAGGCTTTATGCTCTGCATTATTCTCCGTCATGTCGAGTTGTAAGGCGGTGGTATTGGCTAATGCTGCGACAACGGCGGGGTCTTTGAATGTTGTCATTTCCATGGTTTTACAATCGGTGCACCAATCGGCATAGAGATCGAGCATGACAACTTGGTTTGATTGAGCGATCTGTTGCTCGAGTTCTGTAAGGTTATTAATCTTGATGAAGTTGACACCTTGCGTATTGTGAGCGGCATTAGTAACCGAACCGCCAAAGCTTGTTAAAGGTTGCCAAATGTTGTGACTTCCGCTCGCGCTACCCACGATAAGCAGGCTACCATAAATAAGGAGCACTAGCCCCATGCCTTTTAGTAGCTTTTCCCAGCCTGTTGAAACCATGGTTAAGGCATTCAACGCGCCGAGGTATACTGCGGAGATAATCAATAAGCCGCCCCAAAGTAGCAAGGTAATCCAGCCAGGAATAATGCGTTCTAATAGCCAGATCGCTAAGCCGAGCATAAGGACACCAAAGACGGCTTTGATATCTTCCATCCAAGCGCCAGCTTTGGGTAATAAACTGCCGGCCGAAGTACCAATGGCGAGCAATGGCACGCCCATCCCCATACTGAGTGCGAATAAGGCTGATGCTCCTAAGATGGGATCGCCTTGCTGACCAATAAAGATCAGTGCGCCTGCAAGCGGAGGCGCAAGACAAGGGCCAACAATCAATCCAGACAATAAACCCATCAAAGCTACACCTGCGAGTTTACCACCAGATTGTTGGTGACTGATCTGATGCAGGCGATGTTGCAGGCTATGCGGGAGTTGAAGCTCATAGAGACCGAACATGGAAAGTGACAACAAGACAAACAAAGCGCTAAAACTACTGATAACCCATGGATTCTGTAGCATGGTTTGGATGTTTGCGCCGAGCAAGCCCGTGAGTAAACCCGCGAAGGTATAGGTCACCGACATGGCCAAGACATAGACCAGTGATAATACAAAAGCACGATGGGTGGTAATATCCTTTCCTTCGCCAACAATGATGCTCGATAGGATAGGGATCATTGGAAAAACACAAGGCGTGAAGGCGAGTAAAAGACCGAGTCCAAAGAAGCCAAGCAGGACTGTGAATAGGCTGTCGGTGGCAAGACTATGGGCTAGGCGGTCTTGCTCTGAAAGAGGTAGTTGAGGCGTGACGTTGGTCGCATCAGTGATAGGGGTGTTGTCCGTTGATGCCGCGGTGTATTCGGGTAAAGCAAGCTCAACAACCTTTTTAGTCGGTGGATAACAGATGTTAAACGTCTCTGAACAGCCTTGGTAATAGACCGTTAAGGAGATTGTTTGTGCGTGTTGGTTGCGATTTAAAGACAGCGGTAGGTCTACATCGTCGTAAAAAACATCCGTTGGCCCAAAAATCTCATCGATCTTGTTTTTGCCTTCAGGGAGTGAGTACGGCAGAATCTGAATGGGTTGTGGCCCAGTGATTTCAAATTTGATTTTATCTCGATAAAGATAGTTACCAGGTGCCACAACGAAGCGGGTCAATAGTGTCTTGGGGTCTTGGATTGCTATTTCGAATTGAAATGCTTCATCCTGACTGGGCGGCAGAGCATCGTCGCCCATATCGGCACTGTCCCAAATGCCAGCATGGGCAGGGATGAAGAAAGTCATGCTAATCAGGAATAGAAATATAATTTTTTTCATTTTTATTAGTACTAGTTAGTCTGTTTGTGAATAGATTGACTGTCGGAGCCGGCAATTGTTTCACTTTTTCGAAAAAAAAACGAATTTGGTGATAATGTAGCCGTTTTGATGATTGATGTTTAAGATTTAATTAAGATGAAACGTAGCCAACCGGCCGATGTGTCGTTAGCCCAAAATAACGGAAGTGATATTGCCCGTCTCGCTCTGGCGCTACTATTCTTAGGGCTGGTGTTGGCCTTTAGTTTTTTCTTCACGGAATCTAACTCAAATCGCTTGTTTTTAGCGATTGCTGCTGTTTTTGGCGGCTATATGGCGATGAATATCGGCGCTAATGATGTCGCAAATAACGTTGGGCCGGCTGTTGGCTCAAAGGCAATGACGATGGGTTGGGCAATCGTTATTGCGATGTTTTTTGAAGCGGGTGGCGCTTTTGTCGCAGGTGGGGATGTGGTGTCTACCATCAAAAAGGGTATTATCGATATTAATGCCTTTGGTCAAAATACCGACCATTTTCTTTGGGCGATGATGGCGTCATTATTAGCGGCGGCACTGTGGTTGAATGTCGCCACGATGGCACGCGCCCCAGTTTCTACGACGCACTCTATCGTCGGTGGCGTAATGGGAGCAGGGATTGCTGCAGCAGGTTTTGACATTGTTAACTGGACGACCATGGCGAAGATTGCAAGCTCATGGATCATTTCTCCTATTATCGGCGGTGTGATCGCAGCCGGGTTTTTGTTCGCCATAAAGAAAACGATTATTTTTAAAGACGACAAACTAACGGCCTCCTATCGCTGGGTGCCGATCTATGTCGCAATCATGGCATGGGCCTTTGTAACTTACTTGGTCTTAAAGGGGCTGACGAAAATCTGGCCACAATTGCTGCAGGCATTTAATAACCTGTCTTTTTTTAGTGTTGAAATGAGTCAGAAACCTTCTTTCGCGGTTGCGGTTTTATTAGGTGGCCTAGCGGGTGGGATAGTTTACGGTCTTATCAAAAAGCGATTAAGTACGAAATTGAGTCGTTTGGAGAATAGCCGTGCGAGTGTGAATGTCTTGTTTACGATTCCGTTGATATTTGCAGCGTCATTATTGAGCTTTGCGCATGGTGCCAATGATGTGGCCAATGCGATTGGCCCGTTGGCAGCGATTAATGATGCGGTGATGACCGGCGGGATCTCTGCTAAAGCGGGCATCCCTTTTTGGGTGATGGCGGTTGGTGCTTTTGGTCTGGCGCTGGGCTTGGCTTTATACGGCCCGAGATTAATTAAAACCGTGGGTAGCGGCATCACGGACTTAGACCCCATCCGCGCTTTTTCTGTGGCAATGGCCGCAGCGATTACAGTAATTATCGCCAGTCAGCTGGGGTTGCCAGTCAGCTCAACGCATATTGCGATAGGGGGGATTTTTGGAGTGGGTCTGCTACGAGAATGGTTAGACAAAACCAGTACGCTTGAGGCTGAGATTGCACGGGAAAAAGCAATTGTAGCCGATGAGAAAACTCAGCTACGGGCACTCTACGATCAACTTAACGCGCTAGAAGCTAAGCAGGGAAGAAGCGCTGAAGAAATGCTGAGAATTTATAAGTTAATTGATGAAGAACGCGCCGTGATTAAAGCTGCGAAGAAAGAGTTAAAGAAAGATCAAAAAAGCCTTTATATTAAACAAGGTATGATTCAGAAAATCATTACCGCTTGGGTGATAACGGTCCCTACGGCGGCTGTATTGTCTGCCGGTATTTATTACATTATTGAAAGCTTGATGACCTAGTTGGGCGGCTACCATCATTCAAGGTGAGGTGAGGTGAAGCACGCTAAGCAGATTCTGAAGACTGTATTTGGTTATGATGCATTTAGGCATCGCCAAGCAGAGATTATTCAATCCCTACTCGCGGGGAAGGATGCGCTAGTTTTAATGCCAACGGGTGGCGGGAAATCATTGTGTTACCAAATCCCAGCATTAGTACGAGAGGGCACAGCTATAGTGGTGTCGCCCTTGATCGCATTGATGCAAGATCAGGTTGATGCTTTACAGCAACTCGGTGTGAAAGCCGCTTTTATGAACTCAAGTCAGTCGGCTGACGAGACTCGTCAGGTTGAGCAGCAGTTAATGGCCGGTGAGTTAACGCTACTATATATTGCGCCTGAACGTTTGTTAATGCCCAAGATGCTAGCAATGTTAGGTCAATGCCAACTAGCCCTGTTTGCCATTGATGAAGCACATTGTGTATCGCAATGGGGGCATGATTTTCGACCAGAATATCAGCAGCTCGCCATATTACATCAGCAGTTTCCTCACGTCCCTAGAATTGCCTTAACGGCGACAGCTGATCGGCAAACACGCGATGAAATTATTACTCAACTAGGTTTGGACGATGCGACGGTCTTTGTTAATAGTTTTGACCGGCCCAATATTCACTATGCGATTTCTGAAGGGAACAATCCGAAAGCACGGCTATGGCAGTTTTTGCAGCAACACCATGCGAACGACGCAGGAATTGTCTACTGCCTGTCACGAAAAAAGGTTGAGGCGATTGCCGACTGGTTGTGCGAGCAAGGTCGTGTCGCATTGCCTTACCATGCGGGGCTACCACAACTCGTTCGTCAGCAAAATCAGCAACAGTTTTTGCGCCAAGAAGGCGTGATTATTGTGGCAACGATTGCATTCGGGATGGGAATTGATAAACCCGATGTACGCTTTGTTGCACACTTAAACTTGCCCAAAAGCATTGAGGCTTATTATCAGGAAACGGGGCGAGCGGGTCGTGATGGGCAGGCGGCGAATGCATGGATGGCTTATGGTCTACAAGATGTCATTACCTTACGTCAGTTTACCCAAGACTCAGGTGCTGATGAGGCACATAAGCGTGTGGCTTATCATAAGTTAGAGTCGATGTTGGGTTTATGCGAGTTGATTAGTTGCCGTCGTCAAGCGATTCTGGCTTATTTTGATGAGGCCAGCGTGGGCCAATGTGGCCAATGTGATAATTGTCAGCAGCCCCCAGCACAGTGGGATGCGACAGAGGATGTGCAAAAAGCATTGTCATGTGTCTACCGAACGGAGCAGCGCTTTGGGGTGAATTATATTATCGATATTTTGTTGGGTAAGCTCGATGAACGGGTTCAACAAAATGGCCATGATAAGTTAAGTACTTTTGGCTTGGGTCAGCATAAAAGCGCGGTAGAGTGGCGGAGTGTGTTTAGGCAATTAATAGCCTTGGGTTATGTTGATATTGATGTCACGCGTTATGGTGCCCTGCGTTTGACTGAACTATGTCGACCCTTATTAAAAGGGGATAAGACGTTGGCGCTCAGGCAATATCAAGCGGCGAGTAAATCCACTAAAACAACAAAGCAGAAAGCACTTATTCGCCCACAAGATGACGCGTTGTGGGAAGCTTTGCGCGCACTGCGCGCACGATTGGCTGGCGGGTTAGGCGTGCCGCCCTATGTGATTTTTCATGATGCCACATTACAAGCAATGTTGAAGTCACGTCCAGACTCACTAACGAAGCTGGCCACTATCTCTGGTGTCGGCGAGCAAAAATTACAGCGTTATGGAGCAGATTTTATCAAGGTGATCGTGGACCATCCATTGACTGATTTATTGGATAACCGCTTGAGCGATACGGTAAATGCAACCTTGATGTTATATCAACAAGGCTTAGCGATTGATGTGATTGCCGCTAAACGTGAGGTGAAAGACAGTACGGTTTACATGCATTTAGCTGAAGCCATTGAGGTGGGATTGCTTGAGGCGCGCGCGGTTTTGGGATTGAGTGCGGCGGATTACGATGAAATTGTGCGCATGATTGAGTCCTTTGAAGAGGCTGATAAGGGTCGTTTGAAACCGGTTTATGATGCGTTTGAAGGTCAATATCACTATGGCCTTTTACGCTGTGTTCGCGCTAGTCTGTGATGACTTATGATGCTTATTTGAGGCTATGTTACAAATCTGTCATATAAGATCGGTATCATGTTTCTCCATGTGATTAAGGGATAATAGTTTATGGTGACAAGGGTTTTGGTGGTTGAGGATGATGTCGCAATCAAAGATATGCTGTGTTTTTCACTGCGTCACTCTGGTTTTGAGTGTGAGGCCGTTGGTGATGCTGAGTCAGGCTTAGCTTGGTTGAAGGAGCAACAGCCACCGGATATTATTTTGTTGGATTGGATGTTGCCGGGGATTGATGGTATCGAATTTATTCGACGTTTGCGTGGCAATGAATATTTTGCCGCGATTCCCGTAATTATGCTCACTGCGAAGGGCGAAAGTGACGATATGGTTAAAGGCTTGAGTGTGGGCGCCGATGATTATGTGAATAAACCTTTTTCACCACCCGAGCTGATGGCGAGAATTAAAGCGGTGTTGAGACGCTGTCAATTGCCCGACACGAGTAGTGATGACGCCCTACAATTTGGCGCATTACGTTTGGATATGAAGAGTCACCGTGTGACGATTGATGATGAGCGCGTCAGTTTGGGGCCAACAGAGTTTCGGTTATTACACTTCTTTATGAAAAATCCGGAGCGGGCTTATAGCCGCGGCCAATTACTCGATCATGTGTGGGGGGATACGGTTTATATAGAAGAACGGACGGTAGATGTGCATATCCGTCGTTTGCGCAAAGCCTTAGAGCCAACTGAAAATGATGGCTTGGTGCAAACTGTCCGTGGCGTGGGCTACCGTTTTGCTGCCGATTAAACGGACTTAACCCATGTCTTGGGATTATTGGCGATTATTCGCGATAGTGAGCATTGCAGGCTTTGTCGGTCTGCTTTTTGGTCAAATGATGGGCTTTATGTTTGTCGCGACGCTGATCTATGCCTTATGGCTACAAAGAACATGGTTTCAACTTCAACGGTGGTTAAGAAAACCGAAAAAACTGCCTTCGCCGACAGCAGATGGCGTCATTGATGATGTGTGTCGTGAAATAGAACGTGTTCGCCAACAAAATAATTCACGAAAGAAAAAATTAGCGGGATATTTAAAACGTTTTCAATCCGCGACAGCAGCATTGCCTGATGCCATTGTGGTATTAGGTGAGTTTGGTGAGGTGGATTGGGCCAATGATTCTGCTAAAAACTTATTAGGTGTGTTGTGGCCTCGTGACAACCACGTTCGGGTCAATAATTTGATCCGTGACCCCGACTTTCAACAACTGATTGCCGAACGGTCGGACATTGGCAACATTGTTATTGTGAACTCTCCTGTCAATGCCAGCATTCAACTAGAGATTAAGATCGTTAGTTATATGGGTAGTGGTCGAATGCTGCTGGCGAGAGATATGACACAAACGGTTAAGCTACAGAAGATGCGACGTGATTTTGTGGCCAATGTCTCTCATGAATTACGCACACCGTTAACCGTGTTACGTGGTTATCTCGAGATGTTTGATAATAATACACCCGTAGAACAGTGGCATAATGCGCTGCCAGCAATGCGACAGCAGTCTGAGCGGATGAGTGAAATGCTGCATGAGTTGTTAACGTTGTCTCGCCTTGAAACAGGCGAGAAAGCGCTACAAGTGACCGCGACCGATGTCGGTACGGTTTTGCAAGATATTATTAACGATGCGCTCCAGCTATCGCAATATGAGCAGCATGAGATGGTATTAAATGTAGAGAGCGACAATTGGTTATTGGGTGACTTGGATGAGCTACGTAGTGCGTTTTCTAACCTTATTTATAATGCGGTGAAGTATACCCCCGCGGGCTGCCGGATCACTGTCACATGGGCCGTCGATGCGCACAATGGCGTGGTGTCGATCAAAGATAATGGTAACGGTATTGCCGAACACCATTTAGAGCGTTTGACAGAGCGTTTCTATCGCGTTGATAGTGGGCGAACCCAAGGCGAGGGCGGGACGGGGTTAGGGCTTGCGATTGTAAAACATGTGCTCCAGCGACATGATGCGAGACTTCAAATTAGTAGCGAATTAGGTGAGGGGGCAACTTTTTCATGTTACTTCCCAATTCAAAGTGTTGTCGCTAAGCCCCAGTCGTTAACCCCTGCGACAGATTAGTTTTACGTCGTTGTAACATAACTGTCACAATTGTTTCATATCATTGTCACACGTATGTCGGATACTTACTCCAGTAATTTGATTACTACATATTATTAATTTGGGAGCTGAACAACCATGTTCATGAAAAAACTGGCTATTTTAGGGGCTGCGGTCTCTATGACTTTTTCTGCATCAGCGATGGCTGATGTCGATGCGGCATTACCGGACTACACGAAAGCAAGCGGTATTTCAGGCAACTTATCAAGTGTGGGTTCTGATACCTTGGCAAACTTGATGACACTTTGGGCGGAAGAATTCAAACGTGAATACCCTAATGTGAATATTCAAATCCAAGCAGCGGGTTCATCTACTGCGCCCCCTGCATTGACAGAAGGTACGTCAAACTTCGGCCCAATGAGCCGTAAGATGAAAGACAAAGAAATCGCCGCATTTGAAGAAAAGCATGGTTATAAAGCAACGCCAATTCGTGTTGCTATCGATGCATTAGCGGTGTACGCCCATAAAGATAACCCAGTAGAAGGCTTAAGCATCCCGCAAGTTGATGCTATTTTCTCTGCCACACGTAAGTGTGGTCACGCAGAAGATATCAAAAACTGGTCACAAGTCGGTGCTGATTTAGGAAATATCCAACTTTACGGCCGTAACTCAGTGTCGGGTACTTATGGCTACTTTAAAAAGAAAGGCCTATGTAAAGGTGACTTCAAAGATAGCGTGAATGAGCAACCGGGTTCTGCTTCTGTCGTTCAAGGTGTGACTAAATCGTTAAATGGTATTGGTTATTCTGGTATCGGTTATAAAACATCAGGCGTTAAAGCGTTGGCATTATCCAAAAAACCGGGTGGCAAAATGATCGCTGCGACGAAAGCAAATGCGGCTAACGGTACTTACCCATTATCACGCTACCTATACGTTTACGTGAATAAAGCGC
>JAIBDY010000054.1 GCA_024685995.1 Piscirickettsiaceae bacterium | reverse complement strand
GGATGGTAAAGAAATGACTGAACAGTTCACTATCGACTTCTATAAAGAGAAGTTAGGTCGTGCACATCAAATGCGTTTTGGTGCTTACTCACTTTACGGCAAACAAGCTAAAGTTGAGCAAGCTAAAAACCCAATCGTTGCGATGAGCAAATAAGCAAGCGTAACTGAGAAGTATGGTAATGAAATATTCTAGTTTAAAAATAGGGCTACTTGCGTCACTTTGTGTATACAGTAGTTACGGCTTATCAAACGAACAAGATAAACCACGTGATTTTTACAATTCAGAGTATTTTACTATCCAGGCACCAGAGGCAGAAGGCTCGCCTTCTGTCTCTGGCAATGTCTACTCAAGTGATGGCGTGCGAATCGGTGCTGGTGATGACAAAACTGGCTATGAAACGACAGGGTATAAAACAGATTCTGTCGCTATCGCAGCACGCCAAGGAAAAAAAGCGGATTTAATTCGTTATCTTGAAGAGCCACCTCTCGGCTTGCCAAAAATTCCTGTACCAGTCGACAACCCTTTGACTGTTGAAAAAATTGATTTGGGTAGAAAGTTATTCTTCGACCGTAGACTATCTCTTAACGACACCTTCTCATGTGCCATGTGCCATGTGCCTGAGCAAGGCTTCACAAGTCATGAAGTGATAAGAGCGGTTGGATTCCAAGGCCGTTCTAACCGCCGTAATTCGCCAACAATCTATAATACTGCGTATTTAGAACGTTTGTTCCTCGACGCTCGAGAAACATCGCTAGAAAACCAAATATGGGGACCCTTATTGGCCCCGAATGAAATGGCCATGACCTCAATGGGCCATGTCATTAAAAAAATAAAAAGCATGCCAGATTATCAAGGCTTGTTTGAAGCTGCCTTTGATGGTCAAGGCCCGAATATTATGACATTAGGTAAAGCCTTTGCCAGCTACCAGCGTGTCCTTGTCTCGGGTAACTCACCTTTTGATCGCTGGTATTTTAGTAAAGAAGAAGATGCCATTTCTGAGCAAGCCATTCGGGGGTTTGATATCTTTAAAGGCAAAGGACAATGTATCACTTGTCACACAGTCGGTGAAAAAACGGCTTTGTTCACTGACAACCAAATGCACAACACCGGCATAGGCTTTAAACGCTCGATGGGCAAAGAGCCTGAGAAACAACGGATGTTGATTGCTCCTGGCACCTATGCCTATGTCAGAAAAGCGGCGAGAGATGAAGTGGGCCATCCACCGATGCCAGATGTCGGCTTTTATGAAGTCACCCAAAACCCTGATGACCGTTGGAAATACCGTACACCTTCGTTACGCAATGTCGCCTTAACAGCGCCATATATGCATGATGGCTCAATGTTAGACTTAGAAAGTGTCATTGCATTTTATAACCAAGGCGGCATGCTAAAGAACGAAAGTAACGTTCCCAATGTCACACAATCACCACTGATACGACCTTTAGGGTTAACAGAAAATGAGATTGAAGATTTGATCGCATTCATGAATACCCTAACTGGGGACAATATCGCTGAAGTCATTTCCGATGCTTTTGCTACCCCCGTTGGTGATATCTCGAACGAACACTAATTTTTAAGCTGTTAAGGATTTTTTAATGCGCGCAATACTCGTACTATGGTTTGCTTTTTTTACGACCGTCAGTTTTGCAGATGGCAGTCTAATGACGCCTATGACAGGGGTACGTACTGCTCCGCCTATTGAGCTACCAGATAGTAATGGCGAACCTTTTAGTATGAAAGAGTTTGAAGGTAAATATATCTTGGTGAACTTCTGGGCACACTGGTGTGGTCCTTGCGTTAAAGAATTCCCAGCAATGCAGACCTTATACGATGCTTTGAAGGATGATGGCTTTGAAATTATTGCTATTCATGCCGGCCCGCCACAAGGCCGCGTTAGACCTTTCCTAAAAAAACACAACATCACCTTTAAAACGGTACTAGATGCCAATATGTCAGCACATGGTTGGCAAGTACCGGCACTCCCCGTCAGCTATTTAATTAACCCTGACGGAAAACTGGTCTACAAAGCCGTCGGGCCAAGGGAGTGGGATATTGACCAGATGCGCGCATTAATGACTGAACAAGAATAACGAGCGTTAACCCACAGCTATAGTCAACGACATAATTAAACATTGTTTCAAACTCTAAACGCCATAGAAGAGAACGTGAATTATGACTAATAAACATTATGAAATCGTGATTGTTGGTGGTGGCGCTGCTGGAATTAGCACCGCAGCAAGACTTGCGAAAGCACTTCCTAGTGGCAGTATCGCAATTATCGAACCTTCTAATGAGCATTATTACCAACCGATCTGGACACTTGTCGGCGGCGGCGTATTTCCTAAAGAAGTCTCCCAAAAAGATACCGCTACACTCATTCCTGATAGTTGTGATTGGATTAAAGACGCGACAAACGGATTTGATCCAGAGAACAATACCGTGTCAACCAAACAAAACGGCGATATCAGCTACCATTATTTAGTGGTTACTGCCGGCTTGCAGATCAATTGGACAGGGATTAAAGGCTTATCACGAAACGTGGGCAAGAAAGGTATTTGTAGCAATTATAGCTATAAAACGGTTGACTCAACTTGGGAAAACATCCGAAAGCTTGGCAAAGGCACTGCTATCTTTACCCAACCGGCCACACCAATTAAATGTGGTGGCGCACCACAAAAAATCATGTACCTCGCAGAAGATTATTTCAAGCGTGCAGGCCTTAGAAATCAAATTGACATCAAATTTGTCTCTGGCTTGCCGGGAATTTTTGCTGTCAAAAAGTACGCCGAACAACTGAATAAAATTTGTGATACCCGAGGCATCGAAAGAACATTCCGCCATGATCTCGTTGAAGTTGATGCCGATAATAAAATCGCGATTTTTAAAAATTTAGACACTGAAGAACTGGTATCTATGGAATACGATATGCTTCATGTCACACCTAAAATGAGCGCACCTGACTTCATCAAGAAAAGCACTATCGTAAATGAAGCAGGATGGGTCGATGTAAATAAAGACACTATGCAACATAATCACTACGATAATATTTTTGCATGTGGAGATTGCAGCAGTCTACCAACATCAAAAACAGCGGCTGCCATTCGAGCCCAAGTCCCCGTGATGGTTAGAAACATCTTGTCGGCGAGAGATAATCAACCTTTGGTTGATCGTTACGATGGCTATACTTCCTGCCCATTGGTCACAGGCTACGGACGATTGATTCTAGCCGAGTTCGATTATGATCAAAACCCGAAGGAGACCTTCCCATTTGATCAGAGTGTCGAAAGAAAAAGTATGTACATCCTTAAGAAAGATATTCTCCCAAAACTCTATTGGCACGGCATGCTAAAAGGACGCTTTTAAATGACAACCAACTTTAAACAATTTTTTGATCCAGAGAGCAGTACCTATACGTATGTCATCGCTGATATTGACTCGAAAGAAGCAATCATTATTGACCCCGTCTTAGAAAATGTCGACGACTATTTATCCTTTATCAAAACCAATACCTATCACTTATTATACGTATTAGAAACACACGTTCATGCTGACCATATTACTGGTGCTGCGGTCATACAGAAAGATACTGGTGCGGTTACCGCGGTCAGTGAATTGTGTGGTGCCTTGTGTGCCGATCAACAGATCAATGAGGGTGATACGTTCAAGTTTGGTCAAGAAACTATTACAACCATCGCCACACCCGGCCATACTCACGGTAGTGTGAGTTACCTTTGGCGAGATCACATATTTACCGGTGATGCTTTATTAATCGGTGGCTGTGGTAGAACAGATTTCCAAGCTGGCGATGCTGGCACCTTATATGACAGCATTACCCAAAAAATATTTACGCTACCGGATGAAACACTGATTTATCCTGGCCACGACTATAACGGCAAGTTTGTTAGTAGCGTCGCTCAAGAAAAAAAGACCAACCCACGTTTGGCAGGTAAAACTAGAGCTGAGTTTATCGAAATTATGAACAATCTCAACTTACCCAATCCAAAACAAATGGATATTGCCGTACCCGCTAATAAATTATGTGGGCGTGCCGCCATATAATAGAGATACCTATCAGCAACAGCCTTATCTTCCATCTCCCGGATAAGGCTGTTTATTCAAGATTGATGTTTAAGTAGGCATCGTGTTCTATCTGTCAGATAAGCAAACAATCAGTACTTACTTTTTTGCCTTTTTATTACGAAAAAAAAAGGCCTTTTATCAAAGGCCTCAAAGGGGAGGATGTAATATTATGCTGACACTAAAGCCTTTATCAGCTTAAAATCGACGACCTATACCAATGCCATAGACGACAGGGTCTATTTGGGTATTAATATTGGCTGCGCCCACCAAGTTGATGCCTCTAAAGCTCGCTTTGGTCTCTATATCAATGTATTTCACATCTAGATTGACGAACCAATCGTCGTCAATCGCAATATCAAGCCCAGCTTGAACAGCAAGGCCCCATGAACTCGCTAATTTAACTTTGGCGCCAGGCTTATCTAATATTCCTTGTACTTTTTCATCGAAGAAATAAGTATAGTTAATACCGGCACCGACATAAGGTCTAAGGCTCTCATTAGGTAAAAAGTGGTATTGTAAGGTCAAAGTTGGCGGCAGCACTTTACTGTCAATAACACGCCCTAGTCCAATTGCTGCAGGCTGGCCTCGTGTTCCGACCTCATGCGTTGAATACCCTAAAATCAATTCAACCCCCCAATGTGGATTGATCATATAAGTAATATCCAGTTCCGGTACGGTGTCTTCGGTGACAGTAACACCTTCGCCTAAATCACCGGCAGTGGTATAGAGCCTACCGCTATCATCATTAGGGTTAATATTGATAACACGACCTCTGACAAGCCAATCACCCGCATCATATGCCATTGCCGTGCTGACAGGGCTCATGCTGCCCACTGCGACAAAACACGCCCCGACCAAATTCATTAACTTCATTATGCTTCCTAAATATATTGTTGATGTATTTAGGAATCGATCATACGGTTTTCATTGATAATTTCATTGACCTAGATCAAGAGAAATGTGATTGGTCATATTGAAAGTTGGGAGTGTTGACACAAACGTGATCGTACCCGCAACGGCTAGCCGCAAAGCGCTTCCATTTTGGTTATGTCTTTTAAAGAAATATCTTTACCGTTAATCACTACCAAGCCTAAACCTTGGAACTTGGTCAGCACACGGCTAATCGTTTCGACCGCCAGACCAAGGTGGTTAGCAATATCATTGCGTGACATCGTTAACCTAAAATCCTGCGCTGAAAACCCACGATCCTGAAACCGTTTAGACAGTGAGATTAAATACGTTGCCAATTTTTCCTCTGCCGTTTTTTTTCCCAGTAACAACATGAAACTTTTATCGCCTGCTAACTCACGACTTAAACGGGTTAACAGTTGAATTTGAAGTCTCGGTAGACGCTCACCAACTTGTTGTAAATTATCAAACGGTAAAGCACAGACACTACTACTTTCTAATGCGATAGCGTTGGATTGATAAGAAGGCATATGAATCGCATCTAGACCTATAAACTCACCTGGAAAATAAAATCCTGTCACTTGCTCCCGGCCATTGCTCGTCGAGATAGTGGTTTTAAACGAGCCTGAACGAACAACATATAAGGCACTAAACGTGTCATTGGTCGTAAATAAATCCTGTTTTCGTTTGTAACTTTGTCGGCGTTTAACCAGCTGGTCAAGCACTACAAGGTCATCGCGGTGCAGACCCAGTGGTAGACATAAGCGATAGAGTGCACACGCTTCACATACGACTTGATGTTTTTTCTCCCGCTTGGCCAAATCTACTATTAAGGGGGTAAGGGTGTCGCTTTGTGACATTATCAGTTTTCGATGTGAAATAATTCACTATGATACCCCTTCAAACTAATCACATAAACAGTTATCATTCCTAGTCTTAATCAAAGATTTAGGAAATATCATGACGTCTCGCACCGCTTCTGTTGCGCGTAATACCCTTGAAACCCAAATTGAGGTCACCATTAACCTCGATGGACAAGGTCAATTTGATGCTGAAACAGGCGTGCCTTTTCTCGATCACATGATGGAACAAATTGCCCGCCATGGCTTATTTGATTTAAGCGTGAAAGCCAATGGCGACTTGCATATCGATGCTCACCATACAGTTGAAGACATTGGTATTACGCTTGGACAAGCGTTTAAACAAGCCATCGCCGACAAAAAGGGCGTGGTACGTTATGGCCATGCCTATGTTCCGCTTGATGAAGCCTTGACGCGTGTTGTGTTGGATTTGTCAGGCCGTCCCGGCTTTGAATATGATGTCGTGTTTAATCGCGATAAGATTGGCGAGTTTGATGTCGATTTATTTTATGAGTTTTTCCAAGGCTTTGTAAATCATGCCGGTGTGTCATTACACATTGATAATCTGAAAGGGCGTAATGCACATCACATTGCTGAAACAATGTTTAAGGCCTTTGGTCGCGCTTTACGCATGGCGATTACGCTCGATCAACGGGCACTTGGACAATTACCCTCAACAAAAGGCAGTCTTTAAACACAAGCATATAAAGTTCTGTGTTTAACGCGTAAAATAAACGTTTAATTTTTCAAACAGGTTCGTTATGCGTCACGTTGCAGTGATTGATTATGGCATGGGTAATTTGCGCTCGGTGTCAAAAGCCCTTGAAGCCGTTGCAGAAGGCGTGACTGTCGACGTAACCGCTGATCCAGAACACATTCTAAATGCCAGCCATATCGTCTTCCCTGGTGTGGGTGCCATACGTGACTGTGTTGCAGAGTTATCGCGTCTTGGACTCGACGAAGTCATTCGTGAAGTTGCTCAGACAAAACCTTTTCTAGGGATTTGCCTCGGGATGCAGGCATTACTCACACACAGTGAAGAAAATGGTGGCACAGCGGCTTTGAACCTTATTCCTGGTGAGGTACGTCGTTTTAATACAGCACTCTCTCGCACAGAAAGCGATTTTAAAGTCCCCCATATGGGTTGGAACCAAGTACAACAAGCGATTTCGCACCCACTTTGGCACAATATTGCCCAAGACAGTCGTTTTTACTTTGTACACAGCTACTATGTCGCACCAGAAGATGCATCCGTTACAGCGGCGACTACACATTATCAACACGATTTTACCGCGGCATTGAATCGAGATAATATTTTTGCTGCGCAATTTCATCCCGAGAAAAGCCAGCATACTGGACTACAATTACTGAAAAACTTTTTAAACTGGGATGGTCAATCCTAACCCCCGACAAATCATGGAGACGTTATTATGTTGTTAATTCCTGCTATTGACCTTAAAGAAGGGCATTGCGTCCGTCTAAGACAAGGTCGGATGGAAGACAATACGGTATTTTCTAAAGATCCCGTTGCTGTTGCAAAACAGTGGGTCGATGCGGGGGCTAAACGCCTTCATATCGTTGATCTAGATG
>JAIBDY010000009.1 GCA_024685995.1 Piscirickettsiaceae bacterium | reverse complement strand
TGCGTTACTATTTTTGAAGGTATTTATGACTGATTTTGTTGATAACGATCCGCAAGAAACCCAAGAGTGGCTGGATTCATTAGAGTCCATTATTGAAGTTGAAGGCGGTAACAAAGCACATTATATTTTAGAAAAACTGATCGATATGGCACGTCGCTCTGGCGTGAACTTGCCTTATAGTGCGAATACCGCTTATGTAAACTCCATTCCTGTCGATCAGCAGCAGCGTATTACTGGCGATCCGAAAATGGAGCATAAATTACGCTCATATATCCGCTGGAACGCGATGGCGATGGTGACCAAAGCGAACCTTAAACCCGGTGCCGTTGGTGGTCATATTGCCAGCTTCTCATCTGCTGCGACACTTTATGATGTAGGGTTTAATCACTTTTTCAAAGGTGATAATTTTGGTAATGGTGCTGACCTGGTCTTTTTCCAAGGTCACTCCTCACCAGGGATCTACGCGCGATCATTCCTTGAAGGTCGGTTAACCGAAGAACAATTATTAAACTTCCGTTTTGAGGCGGATGGTGAAGGCTTATCTTCGTACCCTCACCCTTGGTTGATGCCAGATTATTGGCAATTCCCGACAGTCTCAATGGGCTTAGGCCCACTATTGGCGATCTACCAAGCGCGGTTTATGAAATACATGGATCACCGTGAAATCGCACCAACTGAAGGCCGTAACGTTTGGGCTTACCTTGGTGATGGCGAGATGGATGAACCAGAATCGCTAGGTGCTATTACATTAGCGGGTCGCGAAAAATTGGATAATCTGACCTTTGTCGTTAACTGTAACTTGCAACGTTTAGATGGTCCAGTACGTGGTAATGGCAAGATAATTCAAGAATTGGAAGCTATTTTCCGTGGCGCTGGTTGGAATGTTATTAAAGTGATTTGGGGTTCTGAATGGGATCGCCTTTTAGCAAAAGATAAAAGTGGTTTGCTATTAAAACGGATGGAAGAAGTGGTCGATGGTGAATACCAGAACTACAAATCGAAAGATGGCGCTTTTGTACGTGAACATTTCTTTGGTAAATATCCAGAATTATTAGAACTGGTCTCTGATATGACCGACCAAGATATATGGCACTTGAGTCGTGGCGGCCATGATCCAAGAAAAATTTATGCAGCCTATAAGAGTGCCAGTGATCACCAAGGTCAACCGACAGTTATTTTAGCGAAGACCGTCAAGGGTTATGGTATGGGCGGGGCTGGAGAAGGTCAAAACACGACCCACTCTCAGAAGAATATGTCGGTAGAACATATGAAACGTTTCCGTGATCGCTTCAATATTCCTGTGAGCGATGAACAGATAGAAAAAGATGTGCCATTCATTACCTTAGAAGAAGGCAGTGAAGAACAAAAATATTTATTGAGTCGACGTGAAGAACTAGGTGGTTTTTTACCGAAACGTAATAATAGTGCACAGGCATTAAAAATCCCTGATCTAAAAATCTTCGATGGTGTATTAAAATCGACTGGCGAACGTGAAATATCAACAACGATGGCCTTCGTACGTATCTTAACGGCCTTGATTCGTGATAAAGAAATAGGCAAGAATATTGTCCCAATTGTGCCCGATGAAGCGCGTACATTTGGTATGGAAGGTTTATTCCGGTCTGTGGGTATTTACTCCTCATCGGGTCAAATGTATGAACCAGAAGATTCTGGCAAAGTGATGTGGTATCGCGAAGATACGAAAGGCCAAATCTTGCAAGAAGGTATCAACGAAGCCGGCGCTATGGCGGAGTGGGTGTCTGCGTCCACAGCGTATTCGAACTATAACGTCAATATGGTGCCCTTCTATATATACTATTCGATGTTCGGGTTCCAACGTATCGGGGATTTAGCGTGGTTAGCAGGGGATATTCAAGCGAAAGGCTTCTTGTTAGGTGCAACCGCTGGGCGTACTTCATTAAATGGTGAAGGCTTACAACATCAAGATGGTCACAGTTTAATTCAAGCAGGTACGATTCCAAATTGTATTAGTTACGATCCAACCTATGCTTATGAAATGGCTGTGATTGTTCATGACGGTATGCGTCGTATGTACGAAGATCAAGAAAGTGTCTTCTATTATATTACTGCGATGAATGAAAACTATGCGCACCCTGCGATGCCAGAAGGCGCAGAATCAGGTATTTTGAAAGGCTTGTACCAGCTTAAATCGGGTGGGAAACATAAACTGAAAGCACAATTGCTTGGCAGCGGCACTATTTTACGTGAAGTAGAAGCCGCAGCAGTACTATTAGAAAAAGATTGGAAAGTCTCTGCCAATGTCTGGAGTGCGACTAGCATGAACGAGTTGGCAAGAGAAGGCATGGCTATCGATAGATATAATCGTCTTCATCCACAAGAAGCGAATAAACGTAGTTATGTTGAGGAATGTTTGGAGGAACAGGAAGGGGTTGTCGTTGCGTCTACCGACTATATACGACTATATGCGGAACAGATACGTCCATGGGTAAAAGCACCTTATACGGTATTAGGTACCGATGGTTTTGGACGTTCTGATACCCGTGAGAAGTTGAGGCGCTTTTTTGAAGTAGACCGCTTTCATATCGTGGTGGCAACGTTAAATGCCTTGGCCCAAGAAGGTCAAATAGCTGCTGATGTGGTCGATAAAGCAATTAAGCAATACAACATTAATGCTGACGCCCTGGCGCCAAATAAAGGATAAAATGATGGAGTTGATCGAAATAAAAGTACCCGATGTCGGTGATTTTGACGAAGTAGAAATCATTGAAGTATTGATTGCCGAAGGCGATAGTGTTGATGTTAATCAAGATATTATTACCTTAGAATCAGATAAAGCAGCAATGGAAATTCCTTCGCCAACTGCGGGTGTGATTAAAGAATTAAAAGTCGCTGTCGGTGACAAAGTAAAAGAAGGCGATGTGATTGCCATCGCGGAAGTGAGTGCAGATGCGAGTGTGACATCGAAAGCGCCTGTGGAAGAGGTTGCTGAGCCAACCACAGCGCCGAAAGCTGCGGTCAGCGCTGGTAAGTCAATAGCAGCTGCCATCGTCGCTGACGCTATGGCTAAACCTAAAACAGTTGCAGAGCCTGAGCCTGAGTTGGTGCCATTTGCACCGGATAGTAAATCTGCTATTAAACAAGCCCATGCTTCGCCTTCAGTGCGCCAATTTGCCCGCGAACTGGGTGTGACGCTAGCTAACGTGACGGGGTCGGGCGTGAAAGGCCGAATCACTAAAGGCGATGTCCAAAACTTTGTTAAACAAAAAGTGAATGCGCCTGAAACGACTGCGACAGCGGCGATTCCAGCAGTGCCAGTCATCAACTTCGAGAAATTTGGTGATATTGAGAATGTTGAATTATCCAGGATTAAGAAAATTTCTGGCAAACATTTGCATGCCTGTTGGTTAAATATTCCACATGTGACGCAGTTTGACGAAGCGGATATCACAGAGTTAGAACAGTTCAGAAAAGAAAATAAAGAGGCTGCTGCCAAACAAGGTGTCAATCTGACACCGTTGGTCTTTATTATGAAAGCGGTCGTAGCAAGTCTTAAAAAGTTCCCAGAGCTAAACTCGTCTTTGAGTGAAGACAAAGAACATTTGATTATGAAGACCTATTACAACATCGGCGTGGCAGTTGATACCCCGAATGGCTTGATGGTCCCCGTCATTAAAGACGTCGATAAAAAAGGCTTTTTGGAACTCGCTGGCGAGTTGGGTGAAATCAGTGGTCGTGCACGAGAGGGTGCTTTAACGGCAAAAGACTTACAAGGGGGGACTTTCTCTATTTCAAGCCTCGGTGGTATCGGTGGTAGTTTCTTCACGCCAATTGTCAATGCCCCTGAAGTGGCTATTTTAGGTGTGGGTCGCCACAAAATGCAGCCCGTTTGGAATGGTAAAGAGTTTGAACCCAAATTGATGTTGCCATTGTCGGTCTCTTACGATCATCGGGTGGTTGATGGTGCATTGGGTGCACGCTTTGTCACCCATGTGAACCATATGCTAACTGATATTAGAAAGGTCCTATTATGAGTGTGATTGAAATAAAAGTGCCTGATATTGGTGACTTTGATGCAGTAGAAGTTATTGAAGTTTTGGTTGCAGTCGGTGATACCGTTACCGAAAACCAAGATATTCTCACGCTTGAATCAGATAAAGCCGCAATGGAAATTCCAAGTACTCACGCAGGTACGGTTGCCAGTTTGAACGTCACTGTTGGTGACAAAGTCGCGCAAGGCGATGTCATTCTGACACTTGATGTGGCAGAAGTCGCCGCAGAATCAACAGCAAAACCAATGGCTGAACCAGTGGCAAAAGCACCGGAAGCTGCTGCTGTGACAACGAGTGCTATATCAACAAGCAGCGCTGATGCCGATATGCATGCCCAGACTGTCGTCTTAGGGTCTGGCCCAGGTGGTTATACTGCCGCATTCCGAGCCGCAGACTTAGGTCAACAAGTGATTATGATTGAACGCCATGCCCGTATTGGCGGCGTTTGCCTGAATGTTGGCTGTATTCCTTCAAAAGCCTTATTGCATACCGCGCAAATTATCAATGAAGCGGCGGATATGGGCGACCATGGCGTCACGTTTGCAAAACCTGACATTGATATCCGAAAAATAGAAAGCTGGAAAAACAGTATTGTTGAAAAACTCACTGGCGGACTAAAAGCGTTAGCCAAACAACGCAAGGTTGAGATCATTCAAGGTGAAGCGAGCTTTAGCGGTAGCCATACCCTACAAGTCGATACACCCGATGGTATGAAAACCATTAGTTTTGATAATTGTATCGTTGCAGCAGGGTCTCGCGTTACTAAAATCCCTGTTTTCCCGCATGATGATCCACGAATGATGGATTCAACTGATGCTCTAGATTTAGAAAATATTCCTAAAAAACTATTAGTGATTGGTGGCGGGATTATTGGCCTGGAAATGGCCACTGTCTACAATGCGCTAGGCTCAGATATTACCGTTGTTGAATTACAAGATAGTTTAATACCGGGTGCGGATAAAGATATTGTTAAACCGTTGTTAAAACGTGTACAAGGTCAATACGAAGCGATATATCTGAATACGAAAGTGGCGAGCATCGAACCACAAAAACAAGGTCTCAAGGTCGGTTTTGAAGGTAAAGATGCCCCAGATACAGCGGTTTTCGATAAGATTTTAGTCGCTGTGGGTCGTACCCCCAACGGTAAACTCATTAATGCTGAAGCGGCTGGTTTACACGTTAATGATTATGGCTTTATTGACGTGGATGCTCAAATGCGAAGCAATGTGCCACATATCTATGCAATTGGCGATATTGTCGGTCAACCAATGTTGGCCCACAAGGCGGTCCATGAAGCAAAAGTGGCAGCCGAAGTAATAGCAGGCCAGAAAGCGGCCTTTGACCCGATGACCATACCATCGGTCGCTTACACAGATCCCGAAGTGGCTTGGATGGGTAAAAGCGAAGCAGAAGCGAAAGCCGAAGGTATCGACTATGTTAAAGGCGCATTCCCTTGGGCTGCTAGTGGTCGTAGTTTGAGTATTGGCCGAGATGAAGGTCTGACCAAAGCGCTATTTGAAAAAGAAACTGGAAGGTTGATTGGCGCGGGTATTGTTGGTCCCAATGCAGGCGAACTCATTGCTGAAGCTGTATTGGCCTTAGAGATGGGTGCTGATGCAGAAGATATCGGTATGACAATACATCCCCACCCAACCTTATCAGAGACATTAGGGTTTGCTGCAGAAATGGCAGAAGGTAACATCACGGATCTGATGCCACCGAGAAAAACATTGCATTCGAAATAGCGAAAAAAGGTGCAGTTAACGTCGTGTTTAACTGCACCTTTCACTGAATTAGAGCATAGGAAGTTAAAAGGTTTGTCCAAAGTGAACCATTGTCGATGAACCAGCAAGCAACCGAACTCAAACCACCGCTAAAGTGGGCGGGGGGGAAACGCTGGTTGATCCCGAAGTTAAGCCATTTTTGGTCGAAACACCGGTCCACACGCTTAGTGGAGCCATTTTGTGGCGGACTATCTGTTGCCTTAGGCTTATTGCCAGATAAAGCATTGTTAAACGATGTCAATCCAGCGTTGATCAATTTTTATCAGCAGTTACAACAAGGCCTGTCCCTTGATATTGCGTTAGAAAATGATGAAAGCCTATATTATCAGCACCGCGCTTTATTTAATCAGCTGAACCAAGAAAACAAACAACAAGCGAAATCTGCACAGTTATTTTATTATCTGAACAGAACTGGCTATAACGGTTTGTGTCGGTTTAATCAATCCGGTGGGTATAACGTCCCGTTTGGTCGATATAAAAATATTAATTATCAACGTGATTTCTTGCATTATCAAAAGCAACTCAACCAATGGCAATTTACCCAACAAGACTTTGCTGAACTGGCGATTGAAGACGATGATTTTATTTATGCGGATCCACCTTATGATGTGCCGTTCAGACAATACTCGCAACAAGGGTTTAATTGGGAAGATCAAGAACGCTTAGCGGCATGGTTATCGCAACATAAAGGCCCAGTGATATTATCAAATCAGGCCACAACGAATATTAAAAAACTCTATAAAAGCCTTAATTTCAAATTACTTTACCTTGATGCGCCACGCCGGATTAGTTGTAAGGGTAATGGACGTCAAGTCGTAAAAGAAGTGCTCGCACTCCGTGGTATTTGATACAATAATGCGACTTTTTTAGCGATCTTACATAAATACAGGAAGCACCAAGGTATGACCTCATCTTCACCCAAAATTAATAAAGTTGTCCTTGCCTATTCTGGTGGGCTGGATACATCGGTTATTTTAAAATGGTTGCAAGACGTTTATGACTGTGAAGTGGTCACGTTTACTGCCGATATTGGACAAGGTGAAGAAGTGGAACCCGCCCGTGAAAAGGCCAAGGCGATGGGGATCAAAGAAATTTATATCGAAGATTTACGTGAGGAGTTCGCACGTGATTACGTTTTCCCAATGTTCCGAGCCAATACGATTTATGAAGGCGAGTATTTGCTAGGGACTTCAATTGCAAGACCCTTGATAGCTAAACGGTTAATCGAAATTGCTAGAGAGACAGGTGCCGAAGCTGTTTCGCATGGTGCAACTGGTAAGGGAAATGATCAAGTGCGCTTTGAACTTGGCGCTTATGCCCTAAATCCAGATATAAAAGTGATCGCACCTTGGCGCGAATGGGACTTAAATTCGCGTCAAAAATTACTGGATTATGCTGAGAAACATGGTATTCCTGTTGAAATGAAGCGTGGTAAGAAATCACCTTACTCGATGGATGCCAACTTGCTACATATCTCTTATGAAGGAGATATGCTCGAAGATCCGTGGAACGAACCTGAAGCGTCAATGTGGCGTTGGAGTGTTTCTCCAGAAGAAGCGCCAGACAAGCCAACATATCTCGAATTGAGATATGAGCAAGGTGATATTGTTGCTATCAATGATGAAAACATGTCTCCGGCAACCGTGATGACATATTTAAATAAAGTCGGTGGTGAAAATGGGATTGGTCGCTTAGATTTGGTTGAAAACCGTTATGTTGGTATGAAGTCTAGAGGATGTTACGAAACGCCAGCAGGCACGATTATGCTACGCGCTCACCGGGCGGTAGAGTCGTTAACATTAGATCGTGAGGTCGCCCATTTAAAAGATGAACTAATGCCCAAGTACGCTAGTTTAGTGTATAACGGATATTGGTGGTCCCCTGAACGTGAGATGCTACAAAAAATGATTGATGCATCACAAAAAACAGTCAATGGATTGGTTAGAATAAAGCTCTATAAAGGAAATGTAATTGTTGTGGGTCGTTTGTCTGAAGAAAATAGCTTGTTTGACGAGTCTATTGCTACATTCGAAGACGATGACGGTGCTTATAACCAAAAGGATGCGGAAGGCTTTATTAAGTTAAACGCACTCAGGTTGAGGATAGCTGCCAAAAACAGCTGAGTCAGGCAGACGTTACAGTTTCCATGTTTAAGTGAGTAAATATGGAAGAAGAAGAGCAAAAAATTGCTGAGTATATGCGTCTGGCGATACCATTAATGAAAAAATATGGTATTACGATGACACCAAACAGTTATGCTGTCTGGTACGAATACGTCTCTGGCGCGAATATGGAGCTTAGCGAAACGATCGACATGGATATCGCAGAACATGGATCGTTTTCTAATCAACGTACGCAGGAGCTCTATGAACGCTATTTAAAGTCAGACAAAATTGAGCCCAACTTACATGAACAAAAGGATGGCTTACGTAGTGTATTGGCAGAAATTCTAAAATATGCCAAAACGGGTGCCACCGCGGCCTCTGATTCTACAAATCAATTAGCCGAAGCTTTGGGTAAATTACACCTAGATATGACGCGTGAACAAATTCACGATGTGATTACGGATGTGATGAAAGAAACTGAACAAGCGATGTCTTGTAATCAGCTCTTAACGGATAGGCTGAATTCGGCGATAGCAGATATTGAAGAGCTAAAAATAGATGTGGAAGACACAAAGCGACAAGCCAAAACAGATCGATTGACAGGCTTGGCTAACCGTAAAGCCTTTGATGAGTATATACATCAAATTGTTAATGAAGCAGAGCGTTCTGAACAGGCATTATCGGTCATTTTTTGTGATTTAGACCATTTTAGAGAGATCAATGCTATTCATGGCCATTTAGTGGGTGATCAAGTACTTAAAATTATTGCCAATATCCTGAAATCACAACTAAAGGGTCGTGACTTCGTGGCGAGATATGGTGGGGAAGAATTTACCATTACATTGATTGATACCTCTATTGCCGATGCGAAAAAATTAGCAGAAACAATCCGTGAGGAAGTTGCTGCTAAGCGTATTCAACGTAAGGATAATAAAGCACCATTAGGACAAATCACCATGTCTTTTGGCGTTGCGGCGTACTGTCAAACGGAAGGGGTCGATAGTTTTCTACAACGTGCAGATCGCGCCTTATACCATTCTAAGCGCAAAGGCAGAAATAGTACTTCAGAAGCACATCCGCCCATTATCTAGCTTGCCTAGAAACTGTCATCGAAAAAGACTTCATTCAGTGGCAATTGCCCTGCTCGTGGTCTTGCATCTACTTTCTTTTTACCCACGACCATCATCATGGTGATGATATGATCATGCGGTAAGTTAATAATTTTCGCGACCTTATCAAAATCAAAACCGTCCATTGGACAACTGTCATAACCCATTTCTTGCGCCATGAGCATAATGCTCATCGCTGCAATACTACTCGAACGAAAACATTCATCACGTTGCGCTTGATGATGGTTGGTGTAATAGTCCGCAATCGCCGGTAAGAGAAAGTCTTGTACATCTTGTGGCGCCTCTCTCCAATAACGTTTGGGTTGCTTTTCCCAAGCATTTAAGTCGGCACATAATACCAATAATAATGAGGCTTCCGTGACTTGGGTTTGACCGAAGCTAGCGGCTTGAATTTGTTGCCTTTTGGCTGGATCGATGACACGAACAAAACGCCAATGTTGAATATTAAAAGCAGTGGGAGACAGGATGACATGTGACATGAGCTCATGGATTTCTGCTTCAGTCATTTGATGTTCAGGGTCAAAATGTTTGATCGACCGACGGTTGACGATCGCTTCCTTAATATTCATAAAATCTCTTTAATTGTTTGTGTGATATGGCTATAGCTGATCTACCTTGATGTAGATATGTTGTTGTTTTTTATCGTGGCTGCGGTAGGTAGTGGTGCCATATTTTCGAATATTTTTTTCATTGTCTATTTGGCCTAGCTCAAGCCATGTGCCGATGGGACCCGATAAGCGCGTGATAATTTGACTACGATTGATAATACCATCTTGGTTGGAAAACTCACTAAATTGTGGGTGAATATCTAAGATGACATGATAGTTCGGCAGTATGCGAGCCACAGCCCTAAAGCCACTGTCGATATTGAGATAGCTTGTCTCTGTTTGCACAGCAAGGTCACCACCACGTCGCAATACTAGATATTGTTCAGATTGGGGGACTTCTTCGCCCATACTAATCAATATAGGTTGATTAGCAATGCCTTGGGCACGATAAAACTGTTCATTGTTTTTGGTGTCTCGAGTGGACCAACGTTGAATGGAGACAGAGCCAGCAATATCACGGTCATGCACATCAATATCCGCTGCTATTTGACTGGCTTGCAAATCATGGAGTACATCATAGGTTTTTAAAACGGTAATATGAAGACGTTGGGGTGGCGTGTCTAGTTGATGAATAAGTTGTTTGATACTTTGAATAACATCTTGCTCGGCTTTCACGATAATAAAATCGTTAAAAGCACGCGCTGTCGCTGGCTCGGGTAAAAAAGCTTGAACTTCTGTTAAGACTTCAACAGCTAAACGATGATTCAGTTGAATCGTTTCGATACGTTGTTCTGCAAAGCTAATGGTACTAAATAGACTGAGTAGGAAGAAAGCAATTGGCTTCATAAATGTAAACGCCTCGAGTGCACATCAGGATGGCCGTGTTCCCAAATCGTATCAAATAGTCGCTGTAATTGGCGTGTCTCTGCCATATCATCAAAATGCACTCTACCTTGATAACGCGTACTGTATTGCCCATAGAGATAGGCTTTGTCATCGACGAGCATAAAGTACTGTTTGAGCTCATGATGCTCTGGGCTGCTGGTTCTGATGAAAATAGAACTAGTGAGTTGTTGTGCTAGTGGTAATAGACGATGACCGTGAGCCGTATTCTGCTGAGTGTCATGAACAACAAATTTGGCCATCGTACGATCGCTTCGTCGAATAAACTCACTGAGGCTAGTTACAAATGCATTATTGTCAAACAGTATAGGGTCGAGGTTAGCGCCGAAAAAGCAGACTTGCCTAGTCGCGTGTTGTACTAGAGATAAAGCCAATTCACGCGCTTGGTCACGACTATCAAAGTGGGTGACAGTGGGGGCGTGGTTGGCTTTATCGCTAGTCATTAGCAGTGTCGAGCTTGTTCTGCTGCATTACCGATATAATTGGCTGGTGTAAGCAAACGCAATTGTGCTTTTGCTTCTTCCGGCAAATCCAAATCGTCGATAAAGGCAGACATAATGGTTTCATTAACCCTTTGACCACGTGTTAAGTCTTTAAGTTTTTCGTAGGGGTTTTCAATACCATAACGACGCATAACCGTTTGAATCGGTTCTGCTAACACTTCCCAGTTTGTTTCAAGGTCTTGTGCCATGGCAGCTGGATTTGCTTCTAATTTACTAATGCCTTTGAGAGCCGAGCTATAAGCCAATAGCGAATGAGCGAAACCGACCCCTAAGTTACGTAGCACCGTTGAGTCGGTGAGATCACGTTGCCAGCGAGATATCGGCAGTTTGATAGCCAAATGGTCAAACATGGCGTTGGCAATCCCAAGGTTACCTTCTGCATTTTCAAAATCAATGGGATTCACTTTATGTGGCATGGTAGATGAGCCAATTTCACCTTTAACCGTTTTTTGCTTAAAGTAACCAATCGAAATATAGCTCCAAATATCACGGCTAAAATCAATTAACACAGTATTAAAGCGAATCATGGCTTGAAATAATTCAGCCATATAATCATGGGGCTCAATTTGGGTTGTATATTGGTTCCAGCGTAAGCCTAGACCGGTGACAAAAGCATGTGCCATCATCGGCCAATCTACATTAGGGTAGGCTGATAAGTGGGCATTGTAATTGCCGACCGCGCCATTCATTTTACCGTATAGCAACACGGCAGCCACATGGGTGCGTTGTAACTCGAGGCGGTGCACGACGTTCGCAATCTCTTTACCCAATGTTGTTGGTGACGCGGGTTGACCATGGGTGCGAGAAAGCATTGGTGTTTCAGCATGTTCATGCGCTAATTTACGCAATGTCGCAATAATGGTGTCCATTTCTGGCAGGATGACTTGTTCGCGGGATTGTTTAAGCATAAGACCGTAAGCGGTATTATTAATATCTTCCGAAGTACAAGCAAAGTGAACAAATTCGTTTACTTTATTGAGTTCATCATTATCTTTGAATTTACGTTTGATGAAGTATTCAACCGCTTTGACATCATTATTAGTTTCACGCTCGATGGACTTGATTGTGGCGGCATCTTCTACCGAAAAATTGGCAATCAAATCATTTAGAAATGCTTCTGCATCGCTACTGAGTTTATGGACTTCAGTGATATCGGCATTCGCACCTAACAAGTGTAACCAACGACATTCAACTTCAACCCTTGCACGCAATAAGCCATATTCACTAAAGAAAGGGCGAAGAGACTGAGTTTTATCAGCATAACGGCCATCAATAGGGGATATTGCAGTCAAAGGTGACAGTTCCATGGAAACTCCAGTAAAAATAAGCAAAAATGAGGTGACGAATTATAGCAGATCTGTGTTTTGCCTAAGTGAGATTGTTGATTTTAAGGTAAAATAGCTTCTTTATTATCTCGACACCGGAGAAGACTGCGTGCTGAACGACTATCAAAAACACCTTGAACAACGTGACCAAGAAGGCTTGCCGCCGTTACCTTTAAATGCCGAACAAGTAACAAGCTTAGTCGAGTTACTTAAACAGCCTACCAATGCTGATAGCGAACAACTATTGGCATTGTTAATTCATCGCGTACCGCCAGGTGTCGATCAGGCGGCGTATGTCAAAGCGAGCTTTTTAACCGATGTCGCCAAAGGGAATGTTGAATGTGATTTGATTGATCCTGTGAAAGCCACGCAGTTATTAGGCACGATGATGGGCGGTTACAATATCCAACCCTTGATTGATTTGTTAGATCAAGAAGATACCGCTACTGCGGCCGAAAAAGCCTTATCTACGACTTTATTGATTTATGATGCATATCACGATGTTGTGGAAAAATTAGCGACCAATGCTTATGCAAAGCGCGTTGTTGAAGCTTGGGCGAATGCTGAATGGTTTAAAGCCAGAAACCCTTTGGCGGATAAAATTACTGTCACAGTCTTTAAAGTGCCCGGTGAAACCAATACCGATGACTTGTCGCCGGCAACGGAAGCGTGGAGCCGACCCGACATACCATTGCATGCAAAAGCGATGTTGGTCAGCAAAATGCCCGATGGTCTTGAGCAAATTGAAACTTTAAAACAAAAAGGTCATCCTTTAGCCTATGTCGGTGATGTTGTTGGCACGGGGTCTTCACGTAAGTCTGCGATAAATTCTGTATTGTGGCATTTGGGTGATGATATTCCTTATGTACCTAACAAACGTCAAGGTGGTGTGATTATTGGCGGTAATATCGCGCCTATCTTCTTCAATACCGCCGAAGATTCAGGCGCCTTGCCAATTGAATGTGATGTTCAAGGTTTGAATACAGGTGATGTGATCACGATTTATCCAAAGGAAGGTAAAATCACCAATGAAGCTGGCGAAGTTATCACAACGTTTAAGATGCGTCCGACGACCATCGCGGATGAAGTGCGTGCCGGGGGGCGGATTCCCTTGATCATCGGTCGAGGTTTGACCGACAAAGCGCGTGAAACATTAAGTTTGCCAGCCTCTGATGTCTTTGTTCGTCCTGTTGCGCCCGATGACACGGGTAAAGGCTTCACCTTGGCGCAAAAAATGGTGGGCCGAGCATGTGGTGTCGACGGGGTTAGACCAGGCACGTATTGCGAACCAAAAGTGACAACCGTTGGTTCACAAGATACGACTGGTGCGATGACACGAGATGAATTAAAAGAGTTAGCTTGTTTGGGTTTTTCTGCTGACTTGGTGATGCAATCCTTTTGTCATACCGCCGCGTATCCGAAACCTGTTGATATTACTTTACAACACGAATTACCTGACTTTATCAGTACACGAGCTGGCGTGTCATTGCGACCAGGCGATGGGGTTATCCATTCTTGGTTAAACCGTATGATTTTACCTGATACCGTGGGTACAGGCGGTGATTCACATACCCGCTTTCCAATGGGGATTAGTTTTCCAGCTGGGTCTGGTCTAGTGGCATTTGCTGCGGCATTGGGCGTGATGCCTATTGATATGCCTGAATCGGTACTGGTTCGCTTTAAAGGGGAAATGCAGCCAGGTATCACATTGCGTGACTTGGTCAATGCCATCCCTTATGTCGCCATCCAAAAGGGCTTGTTAACGGTTGAGAAGAAAGGTAAGAAAAACATTTTCAATGGCCGCGTATTGGAAATTGAAGGCTTACCAGATTTGAAAGTAGAGCAAGCGTTTGAACTATCAGATGCTTCTGCCGAACGATCGGCTAATGGGTGTACAGTGCATTTGAATAAGGAACCGATTATTGAGTTTTTGAACTCAAATGTTGCTTTATTAGAGTGGATGATTGCGCAAGGTTATCAAGATGCGCGAAGCTTACAACGTCGTATTGATGCAATGAAAGCCTGGTTAGCGAATCCAGAGTTGATGGAACGTGATGCCGATGCGGAATATGCAGAAATTATCGAAATTGATCTGGCGACGATTACCGAACCTTTATTAGCCTGTCCAAATGATCCAGATGATATTAAGCCATTGTCAGAACTCACGGGTGTTGACATCGACGAAGTCTTTATTGGTTCATGTATGACCAATATTGGTCATTACCGCGCAGCGGGTAAAGTCTTAGAAAATATGGGCAATCTCCCAACGAAATTGTGGGTCGCGCCTCCAACGCGAATGGATCAGCGTCAACTCACCGAAGAAGGTATTTATAGTACCTTTGGACGCGTGGGTGCTCGCACTGAAACGCCGGGCTGTTCATTGTGTATGGGGAATCAAGCACGCGTAGCCGATGGTGCAACTGTTGTCTCAACCTCGACTCGTAATTTCCCTAACCGTTTAGGTAATGGCGCCAATGTGTACTTATCCTCGGCTGAATTAGCTGCCGTCGTCGCGAGTATTGGACGATTGCCAACAGTTGCTGAATACCAGCAAAAAGTTGCGGGTATTCAGCCTATGGCTGCGGACATTTATCGTTATCTCAATTTCGATCAAATTGCAGAATATAGTGAGGTTAAGGCCTAAGTTTTATCGATAATCCAGACTAACTAAGGCTGTTTTCATTAAATGAAAGCAGCTTTTTTTTGAGAAAAATGATGACGATTCAAGAGATCTCAACCTTCAATTTAGCGCTAGCGTTTATTCCAGTAATAGCCGTTATTTTTATCTTGTATCGTTGGGCACTCGAAGCCAGTAATGCGGTTTATGCTGTCATTAGAATGCTCGTACAATTATTGTTAGTTGGCTATGTCTTAGCAGCAATCTTTCAAGCACAAAGCGCTTGGATAGTGATGTTAGTGTTATTGATCATGGTGACGTCGGCGAGCTGGATAGCATTGGGCACCATTAAAACTCAACGATTGAAATTATACCGTCATGCGTTTTGGGGTATTGTGCTGGGTGGTGGTCTAACCCTTGTATTGGTTACGCAAGGTGTGATTGATCTATCGCCATGGTTTGAACCACACTATATGATTCCATTGGCGGGGATGATCTTTGCCAATTCAATGAACAGTATTAGTTTGGCGACCGAACGCCTATATGCGGAATTGGCGCGAGGTATTGCATATGAAAAAGCGAGGGCGATCGCATTCCAAGCGGCCTTTATTCCCGTTGTTAATTCGTTATTTGCAGTGGGATTAGTGTCTTTGCCTGGCATGATGACAGGTCAAATATTATCGGGCGTGTCACCTATTATTGCCGCGCACTATCAAGTTGTCGTGATGTGCATGATTTTTGGTTCAGCAGGGCTATCGACTGCGTATTTCTTGGCTTTTGCCAAGTCCGATATACTTCACAATGAGGCCTGAAGTTCGCTGGTTATGGTCTCTATCTTTGTCGCTTGAAACAGTAATTGCCAATAGCGACCGCCTTTTTGATGCCAAAGGATGGCTGCTCTGATCCCCGCCAGTAACAGGGCGCGCACCAAGTTGGCATGTTGTGTATTTTCTAGAAAGCGCGCTTCGCCGTAGACTTTAATGAATGGGGTTAGGTTGCTGATTGATTGCTTATACGCTTCAGCCAGTTTGGCGATGACCTGAGGATTGGTAATTTCACCAAAATAGTCGATATGCTGCGGCAGTTGCTCTATTTCACGATTGATAATGGCCATCACGGCAGCATTTTTTGCCAATTTTCGCTCTAGGCGTAGCAAGTTGACGGCATATTGAATTTGCGTCAGCTCATGCTTTGTTTTTGTTTTAACGAGTTGAATATTGAGTTGTGCCAGTCCAGTTTTCAGGTTGCTTATGCCGCCATATACCGCATCGGTACTCTCTGCCTCGGTGATCAATAAGCTTTCAAGTAACGGCGTGATAGCCGCTTCATCAGCCATACCTGTAGTGGCAATATTGTGCACTAAATGCGAGGCTTGCATTACCGCCGCTAAGGCAACGGTACGATCGCGTTCTTGTTGTGTATAAGTCAAGGGTGAATCCCCGGTGCGTCGGTACGGACAATAATCCCACCACCAAGACAATTGTCATTTTGATAAAACACGACGGACTGTCCCGGCGTGACGGCACGTTGTGCTTGTTCAAATGCAACCTGAATGTCGCCATTGTCATCTTGGGTGATAATACAAGCTTGGTCTTGTTGGCGATAACGGGTCTTGGCTGTTGCCCGACATGGGAATGTCGGTGGGTGGCCTGCGACCCAAGATAACTGCTGCGCCGTCAATGACTGGCTATGTAGCCAAGGGTGGTCGCCTTGCACAACGTATAAAATTTTATTCTCCATATCTTTACCAGCCACAAACCAAGGTTCGCCAGTACTGTCTTTTCGTCCACCGATGCCCAAACCTTGTCGCTGGCCGAGTGTGTAGTACATCAAGCCATGATGTTGTCCAATATATTCGCCCTCTGGGGTCTGCATATCACCCGGTTGGGCCGGAATATAACGGCTGAGAAACTCACGGAAATGTCTTTCGCCAATAAAACAAATACCGGTACTGTCTTTTTTGTCATGGGTAATGAAACCGGCTTGTTCAGCGATGCGACGGACCTCGGGTTTGGGTAATTCACCTAACGGAAATAACGTCCGCGACAGTTGCGCTTGCCCTAAAGTATAGAGAAAGTAACTTTGGTCTTTATTATGATCAAGGCCCTTGAGTAGACAATAGGTGTCGTCACGTTTCTCAACGCGGGCATAGTGTCCAGTGGCAATCATCACGCCACCTAATTGCATAGCGTGCTCTAAAAAAGCTTTAAATTTGATTTCACGATTACACAATATGTCCGGGTTAGGGGTTCTGCCAGCCCGGTATTCATCTAAGAAATGCTTGAACACATGATCCCAATATTCCATCGCAAAATTGGCTTCATTAAACGGGATATTAATTTTGTCGGCAACGGAGCTGGCGTCTTTGCGATCATCTTCGATAGTACATTCGCTTTCATCGGCAAAATCGACCCAGTTTTTCATAAACAGGCCTTCAACATCGCGGCCTTGCTGTTGTAGTAATAAAGCCGCGACAGAGGAATCAACTCCACCGGACAGACCGACAATGACTTTGTTATCGTTTGACATAATTAGTTATGAAGTAAAGAAAGAGGGTAACGGTGCCCAGCAAGATAATCTTGCATGCAGTTTAAAACAAGTGGGCTGCGTATGTCAGCTTGTCTTGCTGAGAACTGCTGTTGGTTTAGCCAAAGTGTTTGATGAATATCGGGGTCTAAGGCTTGTTGCGGATCGTGCTTGATGAGCTCCCCAGTGAAACAATAGCGGATATAAGTGTCATGATTCTCGGCACGCCAACGATAGATACCAATAAGCGCGCGGGGTGAAAACTGCCAAGCCGTTTCTTCCGCCGTTTCTCTAATAACGGCGTCAATCAGGCTTTCGTTGTCTTCTAGGTGGCCGGCCGGTTGGTTGATCTTTAGTTTGTTGTCGATCAGTTCTTCGACGAATAGAAAGCGATTGTTTTGCTCTATTACGGCGGCGACGGTGGTTCTGGGAGTCCAAATCATCGGCAGATTTTACCACGGACGGCATGGTAATAGCTTGCCATTTTCCGGGGGCAATCGTGTCAATTTTCCAATCGCCAATCGCGTAGCGAATAAGACGTAATGTAGGATGACCTACGGCGGCGGTCATTCGTCGGACTTGGCGATTTTTTCCTTCAATAATCTTGATTTCTAACCATTGTGTTGGAATGGTTTTACGTTCACGAATGGCTGGAGTACGAGGCCAAATGTCAGGAGGGTCAATCAGTCTGGCTTTAGCAGGGCGCGTCAGTCCATCTTTCAAGGTGATACCCGATTGTAATTGAGCCATGGCGTCAGAGCTGGGGATATGTTCGACTTGTACCCAATACGTTTTTTCTAGTTTATGTTTTGGGTCGCTGATTTGATGTTGTAGTGCGCCGGAGTCGGTCAATAATAATAAACCTTCACTATCACGATCTAAACGCCCAGCTGGGTAAACATCAGGAATTGCCACAAAATCTTTTAATGTTTTCCTACCATGCCCATCACTAAATTGGCTGAGGACATCATACGGTTTGTTGAATAAGATTAGTTGTGCCATGGTGAACTCATATAATCGTTTAATCGAGTTATGTTAAGATAGTGCATTTTACACAAGGGCCCAGTACATGGCTTTCGAAAAAATCAGAGTACCAGAAAATGGCTCTGCAATTGGGGTTAATGATGACTTTTCATTGAATGTGCCCAATAACCCCATCATTCCATTTATCGAAGGTGATGGCATCGGGGTCGACATTACGCCCGCGATGATAGCTACTGTCGATGCGGCCGTGCAAAAAGCGTATGCGGGCCAACGCAAAATTAGCTGGATGGAAGTATACGCCGGCGAAAAAGCCACCGAAATGTATGGCGAAAACCAATATCTACCCGAAGAGACCTATCGCGCCTTAGCGGACTACACGGTCTCTATTAAAGGCCCGCTAATGACACCGGTTGGCGGTGGGATGCGTTCGTTGAATGTGGCTTTGCGCCAAACTTTAGACCTTTATGTCTGTCAACGCCCCGTGCGTTATTACCCCGGCACGCCGAGTCCTGTCAAAGCACCAGAGAAAATTGACATGGTGATTTTCAGAGAAAACTCTGAAGATATTTATGCCGGTATCGAATGGCAAGCCGGTACGCTGGAGGTGAAAAAAGTCATTGATTTCTTGCAAAATGAGATGGGCGTAACCAAAATCCGTTTCCCAGAATCATCTGGTATTGGTATCAAACCCGTATCACGTGAAGGTACGGAGCGACTCGTTCGCCAAGCGATGCAATATGCCATTGATAATGATCGTGATTCCGTGACGATTGTCCACAAAGGCAATATTATGAAGTTCACCGAAGGGGGCTTCAAACAATGGGCTTACGATCTGATTGCAGCAGAATTTGGTGCAACACCATTAGAGGGCGGCAGCTGGAAAACGTGCCAAAACCCTAAAACAGGTAAAATGATTACCATCAAAGATTGTATTGCAGATGCTTTTTTACAGGAAATTTTATTGCACCCATCCGATCATGATGTCGTGGCAACATTAAACCTGAATGGGGACTATATTTCAGATGCCTTGGCCGCACAGGTTGGTGGCATTGGTATTGCCCCAGGTGCAAATTTATCTGATGCTATTGCGATGTTCGAAGCTACGCATGGCACTGCGCCTGCTTTAGCAGGTCAGAATATGGCAAACCCGTCATCATTGATATTATCAGCTGAAATGTTATTGAGACATCTGGGCTGGCTAGAAGCTGCGGACTTAATAGTTTCTGGCGTATCGCACGCGATTGCTAATGCACAAGTGACTTGTGATTTAGCGGAAATGGTCGGTGTCGAACCTTTAAGTTGTAGCGATTATGCTGCAGCAGTTATTCAACAAATGTAAGGAAAAGAAATGAAAGTCGCAGAAAATAAAGTCGTTTTAATTGACTACACACTTACTGATAATGCCGGTGAAGTAATTGATAGTTCTGAAGGTGCGGGTCCACTGGCTTATTTGCATGGTGCTGGCAATATCGTTGAAGGCTTAGAAGAAGCTTTAACAGGTAAAGAAGCGGGTGCCGAAGTGAAAGCCAGTATTGAACCTGCCAAAGCCTATGGCGAACGTCATGAAGATATGAAACAAGATGTGCCAAAAGAGTTATTTGGTGGTGTTGAAAATATTGAAGTCGGCATGCAGTTTCAATCCGAAACTGATCAAGGCCCAGTCTTAGTGACTGTTGTTGCCATTAGCGATGAAATGGTGACCGTCGATGGTAATCATCCTTTAGCGGGCGTACACCTTAATTTTGAGGTGACGATTCGTGAAGTGCGTGAAGCAACAGCCGAAGAGTTAGAGCACGGTCATGTTCATGGTGAAGGCGGCCATCAGCACTAAAAACGCGTTTTAAGCGATAGTGTCGAGCCGAAATGTGTCGATGAAAAAGACGGGCTTCAGGCCCGTCTTTTTATTTTTAACCAAACGTAAATAAAACATGCAAAGCCAACAACAACTTAATCAACAATTTGCTATCGATGATCAGCTGTATTTTGAACGTAATACGGCCGGCGTGGTGGTGGCAAACATCAGCAATGCATTCGCAACGTTGTCCTTATCAACTTACGGTGCACAGGTACTGTCATACCAGCCCGTCGGTGAGTCAGAAGATGTCTTGTTTTTGAGTGATAAGGCGGTGTATGGTAATGGCAAAGCGATTCGTGGGGGCGTGCCTATTTGTTGGCCATGGTTTTCAGATAATGCGGATAATCTAAGTTTGGCGCCGCACGGATTTGCTAGGAATCAATCATGGGATGTTGCCGCGACAAAAACTAATTCAGATGGGAGTACCGAAATACGCCTAGCCTTGAGTCATAGCGATGCCAGTCTGGCAGTCTGGCCGTATGAGTTTAAACTGGTTTTAGACGTCGTTGTTGGTGAAACATTGCAGATGACACTGGCAACCGAAAATATCGGTCAACAGCCGTTTACGATTACCCAAGCATTGCATACTTACTTTCATGTTAGCGATGTTCAAGATATCAGTGTAATCGGTCTTGGTGGCAAGCGATATTTAGATAAAGTCACTGATTTCTCAGAAAAATCACAACAAGGAAATATCACAGTAACGGACGAAGTTGATCGGGTTTATCTTCAAACACCCTCAACGGTGACTTTGTCAGATCCTGGTTTTGAACGCGACATTCTTATTACCTCAACAGGTAATAAAACACTGGTTGTTTGGAATCCCGGTCCTGAGACCGTACGTCAACTGTCTGATATTGATAGCGCAGCGTATAAAGACTTTATTTGTCTAGAAACGGCTAACGCGGTGGTTGATAAAGTGACAATAGCTGCGGGTCAGGGGCATATATTGACAGCGAGTTATCAAATTAAAAAGCGTGAGCAGTCGGAGCGCGGCGGAGATTAGTGCAGCCACTGGAAGCTTTCCGGTTGCTTTTAGTAATTGGGAGATTAAGAGTGTTTCACTCCCATTAAGTGCCATTTATTAGCAATACTTAGAACGCTTAACTTTTTATCGTAAATTAACAGCGACCTTTCTTAGCCTGTCCCGGAGGACAATGGTAACCTTGAGGATGCCCGGTTTTTATCGAACCTGACACTTTTGGTTGTGATTTGCCTGTATCATCAGTGTTAACGGCAACACCTGCTGCTGCACCTATAGCGCCTCCGATAATTGCACCATCGCGTCCAGCCACCTCATGTCCAAGTATCGCACCAGCAGCGCCTCCCAGACCACCCCCAATAGCAGCATCCAGGGTAGCATCAGCGTTCACGTTAAAAGCGAATAATACAGATGTCAGAACCAGGTATTTAATAGTCATTTTTTTAATTCTATATATGAAGAATGTCGCGATTATATCTCGTTTATCGTTTGCATTAATGTGACAGTGTTCACATAGCAGTGCCGTTGTATATGCTTAGACTTTATCTTGTCGATTTCTCATTAAGAAAGACATTATGTTAATTCTGATGTAAGTGGCGGATTAATGCGGCTATTTCACTTGGCGTTAACAAAGTATGATGCGGAATGATCCCTATGTCCTGATCTAGGGCTTGCTGATGTTGGATCCAGACAGAGGTAATACCGCTGTTGTGCGCGCCAGCGATATCAGACGCTAGGCTGTCGCCGACATGGACGACCTCATTGGCTTGGCAATTGGCTAATTTAAGGGCTTTAGTAAAGATCGAAGGTGCTGGCTTTTCTTCAGGCTCTTGACCACCGATAATGATGTGGTCGACATAGCTTGCAAGGTTCACGCGCGCTATTTTAGGCTCTTGAGAAAACGCTGGTCCGTTTGTAATCACCACTAAGGTCAACTGCTCACGTGCCTCAAGCAGGAATTCTACAATGCCAGGGTAGAAGTCGAACGCCTTGAGTCGATCACTATCAAATTTATCTTGAAGTGCACGAGCGGCTTCATCGTTGATATTAACTACATTTCGTTCAGACAGTAAGTCTCGAATCAGCTGTAATCGAAATGCTTCCTCACTTTGTTGTTCAATAATGGGCATATAGCGCGCGCGCTGCTTATCAGTCCATTCGCGGTAAATTCCTGTGACATATTGCTCGGCAAAGGCCTGGCCATTAAGGGGGAGGTCAAACTGGGTCTCGATATGTTGAGCCATTAATTGTTTAGCCTGTTCATTAGCGCCTTGTGTATCGCACAAGGTTTCATCTAAATCGAGGAAGATGGCTTTTAACATTCGTGTCTCCAGAGCAATGTATACGGCGGCTAATCATAGCAAAAAAGACAGGGTGCGTTGCTTTATCACAAGCCCAAAGCTGAGTTGAGTCTTATGCTAAGTTGGCCGGTTTGAGGGCGTGCTTAAATACATTCTGGGTCAAGCAGCATCATTTTTCCAGTTATTTAGCCATAGAGGAATATCAGATGCTGGCATGGGTTTGGCGATACCGTAACCTTGTGCTAGTTCACAACCCAATTGTAACAAGGCGTCGCCATGTTCAACCGTTTCCACACCTTCTGCGATCACGTCACGTTTGAATGATTTCGCTAAGGCTATTACACCTTCCACTATGGCTAAGTCATCAGGGTCACTCAACATATCACGGACAAAGCTTTGGTCTATCTTGATTAAATTGGCTGGCAAGCGTCTAAGGTAAGTCAGTGATGAATAACCGGTGCCAAAGTCATCGAGAGCAAATTCGATACCCAGTTTATTGCATGCTTGCATGGTGGCAGAGACTTGGCTGATATCGCTTAAGGCACTGGTTTCCAGTATTTCTAATGTTAAACAACGAGGATTCACCTCGGGCTGCGCGACCAGCGCGGCGGTTAAACGCGCGACAAAGTCATCTTGTTGCAGCTGGTATGCACTAATATTGACACTGATAGGAAGTGTTACGCCCATGGTTTGCCATTGCTTTGCTTGGCTTAATGCTCTAGCGATGACCCACTCACCAATCTCTAAGCTAACGACGTGTCCTTCTATGGCGGGTAGAAACTCAGCGGGTGAGACTAAACCACGAAGAGGGTGTTGCCAGCGTATCAAGGCTTCTACACCGATGACCTCGCCAGTATTCATGTTCACCTTCGGTTGATAATGCAGCACAAACTCTTGGCGAGCTAAAGCCGAATGGATATTGCCGAGGCTTTCACGCTGAATTTTGACCGCTTTGTCTTGTTCGGTATCAAACAAATGATAACGGTTTTTCCCCGCCTGTTTTGCCATATACATGGCTTGATCTGCGTGTCGCATGAGTTGATCTGCATCAACTGCATCTTGTGGATAAAGAGTGATGCCGATACTTGCTGATACGTGCATGACAGCATCATCAACTGTAACGGGGGTCGCTGCGGCTTTTAGTAGTCGTTCTAATACTGGCTGACAATCCTCAAATTTTGTTAAATTAGTTAATACCGCGACAAACTCATCCCCCCCTATGCGTGACAAGGTATCACCTTGACGGAAAGCGGCTCTCATCCGGCGTGCTAAGGTGATGAGCATCTTATCCCCGACATCATGTCCGTATGAATCATTGACGGCTTTAAAGCTATCTAAATCTAGAAATACAACGGCTAGCAATTGGTCGTGATGTTGACATTGCATCATAGCTTGGTTTAATCGGTCTGCCAGTAATACTCGATTAGGCAGATCGGTCAAGGTATCGTAATGTGCCATTCTTTCCAGCATTTGGTGTTGTTGCTGTTGTTGCGCTAGCAACAGGGTTTGAGTTTGGTTACTTTGTTTTAATTCGTTAACTAAGGTCTCATTTTCGACGCGTAGCCTGATATTGTGTACAAGGGCGTTGTTGAATCGTTTTGATGAGGCGATCATCATAATTAAATAAACGATAACTAGCGTCGCTGCAAACTCAAAGCCTATCGTAAATAAGCTATAAATTAAAGGTAAAAGGGCGGGTAAAACAAAGCCATAATAGCTGGACAGGCTACTTGAGTTAGAAGTAACGGCCGCCGCAGATAAGCCGGCTAATACAAAAGGGATAATAAACTGTATCTCAATGGGAGAGTTAACATTAATTAACAAGCCCAAGCCGCCCAAAAGCACACCATTGGAAAAAGACCCTAAGCAATAAAGGGTTTCATGGTGTTTGATTTGCTTTTGACTCAAAGCCAGTTTGGCTTGTGTGAGGGTCTTTACGGTGTTTCTTATCAGCAACAGACGAAGCATTGCAACGATAATAATCAAGGCGACCCAACTGAATAACATGACATGTTCGATCACACCGCTCAACAAGAAAATAATCAACAAAAGACTGATGATAAAGCTTGTGATGACTGCGGTGGGTCCTTCAGAGACTAAGAGGTGTAATCGAAGGCTATCTACTTTTGACTGTAATTGTTGTTTTTGTATGATTTCCATATCATTATGTTTTGATTCAAAATATTGCGAATAGACTGTATTCAGTGACCAACAAAACAGGCCTTGGTATTACTATCATGATAGCGTGTAAAATAACACAAAAAAACCCGTACCAGTTTTGCGTATTTTCTAATGAAGGTAAAGACTGTCTCTGCACTACATCAGATTTGTCAGCCTAATACATTACCATGATTATGACACCGTTTGGTCACTTGCGGGGCATAATGAGTAGCTTAATCACGAGTTAATGGTTGCGATTTTAGCTGATGCTAAAGCATCGCTCGTTGATTCGGTGCCCATTTAGTGACGTTGAGCTTCATATTGCCAATACCTAAGCTTCGGATCCATTTAGCCGCTGAATCTATCGTACTCCACGTTTTAATATCGCCTTTGAGCGTTGTTGCTGCTTGTGCTTTACCGCTTAGCGTCATTATCGACACATGAACAGTCGCACCATAAGCGACAATGCAAACTGACTTCACAGCACCAGCGTCTATCAACGCTTTGAGGGTTTTACTATTCATCTTTGTCACCCTCAAATAGGCTTGATTGTAATGGGATGGGGAACCCTTCTTTTTTACAGTGTTCGCGGATCAGCATCTCAACCATATTGGCGATGCTGCGATGTTGCCTCTCTGCGGCATCACGGATTGCTTCTTTGACCAGCGGGTCGACTCTGAGATTTAGTGTGGCTGTTTTCTTTTTCACCATGTAGCTAATGTACATCAAAGCGCGTTACAATTTCAACAGGTTATGGGTATTGTAGGGAGATAAGCATGACAGCTCAAGTAGCAGAAAATCTGACCAATCAATGTCCAGACATTGCTATGTTGGGCTTCTTTTATACGGCATCATTATTGGGGATAGATTAGATCGGGAAAATAGCGGTTGGTACGAATTGCATGAAAAAGCAAATGAAAGTAAATTTGCACTTTGCGCAGCCTGTTGGGCATGGCACAACTGCTAAACAATGATGTACATTACAGTCAGCCTACGATTCTAATAGGGGTAAAGCCACCAGTCACTTGATTGCATAATACCTAAAAACTTGAGAATATAATAGTTCACTCTACCGTTATAAACAGAAGCTTATTCCGGATTATTTACAGAAGTAGATCAGATGTCTAACGCCAAATCAATTCCTGTTTTCACAATTGGTTTCACAAAGAAAACTGCTAAAGAATTTTTTGAGCTATTGAGAGTGGAAAGGGTTGTTAGGCTATTAGATGTGAGGTTGAATACCACATCTCAATTATCTGCCTTTGCGAAACAGCAAGACTTGACGTACTTTTTAGATGCGTTATGTGGTATTGAATATGTTCACCTGCCAGATTGGACTCCGACAAAGGAGATGTTATCGGCCTATCAGAAAAAGGACATAGGCTGGGCATCATATCAAGACAAATTTTTAAACTTGATGGCGAAAAGGCGGATAGAAAAAGATCTAAGTCCAAAGCTCATGGCGAATAGCTGTCTATTGTGTAGTGAACATCTCCCACATCATTGTCACCGAAGACTCGTCGTTGACTACCTCAATGAAAATACAGGTTTGAATCTACAAGTTAAGCATTTGTTTTGACATAATGAGCATGCCGCCGAGTGTCGGTGTGATAATAAGACTCACTTATTTACACCGCCTCAAAGCGTTGCTCATCTTGTCGAAGGCGAGTTCAAACGCGGGTAAATGATCTCGGGCTGCTTTGATATTGCCATCTTGGCACTGGGTGTGTATGGATTGAGCAAGCGAGTGTAATGCTTCATGTGCCTGATCAAGTTGTGTTAACTCTAACATTGAATACAAGCGCTCTTGTCGCGCTCGTTGTATCCACGATCCGCAAAGGCATTGTTTACTGTTCATAATCGGGCCGTGATCGAGCTTGTTAGGTGAGGATTGGAGGTTATTGATGAACGTCTCTTTCCAATGCTCAGAGATCAGGTTAAATAGGTTGATTTTATTTTCTTTAATGGAATGTTGGGTTTCGCTATAGTGTTGCCATTGTTGATTCGGGCTATAGTCTTGTAGCCATTGCGGGAAAACATCGGCGGACATGGGTTTAGCAATACTGTAGCCTTGTGCTTCTTCACAGCCCATCATCAATAAAATCAAGCCATGATTGGTCGTTTCAACGCCTTCAGCAATGACATCATGGTTAAATGAATCTGCCAAACCAATAATACCGTCGATAATGGAATAATCACTGGGATCGTCTAGCAAGTCTCTGACAAAGCTGCGATCGATTTTGATGGTATTGGTCGGTAGGTTTCTTAAATGGGTTAAAGAGGAATACCCGGTCCCAAAATCATCGAGAGCAACCCTAACACCCAATGTTCTTTGGCTTGATCTAATAATGGCACTAATCGCACTGAGATCGCCCAATGCCGAGCTTTCCAATACTTCAAGTTGGAGATATTGTGAATTAATAGAAGGGTATTGAGCAAGGCTAGCCTCAAGTTGGTCAATGAAGGTGTTTGAGAGTAAGTGGTGAGACGAGATATTAACACTGACTTCTAGGCGAATACCTTGCGCCAACCAACGATTAAGTTGGGCTAGAGCTTCATTGACAACCCAATTGCCGACTCTTATTTCCAAGGTGGTGCCTTCAAGTACAGGTAAGAAGTCTAATGGTTGAATAAGTCCTTTTTCAGGATGGTTCCATCGAATAAGAGCTTCAACGCCAAACACTTTACCGGTGGCCATATTGACCTTAGGTTGATAATACAATTGAAACTGTTGCTGCGTTAAGGCATGCTCAAGTTCTTCTAATTGATGATGTTTTCGAATAGTGCGTTGGTCGTTCTCTGCATTAAACAGCTGATAATTATTCTTACCTGTCAATTTAGCCTGATACATCGCTTGGTCTGCGTGCCGTAGCAGGGTATCAATATCTGCATCATCATCAGGGTATAGCGTAGCGCCAATCGACGCCGTAATCGTATAGGGAGTGTCACCGATAGCATAAGGTAAAGAAAGCATACTGTGTATGCGTTGTATGGCCTGCTCACATTGCTCATAACTGTCAATATCACTCAGTAATAAGGCAAACTCATCTCCGCCCTGGCGTGAAACAGTGTCATCTTCTCGAATACTACGTTTAATCCGCTTAGCGATTTCAATCAACATCTGATCACCGGCTTCATGACCATAGAGATCGTTGACGGGTTTAAAATTATCTAAATCGAGAAAGCAGATGGCCAGCATACTGTTAGTACGCTTGGTGTGTGCAACGGCGAGGCTAAAGCGATCAGCAAACAAGACGCGATTCGGCAGCTGTGTCAGTACGTCATAATTAGCCATGTATTTGAGCTGATCTTCGGCTACTTTTCGGTCAGAGATATCCTCGGTCATGCATAAATGACGCGGTTTTCTAGTGTCTTCAACGTGCATCGGGGCAATCGTCATATTAATCCACCGAATACTGCCATTAGGTTGAATATAACGCTTTTGCATGATAAATCCGGCTGTTTCTCCTGCATTCATTTGCGCCATATTGTCTGCGTCTTCTTGTACGTCGTCGGGATGGGTTATTTGCATCCAAGTTAAATTTTGTAGCGTTTCGACTGAACGACCAGTGATTTGTACATAGGCTGGGTTGGCGTCGTATATCTGGCCTGTTAGCGAATCAATGACGGCAATACCCAATGGTGACTGAGAAAAGATAGTACGAAATTTATCATTGGCGGTGGCGGTTTTCATCGATGCCCTTAAAACCGCAAGCAGCAATAAAAACAGTAGTAAGGCGGCGCTGAATAAATAAAACCGCTGTTGCCAAATGTGGCTAGGTAAATACTCCCAGCCTAATTTGGGTTTTGCCACGGCATACCATGAGCCACCCGGTAAGCGAACACGGTGCCCCACATTTTGTTGCGTAAATAAGTCGGGTGAACCATAAAACACCTCACCTGACTTTCCTAAGGAATCTTTTCCTCTGATCGCAATATCAATGGTTAAGGCAGCATCGAATATACCACTTTGTCGGTAGAGTTCATCAACATCGATAACGGCAGAAATGACGCCCCAAAAAGATTCTTTACCCGCTGAATCCTCAATAAAAACAGGTGTTCTAGAAATGATAGCGATGCCCCCCTGAACCAATTCCAAAGGCCCGGCCAACACTAATTGGCGTTCATTTTTTACTCTGAGGACGGCATCAAATTGTGAAGGTACAGAGCGGTAATCCAGACCTATTGCTGCTTCGTTGCCTTCTATGGGATACATATATTTAATGATGAAGTCTGGTGCAGCCGCAATGTTTCGAAGCTGGTGGTGGTCGTTAAATACGTGTTTCGCCGCGGTGGTGAAGGCTTGTTGTGATAAGTTTGGATTGAGTGCAAAGACGACGGGCAAGCTCTTAATGGCTTGAATATTACTGTAAAGGTTGAAGGTTAGTTTGTCGCTGATCTGACTTAACTCATCACTAACTTGTTTTTCCGTCGCTGCATAATGGCGTGCAAGGATGGTTCTGTCGATGAATATGAGCGTCGCAAGGAGCGCGAGCATAATGAAAAATAGGCTGGAGTAGAATCTGAAATTAGAACTTATCATGACATTAATTTAATACCGAGCATAGACCGAGAACAAGCCATATTGACTAATTGAGTAAGGCAGGCTAGTCACGCCTAGAGCGATCAGCTTTTGAGTCCCATAGCACTATAATAACTCAGTTGAGGGCTCTCTAATTAAAATGATATCGTCGTTATCAAAGTAATGATCGTGTTTTACCCCTATCTACGGTCATCAATGCTGGGTCGGCAGAGGAGCCTTATTCCCTATTTGATGGGTTTTAGACTCCAATTCCAATAAGGCCATGATCTCATCAAAAATAGCGTGTAATTCTGTTAAATCGCCTTTTTTAAATGCCTTACCCTCTTGCTGATATCGCTGCCATAAATCTTGGGCATGCGTATGAAGGTTTTCATGCGCACTGGCTAGTTTGATTAACCAGTGTGGTGCAAATAAGGATGTTCGTTCTGTACGTTTGAGCCAATCATTGCAAAGACAACATGTGTGATCCATGATGGGCCATGACTTGACTTCAGTAGGTTGAGATTGAATATTTGTTATGAATTTATTTTTCCATTGCGTGATGATGAGTTTGAATGATTTGACCTTACTTTGCTTTATTGTCCGGTGCTCTTGACCACAGTTTAACCACGCTTGATTTGGTGAGTAGTGGGTGAGCCAATCGGTAAAGCTATCCGCAGGCATCGGTCTGGCAATGCCATAACCCTGTGCTTGTTCACAGTGATTTATCAGTAAAATTAAACCATGCGCCGTCGCTTCAACCCCTTCGGCAACGACTTCACGATTAAAGGCTTCAGCTAGGCCAATGACGCCATCGATAATGGCGTAGTCACTTGGGTCGTCAAGCATGTCTTGGGTAAAACTTTTATCAATTTTAATAATGTCAACGGGCAGGTTTCTCAGATGTGTCAAAGAGGAGTAACCGGTACCAAAATCATCTAACGCGATTCTAACACCAAGGTTATCTTGGCATTTTTTGATGATGGCGATGATTGTTTTAAGATCCCCTAAAGAAGCGCTTTCTAGTATTTCTAGTTGCAAGGATTTCGATGCTACGCTTGGATTTTGTTGTAAAGCATGATTGAGTTGATCAAAAAAGTTGTCTGCTTGAAGATGGTGAGATGATATGTTGACGCTGACTTCAAGTTGAATACCTTGTTCATGCCAATGAGCCAGTTGGTGTAAAGCCTGATGAATCACCCAGTCGCCGATTTGGCATTCTAAGTCCGTTCCATCAAGTAACGGTAAAAAGTCCAGTGGTGGGATCAAGCCTTTCTCAGGATGAAGCCAGCGAATTAATGCCTCAACGCCAAAGACATTTCCCGTCCGCATATTCACTTTGGGTTGATAATATAAACAAAACTCATTTTTGACCAAAGCTTGTTGAATTTCGTCTATGCGGAGTTTTTTTTCCGCATTCGAGGCAAGTTGTTTTTCCTGTTTTAATATCACCGTTTGTGCATGATCGAGATCCACCGTTTTCTTGTTAATGACTTCAAGATCTCGTAAGTGACGTCTGATGGTTAAGTGAACAAAATAAGTCAGGGCTAATGTTATCAAGCTACCGACAACGAGCACTAAGGTGCTCAGATAATTGGGGGGATAAAAAGCGGTTAAGTTGGAAGATGCGTTAATGGTTAACCTACTGTCTGTCACCTGTATCCGCTCGGTTGTTTTTAGGTTGTCATGACGATGTGTGTTTTCATGCCAGTTGTCAACGGCCAAACTTAAGCCATTTGGGTTCACAAGGGCTAATGTTCGGTCATCGCTTTGTATTGACAGTATGATGGGTTCTATAGGCAAGATTTTGACTGAGTCTATAATGAGATGAGACAGGTCAACAGCCATGACGAGATAGCCGGCAGGGTAATTGTTGTTTAGATTTCGGTTTGGCTCGTTTTTCGCCAAGATGGGTAAAGAAAGTATGAGCAGTCTATGATTAGATTCTAACGCTAGGACCTTCATTGTGATTAAGTCAGTGTCGTCCTGAGGAATATGCTTAGACAGTAGCTGTTCTGAGTCAATAAAAGAATCTAGCGTATTGTCATCGTATGAATAGCTATAGCGAAGCGGGTAGTGCACCTTCTCGCTTTGCCATCGAGGGGAGTCGTTTGGGGACGTTTGCTCGAGCCAAGCTAGCACAGATAGTTGTGGACGACCTTGTGTGAGCACAGCAGCAAAATTGGCAAAATCATCTTCAGTGACATCATCAGATGAGTCAAAAAATGCCTTGAATGCCAGTAAAACGCCTTGTGAATCTCTTAGCTTTTCTTTTATTTTGTTGATTCGGGTAGTGGAGGCGGTATTAAATTCTTGTTTTGCATCTATTGTCGCTAAATTCTCACTAAAAGAATACGCAAAATAGGTTGCGATAGACCCCGTAAACAACACACTGGTTAATATAACTTTGTGAACAAGTCCCATCGTTATCATCCTTAATATCGACTATTTAACATACCAGAATTGTAGTGTATCTGAATTTAAAGATCGTGCACTAGGTTTTCATTTCTAATGTTGTTTTGTGCTTACTGATATATTCATTGAGGGCCATTTTTCATGGCACGCATAGCCTGATTAAATGCACACTTTCGTTTTTACACCCATCAGGATGATAGGTGAGACTGAACCGTTATTGTCTTTAACTTTATACTTGACTGATCTGTCAGATATGGATTATATTTGACAGGTCTTTCCAGTAAAGAATTTTACTAACCACTTGGATACGCAATGAGAACCAAAGCTTTTGATATAGATCGGGTGCTCGATAAAGCAGTACAACTATTTTGGTCCAAAGGATATGAAGCTACATCGATACCGGCTTTAGAAGTTCAAATGGGCATCAAAAGACAAAGCTTGTACGATACTTTTGGCAATAAGCACAGTTTATTTTTGTTGTCATTAGAACGTTATCATCAACAAGTTATTGTAAAAAACTTTACCAATTTATTAACGGCACCTTCACCGAAAAAGGCTATCAAAGACTATTTTTATCAACGAATAAAAGATATCGATAATGCCAATGTGATAGATGGTTGTTTTGTGACGAACTCATTGACAGAGCTAGGCCTGTCAGATCAAGAAGTCAAAAATCAAACCAAAAAAACGTTGGAATACATGGAAGATGTTTTTTACAAAGCGATCATTCGTGCACAAGACTTGACAGAGATTGATACATCAAAAAATGCAAAATTAATGGCAACGCAACTACTGAACAATGCACAAGGTTTATTTGTTATGAGCAAATCAGGGATGAGTCCAGATAAGCTCAAGACACTTGTGACACAATTTTTAACAATACTCGATTAATCAACTAGGGAAACCATAATGAAGCAAGAAATCACCATCGATGGCTTAAAATTAAATATTAATATCGAAGAAGCGGGATCCGGCGATACTACGATTCTATTTGTTCACGGTATTCCAACTAATGCGAGATTGTGGCGTCATGTACAGGCCCACCTTAAAGATAACTATCGTACACTGGCGATGGATATGGTCGGTTATGGTCAGTCAGATATGCCGCTTAACGATTTTAAACACACATTGACTAATCAGGCAGAAGCAATAAAAGGGGTTATTGAAGCATTAGATCTGAAAGGTAAAGTGATTCTTGTCGGACATGATCATGGTGGTGGTGTTTGTCAAATCTTTGCAGCGAAATACGGGGACTATATTTCACGATTAGCATTATTCAATTGTGTTTCATTCGACTATTGGCCTGTGCTTGAGGTTGAAGCCTTTGCGCCATTAGATAAAGTCGATGATGACGCTGTCTTAGGTGCCGCTATGGGACAAGCGGCAGCCGGTTTTGCAGGCCTGTTACGTACAGGAAGTCATGAAAAAGTGGCTTTTAGTGATCAAAACGTTAAACATAACTATTTACAATTCTGGGGCCGTGGCCCGGGTTTTCACGGTTTTAAATCGTTAATCAGAGTGTGTAATGATCCCACGAATGATGAAACGATGAATGTGGACCATTCAAAAATAACCTGTCCGACATTGGTCTGTTGGGGTAAATATGATGCATTTATGCCGGTTGAGGCCGGTAAACGGTTGAAAAAAGCGATTGCTGGACCCACACGTTTCCAGGTGATTGATAACGCAGGCCATTATGTGCCAGAAGATCAACCCAGTGTCGTTGCAGATTATCTCGATGATTTCATCACAGAATGGGCAGGGGTTGAGATTGCCTCTTAAAGAGTGTTTAGCTTGTTCAGCTGCTTAAAAAAAAGCAGCTGAACAATGCTTGCAACAATGGAGGTGATGCGCATTGGCTCCGGTGTTAAACCTGTTGCCAATCGTGTCTTAATTGGCTGCGATTAATATAAAGCCATTGCAATGCAATAATGGGAATGGCGGATAAGATTTTGCCATCGAGCAGTAATTGATAAGCATCGTCAAATTTCATTGTCGACACCGCAATATCTTCATCTTCATGGTCCAAACCGTGGACACCGCCGACCTCGCTGGTATCGACCTTACCGCAATATAATGTCAGCAACTCTGATGTCCCACCAGGGGAGGTGAAGAAATCATTGATTTTGATCAGTTTTTCAATCTGACAGTTGGCTTCTTCCAGTGACTCACGGTGGGCGACGTCTTCAGCAGTTTCACCTTGCTCAATCGCACCAGCAACAATTTCAATCAACCATGCTTGGTCAGCAGACAGTTGTATTGCACCCATTCGGAACTGTTCGATCAACACAACTTCATCACGCTTAGGATCATAGAGTAGGACGGCAACACAATTGCCCCGGTGAAATAACTCACGGGTAATGGGTTGGCTCCAACCTCCTTGATATAAAGTATGTTTTAACTCGAATTTTTTTAAACTAAAAAAACCTTTGTAGGGGGTGGTTTCGTTCAGAATAGTAAATTGTTTTTTGCTCATAACAGGCGTATTTATTCGATAGCGGTAGAGGAATGGCGGGCGTTAAAAGCACCAGCACTGTCGATGCCGTTTAAACGACGTAATGTGGCGGTGAACAAAGTGCCATCTTTTTCAATATGCTCCAGTTTCACTGGGAGATAGTTTAAGGCTGGCGCGCACCATAGGGTGGTTTTGCGGTCTTTGGGTCGGCTACGTTCGCGGGTCAGTTTCAGCGCTTCGATTTTCCCAAGGGGGGTAGAGATGACTTCTCGACTTACTTTGCTAATTAAGTATTGTTTTATTTTTCCGCCATCGGCAATGTGATAGTGGAATTGTTCTTGTTGTTCGGCCAGATCTGACATCAGCGCAAGCTGATAGAGTAACTTGTCTAAGGTGTCATCTTTTAGTGTCAAAGACCACGGCTGTTGCTTATCGTCGATGTGAAGCTGCTTTGTCGACCAGTCAAAATCGAGTAGGAGGGTTTTGTCTTTTTTACCGCCAGTGCGGCTGTAGCGATAAGCGATGGGTTTAATTTTTTGCGCATCGCTGGACCATAGGCTGGTCTCGACGATCACTTCGGGCTTGAAAAAAGCAAAGACACCTTTGGCTTTTGTTTCAGACTTAAATAAACGACTACCGTCAGAATTACTGACTAGGCTACGTTTAAGCTCACCGGCTTGAATGCCATTGAGTTTAATGGCGTAGTTAGCTGAGAAATCAGGTATCGTGTCAGCGAGCAGGCTGGCTGAAGGTAGGATAAACAATATTAAAATAGCTATTCTACGCATCGGGTTATGGCCGTTAAAAGGTTCGTTCGGTAATAATTTTCCTGATGGCATCAGGGTAGAGCTGATGTTCTTGTTTTAATACCCGTTTGGCCAAAAGGTCGGCATCATCATTGTCATACACAGGCACACGTGCTTGTAGGACAATCGGTCCATCATCAAGTTCAGCGGTCACAAAATGCACAGTAGCGCCATGTTCAGTCTCTTGCGCATCGATAGCGCGTTGATGGGTATGTAAACCTTTAAACTTAGGGAGTAAGGACGGGTGAATATTCAGTAATTTATTAGCATAATGCGCGACAAACTCTGCCGTCAGAATACGCATAAAGCCCGCTAAGATCACCAAGTCTGGCGTATAACTGTCGATAGTTTGGGACAAATATTGGTCAAATTGTTCACGGCTATCGAACTGGGTGTGGTCGACGACAGCGGTATTTATACCCGCTTGTTGGGCTAAATCAAGTCCCGCGGCATCAGGGCGATTACTAATGACAGCGACAATCTCTGCGGGTAAGTCGCCTTGTTCAATGGCATTAATAATGGACACCATATTGCTACCACGACCTGAAATCAGGACGAGTAGTTTGGCTTTTTGTTGAGCTTGACTCATAGAAGCTTATTGAATAATAACGCGTGGCGCGACATTATCTGAACGCACGATATGTCCGATCACCGAAGCCGTTTCGCTAGCGTTGCTTAAATGTTGCAGGGTTTGTTTAACATCCGCCTCGGCAACACAGACCACCATGCCGATACCATTATTGAAAGTTCGGTACATTTCTTCATCAATAATATTGCCTTGTTCTTGTAGCCAATCGAAAATAGCGGGGCGTTGCCAGCTAGCGGCATCAATCACCGCATCAACATGGCTCGGCAAAACACGTGGGATATTTTCTAACAAACCGCCACCAGTGATATGTGACAGGGCGTGAATATTAATATGTTGATGTAGTGCCAATAGTGACTTGACATAAATTTTCGTTGGCGCCAATAACTGTTCGCCCAAGGTGCTGTTGCCAAAAGGCGTTGCCATCGTGTCATCGCTACGTTCAAGCACTTTACGAATCAATGAATAACCATTGGAGTGTGGGCCTGATGAAGCGAGACCTATTAAGGTATCCCCAACCTGAACTTGGCTGCCATCAATGACATTGTCTTTCTCAACGACGCCGACACAGAATCCAGCCAAATCATAATCACCATCTTCATACATACTCGGCATTTCAGCTGTTTCGCCACCTATTAACGCAGCGCCAGATTGTGTACAACCTTCAGCGATACCTGCGACAACAGCGCTTGCAACTTCAATATCTAGTTTACTGGTGGCGTAATAATCTAAGAAAAACAGCGGTTCGGCACCCAATACAATAATATCGTTGACGCACATGGCGACCAAGTCAATGCCAATCGTATCGTGAATACCAGATTCAATCGCGAGTCGGAGTTTGGTACCGACACCATCGGTACCAGACACAAGGATGGGGTGTTTGTAACGATCAACGGGCAATTCGAAGAGACCACCAAAGCCACCTAGCCCAGCCATCACACCAGGCCGGCGTGTACTTGCCGCTAGCGGTTTGATACGATCAACCAAGGCATTGCCTGCCTCAATATCAACACCGGCATCACGGTAACTAAGAGGCGAAGATTTCGGGTCAAAAGGTTGAGTCATCTGCGGTTCCTGAAGAAAAAAGGTTGGCATTTACGCCTACAAAAAACAGCGTGATAGAATACCATAATGTCTAGATTTTTTTTCATTCTAATTTCGCTTGGCTTACGTCGCATCTTGACGATTCTTGTCTACAATGCGCAGCGTGAATCATTGCGAGTGAGCGGTGTTGAGCTAATGACTGGCTATAACAAAGCGCGACGCTCACGGCGTAAGGTGACAGCTTGAAACGCGAAGATATCCCTAACTTAATTTCGATTATCCGCATTCTTTTGGTGATTCCCGTGGTGTCGGCATTATTGAATTATCAATTTGGCCTAGCGATGGTGTTATTTGCGATAGCGGGCATATCGGATGCTTTAGATGGTTTTTTAGCCAAACATTACCACTGGGAATCTCGCTTGGGGTCTATTTTGGATCCTTTAGCCGATAAGTTATTGCTTGTGGCGAGCTTTGCTACCTTGACCTGGTTAGGGCTGATACCTCACTGGTTATTATGGTTGGTGTTCGGTCGCGATATCATGATTGTGACGGGCGGAGTGGCGTATCATTACTTATTCGGCAAATTCAAATTGTTGCCATTGTGGAGCAGTAAAATAAACACGCTGCTACAAATCCTTTTAGTGTTTACGATCATTGTGCAACATTATGCCGACCTTGCTCTTCATCGTTGGATAGAAATAGGGGTGTCTTTAGTCGTACTTAGTGTGATAATCAGCGGCGCTGAATATATGATTGTATGGGGGCGGCGAGCATGGCAGCTACACAAGAACAAGGGATGACCGATGAACATAAAATTTTTCTGATCGTCACGACATTGACGGTTGGTTGGTTATGCTACTTACTGTCTCCCGTGTTGATGCCTTTTTTTATTGCTGCTTTATTTGCGTATTTAGGTGATCCTATCGTGGATAGCTTGGAAGCACGTAAATTGTCGAGAAGCGTCTCGGTATCGATTGTCTATGCGGTCTTGTTGTTGGTTGGTTTTTTACTAGTATTAGTATTGTTGCCCTTATTGACCGCACAAGTCGGTGCGCTGTTTAAGCGCTTACCTGAGTATTTGTCGATATTTCAATCGACAACAATCCCTTGGTTAGCCGCTTTAGGGTTTCCAGTCGAAATATTTGATTTCAGCAGTATTAAACAGACGTTTGTCGAATATTGGACCAATGTCAGCCAGGTTGCGGCCAGCGTGTTCCGTTATATGACGAGCTCTGGTTTAGCACTTTTACAATGGTTGGCCAACCTGATACTCGTGCCAGTGCTGACATTTTATTTACTACGAGACTGGGATGATATTGTATTGCGGTTTCGAGAGTTATTACCCCGGCGTTATGCCAAGCAAATTATCGATTTATCATTAGAGTGTGATGAGATGTTGTCAGCATTTCTTCGAGGGCAACTGATGGTCATGCTTGCCTTGGCCATTATTTACACGATTGGTTTGACCGCCATCGGATTGGAGCTCGCGCTATTGCTAGGTGTGGTAGCAGGCGTCGTCAGTTTTGTGCCGTATTTAGGCTTGATTGTGGGTATAGGCTTGTCGGGTGTCGCGGCTTATTTTCAGTTTCACGATTGGCTGCCGGTGTTGATGGTTGCCGGGGTGTTTGGCTTTGCGCAGTTGCTTGAAGGCATAGTACTCACACCGCGATTTGTCGGTGAACGTATAGGTTTACATCCGGTAGCGGTATTATTTTCAGTGATGGCGGGCGCGCAGTTGTTTGGTTTTATGGGCGTGTTGCTAGCCTTACCTGTCGCTGCAGTAATTATGGTGTTATTACGTCATACCCATCAACGCTATATAGATAGCGATCTCTATGCTCCAACGAAGCGCGACTGATGTCTACAGCAACTCAAATACCATTACATTTAACCCCTCCCGAACTGTATCAACTAAATAATTTTTATTTTGTTCAGGCAGAATTACATAGCGCGGTGATGTCATTTTGCCAAGAAAAAGAGCCCCCTTTTTTATTTCTTTGGGGTGACTATGGTTCAGGAAAAACCCATCTGGCCTTAGCGATTGCAGAACAAGCCCAAATCAATCATAAAAAGATGCTGTATTTACCCTTGGCCGACTTGGTCAAAACAGCGTCACCGGCGGTGCTCCAAGGGGTCGAGGAATTAGACTTGTTATGTCTTGATGAGTTTGAAGCCATTGCGGGTGTTACGGAATGGGAGGAAGCATTATTTCATTGTTTTAACCGCTCACAACAATCTGGCTGCCAACTGTTGGTAGCTTCCAGAGATAACCCCGTCGCCTTGAAGCTGACGCTAGCCGACTTACGTTCACGAATGGCAACAGGGCTGATATACCAACTAGATACCTTGAATGACAATGCAAAGGAAAAAGTGATGATGGTGCAATCACAAGCGCGTGGTTTAGAAATGTCAAATGACGTTGCGCAATATTTATTACGCCATCACAGTCGCGATATTACTATTCTAATGCGTATGCTGCAGAGACTAGACAAGGCTTCTATGGCCGCACAGCGTCGGTTGACCATTCCCTTTGTGCGACAAGTACTCCATGACAGCCAAAACTGAAGTTACCCTTGTGATGCCTGGCATGGCCGCGATTGTGGGCCAGGCAATCAATCAAGACGCCATACCGAGTTCTCTTAGTAAGCTATTGGGTAAAGCAAAGTTGACCCCGTTAGAACAGGGGTTAAGTCGCTGTTTGTTCAATCATTTTAGTCAACAGCCACAAATAGGAACGGATCTGCCGATGGCTGCATTGGAGTCACAACAAGGCGCTGCGCTTTCCCTCAAAGTCGATCCCTGTTATATCCATGCTGATCGAGATCGCTTATTGTTATTTTCACAAGATTTAGCTTTGACCGAACAAGAGAGTGTTGAATTGATAGCGGAAGTGCAACCCTTACTAGAGGAGGTTGGAATACTAAAACAGCACGCTGTTAAAAGTTGGACACTACAGCTGTCACAACCTAGTAATATCGACTTTTCAGCGCTTGATGACGTGGAAGGTAAGGCTGTTGAGACCTATCTGCCATCAGGGCAAGATAAACGGCAATGGCATCGATTATGGAATGAAATTCAGATGCAACTGTATAATGCGGACGTCAATGCACGCCGTATCGCGAATAAACAATTGCCGATCAATAGTGTTTGGTTCTGGGGGCAGGGGGACTTTACGCCAAAGGGCCATCACTGGGCGACGATATGGGGGCAGTCGCCGCTATTAACGAAACTAGTCGAAGCGAGTGGCCACCAAGCTGTTCATCTGCTTGAAGATAGGTTGTCATCTTTTACTAAAGGACGCCATCTAGGCTTATTGACACCCTTGAATACCGAAGCCGACTGGCAAACGCAGTTGCAAGTTTTAGATAAAACGGTCTTTGAACCATTGTGGCAGCAGCTGTCAACAAACAGGATTAATCAACTGACCTTACAAATCCCAGAGTTTGGGCAATATCATCTGACGCCGTTGCGTCGTTGGCAGTTTTGGAGATGACATTAGCGCAACCCTTTACGGAAAGATCGCCAACGGGTTGGCAACAACTACCTGATGATTGGCCTGACCCGATACGAAAAATCCTTGCTGCACGGGGTATCTTGGCAGCAGATCAATTACGATATGAACTTACAGAACTGCCTAAACCGGGCGAGTTATTAGGGATGTCAACTGCGTGTGACGTGTTAGTTGAAGCGCTCACGAACCATTGGAAGATTATGATCGTGGCGGATTTTGATACCGATGGCGCGACCAGTTGCGCCGTCGCTATTCGAGGCTTGCGTGCAATGGGGGCAAACGAGCTAGATTATATTGTGCCAAATCGTTTCACGCATGGTTATGGTTTAACCCCAGCATTATTAAATGAGATCCCCGTTGATTCGCAACCGAATTTATTAATTACCGTCGATAATGGTATCGCCAGTATCGCAGGCGTGGCAGCAGCAAAACAACGTGGTATGAAAGTAATTATTACCGATCATCATTTGCCAAGTGAAGTCTTACCCGAAGCCGATGCGATTATTAACCCCAACCAACATGGAGATACGTTTCCAAGTAAGAATTTGGCTGGCGTTGGCGTATGTTTCTATCTGTTATTAGGCTTACGACAGGCATTACGTCAACAAAACTGGTTTGCACACCATGGTATTACTGAGCCGAATTTAATGCGCTTAATGGATTTAGTGGCACTTGGCACCGTGGCCGATGTGGTGAAGTTAGATCGGCTTAATCGCACTTGGGTGGCCTTGGGCTTGGCGAGAATCCGTGCAGGTAAAGCCTCGACAGGGTTAAAGGCGCTAATGCAGGTTGCAGGCAAAGAGGCATCGACATTGGCAAGTAGTGATATGGGCTTTGCGATTGCCCCACGCTTGAATGCGGCGGGTCGGCTGGAAGATATGGGGTTAGGAATAGAAACGCTGCTGACGGATAGTCAGACCGATGCCTTAGCCATGGCGACAGCGCTAGATGATATTAACGTGCAACGGCGAGAAGTTGAACAAACAATGCAAGAAGATGCCGCAACGATGCTGGCGGCGATGGCACTTGATGAGCTTGAGCCGCCACAGGCTTATTGTTTATACAATGAAAACTGGCATCAAGGCGTGGTGGGGTTATTAGCATCACGGATCAAAGAGCGCCACCATCGTCCGGTGATTGTGTTTGCGCCTGGTAATGTCGGGGAGGTTAAGGGATCGGCGAGGTCAATTCCGGGGGTGCATATTCGTGATGTCTTGGCCCTAGTTGCTAGCATGGCGCCGACAATATTGAGTCATTTTGGTGGTCATGCCATGGCCGCTGGTGTGACGATTCAAGCTGAACATTTGAGGGAATTTGAACGTTACTTTCATAAAGCCATAGCGCTGAGTATCACCCCTGACGCTTTAGATAAAGAAAGGTTATCTGACGGTGAGCTAGCCTGCCACGACACCACTTTAAACTTAGCAGAACAAATACCGATGGTAGCGCCTTGGGGGCAAGGGTTTCCTGAACCGTATTTTCATGGCAAATTTGATGTCGATAATGTCCGCTTAGTGGGGCAACAGCAAAACCATTTAAGACTCACACTACGGTTGGCGGATGACCGAACCGTAGTAGCGATGGCATTTGGACAGACGCAAGCCGACTGGTTAGTGGTTGGCTGCAAGGTCAGTTTACGTTACCGCTTAAGTGTCAATGAATATCGCAGCCAACGTAATTTACAATTTATTGTCGAAGATCTGTTTCCGGCTTAAATGTTAAGACTTGCGTATAATGCAATTTAACAGCCAGTCTTATCTTAACCTCCATAATTAACTAGATAAGGCGAACAAGCAGAAAGTGATTGAATTCCTGATTAAGGATTGGAAAAATGAAATGCCTTTACCCGAATGATGAATAAAATGACGCAAGTAGCCGTATTCAGTGCCAAGCCCTACGACCAAGCTTTTTTAACAAAGGCTGCTGCGGGTACGGATATTGAGTTTAACTATTTTGATTTTATTCTCAATGCTGAAAGTGCTCGGGTAGCCAAACATTATAAGGTGGTCAGTGCCTTTGTGAACGATGATTTAAGCAAAGAAACACTGGCACGGTTAGCGCGTGGTGGCACTGAAATGATAGCGTTGCGAAGTGCGGGTTTTAACCATGTCGACTTGGGCGCGGCACAAGAGTTAGGCATGACGGTCGTTAATGTACCAGCTTATTCACCTTATGCCGTAGCAGAATATACGATCGCGCTAATGTTGGCATTAAGTCGAAAGTTGCCTCGAGCATATAACCGTGTCCGCGATGGTAATTTTTCCTTAGACGGCTTATTGGGATTTGATTTTCATCAAAAAACTGTCGGTATTATTGGCGGGGGCAAGATAGGACAATTAGTCGGTAGCCGCTTGCAAGCCTTCGGTTGCGACATTATCGTGGCTGACCCCTACAATGCCGCGCGCTGTCAGGCTCTGGGTTTTCAGTCCGTGACGGAAGAGACGCTGTTTGCTGAGTCCGATATTATTAGTCTGCATTGTCCTTTGGTAGACAGCACGGAACATATTATAAATGCAGAAACCGTCGCCAAAATGAAAAAAGGCGTGATGCTGATTAATACTAGCCGAGGCGGCTTAGTCGATACACGCGCTGTGCTGGCGGCGTTAAAGGCGCATCACATCGCTTATTTAGGGATTGATGTCTATGAAGAAGAAGGTAGCTTATTCTTTGAAGATCATTCTTCAGAAATTATCCAAGATGATGTGTTGCAGCGATTGATCACCTTACCGAATGTGATGATTACAGGTCATCAAGCATATTTCACCGAAGATGCCCTCACTCATATTTCGGCAGCTACCGTGTCAAATATACGCAACTTCATCACAGGACATCCGTTAGACAACCAAGTACAAGCGCCTTAACTTGGTCGAGACGTTATTCCAACGCATCGCGCAAGCGGTGCCCGATTTCAAACCGCGACCTCAGCAGATACAAATGAGTACGTTTATCGCTGAGCGCCTTAATGGCATACCGCATCAAAGGATGGCGGTCGTAGAGGCGCCGACAGGCGTGGGTAAAACCTTGGCGTATCTTGCCGGGGTAATTGATATCGCCCTTGAGCATAAAAAAATGTTGGTCATCAGCACGGCCACGGTTAATTTGCAACAACAATTATTGCAAAAAGATTTGCCGCAATTTCGACAAGCCAGTGAGCGGCCGTTAAAGTTTGTCCAAGCAAAAGGGCGAAGGCGCTACCTTTGCCCGAGTAAACTTTCTAGGGTGAGAGTGGATGCTAGTCAGCAGGAATTATCATTAGCGCTAGATAATAGGCATCAGCAGGCTAAGCGACAGCAGTTAGCCGAAACACTATATCAGCAATGGGATACAGTCGCTTGGGACGGCGACCGAGATAGCTATAAGGGCAGTATTGATGCCATACTTTGGCATGATATCTCGACTGATTCCGAAGGTTGTGCGGGAAAAAACTGTTCACATTATTTACGTTGTCCTTATTATTTGGTTCGTAAAGAGATGCTGAGTGCGAATATTATTGTCGCCAATCACGACTTGGTTTTGAGTGATGCTGATTTGGGTGGCGGGTTGGTCTTGCCTAACCCGGAAGAGGTGCTTTTTGTTTTCGACGAGGCGCATAATTTGCCACAAAAAGCGTTAGATCATGCTGCAAAAGCCTTAAATTTTGCTCAAATCTATCAAACGACCGAAACCGCTGACAGCGTGTTAAAAAAGATACCGAAAGTATTGGCTTTTAGGCAACACGATTTTGGCTATATGCTGTCAGAATTACGGCGTGATTTACCGGCAGTCATCACCCTGTTACAACAATTGGAAACCTTATTGGAAAGTGACCAACTTGCTAACGATGTGATGACTGGCAAACTGAGCGAGCCACGGGTTTATTGGCAAAGCCCATTAGTAATGGCGTTGTTAGCACCGTGTCAAAGTTTGTTTCAACGCGCCAATACGATATATAAACATTATGCGGTATTTGCCAAATGGTTAAAAGATGGCTTAGAAACCAAAGAAGTGCCGAATAATGTGGCCGAAGCATTATTACCACAAGTCGGGACAGTGCAGAATATTTTTGGGTATGTGATCGATTTTATGGGCTTGTTTTTGGAACCGGATGTTGAAAATAGACCGCCGAATGTCCGCTGGTTGTCGTATGAGCCATTTGCCAAAGCGATGACGTTTGTGATTCATGCCGGCCCGATGTCTGCGGCCTACTTTTTAGAAAAAAGTCTCTGGAATAGGGCTTTTGGCATCGTGCTGACATCAGCCACCTTGCGCGGTATGGGCTTATTTAGGCGCTTTAGAAGTGATTGTGGTTTAAGGCGTTTTAGTGAACAACACTTTTTAGCTGTGACGTCGCCATTCGACTATCAACAACAGGCGACCTTGTCGTTACCCAAAATGACCGCTTTGCCGAATGAAAAGAATACAGATTGGCAACACGAGGTAGTTCAGCAATTACGCCGAGTGATAGATAAAAACGAAGCGACCTTAGTGTTGTTCACCTCAAAACGGGTGATGGATTTTGTCTATCAACAATTACAAGTGTTATTTGGTGAGCTAATCTTATTACAAGGCGATAATTTATCGCCAAAACAAATGGTGTTGGCGCATAGTAAGCGAATTGAACGGGGAGAAGGCAGTATTATTTTTGGCATGGATCGGTTTGCCGAAGGTGTCGATCTGCCGGGGAATTTATGTAGCCATGTGGTGATAACCAAGTTACCTTTTCCCGTTTTCACGAGGCCAATAGAACAAGCGAAACAAGAATGGGTGTTACGTAGCGGCGGTCAGCCATTTATTAGTTTGTCGTTGCCTGCAGTCAGTATGAAGTTGATTCAAGCATGTGGGCGACTATTACGTAAAGAAACGGATTCGGGTCGAATTACGATTTTGGACCGACGCTTATTGACTAAAGCATACGGTAAGCAATTGTTGGCTTTTTTACCGAATTACCGTTTAGTTGACGATTAATGAGCCAAAAAAAGGCCCCATCAATCATGATAGGGCTTTTAGACTTAACACATTTTTGACCTAGTCTTCGCGGTGAGTCACTTCTAATAAATGATACCCGAATTGAGTTTGTACTGGGCCTTGAACCGTATTGATTGGGGCTGAAAAGACCACTTTATCAAATTCTGGTACCATCATACCTGGACCAAACTCGCCCAAGTCACCGCCCTGTGCACTAGAGGGGCAAGAAGAATTTTCTTTTGCAACGTCGGCAAAGTCAGCGCCTTGCTCGATTTCTTTTTTAAGTTCTATGCACATTTCTTCGCTATCTACTAAAATATGTCTTGCTGCTGCTTTAGCCATCAGTGATTCCTATTTATCTGTTTTTGAAAATAGCTATTATAACAACTCAGTTACCTTTCTGGGATGATGAATCCAGTTTTGGTCCTATATTATCAAAAAATAATTAGGTTATGAACGTTTAAACACCCTTTAATCAAAGAGTTAACATCAAAATGTTGAACACCGACTTTTTTAAACGCGTTGTTATTGATACCCACAAAATGGCGTGGACAGGGAGCCCTGCAGAAGGGGTCAGTCGTAAACCCTTAGCGAGAGAGCAGCAAGAAACTGGTCATGCAACCAGTATCGTACGCTATGCCAAAGGCGCAAAATTTAACCATCATCCACACCCGTTAGGCGAGGAAATTTTAGTCCTAGCGGGGGTATTTTCAGATGAAACTGGAGATTACCCGGCGGGAAGTTATATTCGAAACCCACCTGGAAGTGGTCATGCGCCGTATAGTGTTGAGGGATGCACCCTATTTGTGAAGTTACATCAGTTTGCAGAACATGACCTGGCGCAATTCGTGATAGATAGCCATCAAGCGGTTTGGCAAGAAAATGCTGACGGCGTGAAAGTGCTGCCTTTACATTCTTTTGAGCTAGAACAGGTCGCGTTAGTGAAATGGCCTGCCCAGCTACAACTTCCTACCCATCAACATATTGGCGGGGAAGAGGTGTTGGTTTTATCGGGTGGGTTTAAAGATGAATTGGGCGACTATTCAGAGGGAACGTGGATTCGGAGCCCGCATTTGAGCCAGCATACACCTTATACTGAACGAGACACGCTATTATGGGTTAAAACGGGCCATTTATGGGCAGCTTAGTCTTTATTTTAGCCGCAAACTCACAAAGTAATAACGGCCCAAAATCACCAATAAAACCCCGCCTAAGATGAGCGTACTGGCAACCGTCAGCCTGACAGTAATCGCCTCGGACAAAAGAAATACACTAGCTACTGCCGTAATCACCGGCACGAATAATTGCACGACAGCAGCCTGTGTTGAACTTAATCCACTTAGGGCGCGATACCAAATGATGTAGCCGAGTGCCGAGGTGATGGCGCCAGCGAGGATGGCCAGTACGATACCTTGATAAGAAACAATGGCATTTTGATAACTGAGTACGGTCAGAATGGCGACGAATGGTAACGTCTTTATAAAATTATAAGCAGTATCCATCAAGGCTTGGGATGATTGCCGACCTTTAAGCGTATAAGCTGCCCATGAGATACCCGATAAAGCCATGACAATAAAGCCAGTTAGCGGGGGTGCCGTTAATCCAGGAAGTAGTAGGTAGACAAAGCCAACAAAAGCGAGTCCAAGTCCTAACCACTCGCTTGTGTGAAGTTGGTTGCCTGTATACACATTGTGTAGCACCATCGTCACTTGAACTGTACCAAATAAAATCAAGGCACCCATTGCTGCGCCGAGTTCTAGGTAGGCAAAGGAAAACGCACAAGCATAACTAAATAACATAAAACCCGCGAACCAACTGCCCTTAGAGCGACTGTGGCTTGGTTGACGGTGTAGGGAAATAATCAAAGCCAACATCAATGCACCAGACAATAGGCGAAGGTTAGTAAAGCTAGCGGCATCGATCTGATTATGTTCTAAAGCGTAACGACATAATATTGAGTTTGCAGCAAAAGCAATCAATGCTAGTGCAGTGAGTAGGGTCGTCTTGACGACAAAGGCGGGTGTAAGTGGCGTCAAAATTAAATGCTAACGAATAGTCAACAAGGTATCGAGGTATTGAATTTGGTCGCCGGCCACAATTTTTTTACGTTTTCGGGTTTCTATATCGCCATTCACCAACACAAGGCCGTCAGCGATGGCTTGTTTGGCTTCTGCCCCGCTGGCAGTCAAACCCTCGAATTTGAGAATTTTATAAAGTTCAGTTGGGGATTGTTTTAGCACAACAGCGACTGCGGTTTGGGACATATTAAGAACCTAAATAAAACAAAAAGGAGAGCTTGACGATCAAAGGCTAGTATTGAATTATAGTGTGTATTCATGAAAGAAGAAATAAGGGTGATTGTCAGTGGACACAGATAAAAACAAACGCTTAGACGATATCGTCGCTCAAGCAAAAAAATATCAAGCAGAACGCGAGCACACTTATCGTGAGCGGGCCTTAAAAATGTACCCTTGGGTGTGTGGCCGTTGCTCCAGAGAGTTTAGTCAGGCCAATTTGCAAGAATTGACGGTTCACCATCGTGACCACAATCATGATAACAACCCCGCCGATGGAAGTAATTGGGAGTTACTGTGCGTGTATTGCCATGATAATGAGCATTCACGTTATATCGAACAAGTCCGTTATGGTGGTAGCGCTGACAAGACGGAAACTAAAGCCACGCACAACCCTTTTGCGGATCTCGCTGCGTTGTTGGACAAAAAAGCGTAAGCCAGCACAACGATAGCATGACGAGCGACAGTACACAGCGTTCAAACTGTGTTGATGGCATGTACTGCAATATGAAACGAGTGGAGTAGGCTAATGAAACTGTTGGTGAATATCATTCAGCTAGCGATTATAATGGCGATAGTTTTACCGATTTTAAACATCTGGGATATAGATAAAGTCGATAAATTTTGCCAACAAATCAAGCCCGGCATGAGTAAACAGCACTATCTTGCTCAAGTAGAGCAAGCGCAGGTGAAGTTGGCAACCTTTATCGATGGAGCCGTTGTGGACGGAAAGTGGCAAGCGGTTGTCACCACCCGATTACCATTCAACGATCAAGCTTGTGTCACGAACGGTGTCAGTAATATCGTGGCGACGACAAAACGCGTCGACAGTTTTGCTGAATAATTACCCGCCAGCGACGTAGTTAATCATAATCCCAGCCGCAACAGCAGAGCCGATGACGCCAGCGACGTTGGGGCCCATCGCATGCATCAGTAAGAAATTATGGGGATCCGCTTCTAATCCCAGTTTATTGGATACCCGTGCGGCCATTGGTACAGCCGATACGCCTGCGGAACCAATCAAAGGATTGATGCCGCCGCCGCCAACTTTATTGAGTAATTTAGCCATTAAAACGCCTGATGCGGTACCAATTGAAAAAGCGACCATCCCTAGCAATAAAATACCTAATGTGGTGAAATCCAAAAACTTATCGGCGCTTAATTTTGAACCCACAGCCAAGCCTAAAAAGATAGTCACAGTATTGATCAGTGAGTTTTGTGTGGTATTACTCAATCTATCAACTACAGCACATTCTTTCATTAAATTACCAAAGCAGAACATCCCCAATAGAGGGGCAGCATCGGGTAATAAAAAGGCGACTAATAATAATAAGAGCAAGGGGAAAACAATTTTTTCACGTTGTGACACATGGCGTTGCTGCACCATTTTGATTTTACGTTCTGCTTCTGTCGTGAGCGCACGCATGATTGGTGGTTGAATAAGCGGAACAAGTGCCATATAGGAATATGAGGCAACAGCAATAGCACCCAATAAATCGGGGGCTAGTTTACTGGCAACATAAATTGACGTAGGGCCGTCGGCACCGCCAATGATACCAATGGCAGCAGCATCAGCGAGTGAAAAGTCGAAGATACCAAAAGTCGACAGTAGAATGGCTCCCATCAAGGTGGCAAAAATACCAAATTGCGCGGCGGCACCAAGGAATAGGGTCTTGGGGTTTGCCAATAGTGGGCCAAAATCTGTCATGGCGCCTACGCCCATAAAGATGATCAGTGGAAATGCACCGCTTTCAATCCCGACGGAATAGAAAATATGTAAAATACCGCCATACTCAGCAAGACCCGCACCAGGAATGTTCGCTAATACGCCACCAAAACCAATTGGCACCAATAATAAGGGTTCGAAATTTTTATTAATGGCAAGGTATAACAACAACATGCCGATCAAAATCATGACGCCCTGACCGGGTTGCATTTGATAAAGGCCCGTGTTGTGCCAAAGATGTAATAAATTATCCATACTTCGCCCTTTATGCCAGTGAAACAAGGTTGTCGCCGACTTGAACGGCATCACCAGGCTTGACTGAAACAGAGGCAATAACACCTGCTTTTTCGGCCACAATTTGTGTTTCCATTTTCATCGCTTCTAAAATGAGGAGCACTTCACCTTCTTGAACCGTTTGCCCAGCGGTAACCTCGACTTTCCAGATAGTGCCAGCAAGGGGGGCTGCGACCGGTGTGCCGGCGCCTACGGGGGCAGCTGGCATAGTAGTGACTTCTGGTGTCGTTGTTACCGACGCTTGCTCATAATGTGTGATCTCGCCACCTTCATTGACTTCAACGACATATTCTTGATCTTTGACTTTTACAGTATAGGTTTCTGGACCAGCAGTAGTTGTGGTCAACGAGGTGACGGGTTGTCCTGTTGTTAATGTGGGGATAGGCTCAAAAGCATCGGGGTTGCCACGATTAGCCAAAAATTTCAGACCAACTTGTTGAAACAGGGCGTAAGTAAGGACATCGTCAACTTCTCGGTCCCCAGTTTCTAGGGTAAGGTTCTCAGTCACAACGTTCGCTTGTAATTCAGCCGTCAATTTGTCCATTTCTGGTGCCAATAAGTCTGCTGGGCGACAAGTAATCATCGCTGCGCCATCTAAGACTTGTTGTTGTAATGTCGTATTAAATGGGGCTGGAGCTGCGCCATATTCGCCTTTTAAGACGCCAGCAGTTTCTGCTGTGACGCTCTTATAGCGCTCGCCAGTTAAGACATTCAGTACTGCTTGCGTGCCGACAATTTGTGACGTGGGGGTGACTAAGGGAATAAAGCCCAAATCTTCCCGAACACGCGGGATTTCTTCCAATACTTCATCTAAACGATCCTCTGCGCCCTGTTCGCGTAACTGACTTTCCATATTGGTTAACATGCCACCGGGCACTTGTGCGACCAAAATGCGGGAGTCGACCCCTTTAAGAGCCCCTTCCCATTTGGCATATTTTTTACGGACCTCCCTAAAGTAGGCGGCAATTTCTTCTAATAAGATGATATTTAAGCCAGTTGCGCGATCGGTTTCTTCCATAATGGCCACGACAGACTCGGTTGGTGAGTGGCCGTAAGTCATTGACATCGATGAGATAGACGTATCTACATTATCAATACCTGCTTCAACGCATTTCATGATGGTAGCGGTAGACATCCCAGTAGTGGCATGAGATTGCATATGGATAGGGATATCGATGGCTTGCTTAAGACTTGTAACGAGCTCAAAGGCCGTATAAGGCTTAAGCAAACCAGCCATATCTTTAATACACAGGGAGTGCGCACCCATATCTTCAATACGTTTAGCTTGATCGAGCCACATCGATAAATTATGTACAGGGCTTAATGTGTAAGATATTGTGCCTTGTGCGTGACGCTCGTTCTCTAAAACAGCTTTAATGGCAGTCTCTAAATTGCGGGTGTCATTCATTGCATCAAAAACACGAAAGACATCGACACCATTGATAGCGGCTCGCTCGACAAACTTTTTGACCACATCATCAGCATAATGGCGGTAACCTAATAAGTTTTGACCACGCAATAACATTTGTTGAGGGGTGTTGGGCATGGCGGCTTTTAAGCTGCGGATGCGGTGCCAAGGATCTTCACCTAAATAACGGATACAGGCATCAAAAGTAGCACCGCCCCATGTCTCTACCGACCAATAACCAACTTGGTCAAGTTTGTCGGCAATAGGCAACATATCTTCGAGGCGAAGACGGGTAGCAAATAACGATTGATGAGCATCACGAAGAACAACGTCTGTGATCCCCAAGGCATGTTTAGATTCGGTCATATTGATGGCCTTTGGGTAGTAACTAAAGTTTAAAACGGAAAAGGAAGCTTATTTGTGGCGAGAACGGTACTCTTGAACAGCGGCAGTCAGCACAGAAATCAAGTTCTTGTCTGCTTGAGGTGCTGTTGACGGACTGGTGTTCGGATCATGTTGTGGAATCACGGCGGTGGGAGAGGGTACGCCGCCAGCGGGCAATACGCCTACACTTTTTTCATATTTTGTGATGACCCGCGACATAATGGTCGTGACGAAGACTAACAGTGTTAAAAAGATAAAAACAAACCCCATGCCGAAAAGCATCAGTGTTGCACCTTCATTGAGTAAGCTGGATGCTTCCATCTGCTGAACCCTCATAGACTTTAAAGAATAGTTGTAAACCTGAAAAAAAGATTAGTCTACAGCCGAAACAGTCGGGCATTATAGCATTGTTATGCAACGTCGCATTATTTGGGTGCTATGCCTGAGATTTGTTTACATAGCATCCTAGCTTTATTGCATAATAATAAGCTTTTCTACCTAGTTCTAATTAATATGACGCCTGAACAACAAGACTTTTGGTTCTTACCACTTGGTGGCACGGGTGAGATTGGCATGAACATGAATTTATATGGTCATGATGGTCAGTGGCTAATGGTCGATTGCGGGGTCATTTTTGCCAAAAATAATGAAATTAGTGGCGAAGCCATATTGTCTGAGCAACCGCATATCCAAATGGCAGATCCGAAGTTTATAGCCGACCGCCGAAAACGCTTAGCTGGTCTCGTGATCACCCATGCTCATGAAGATCATATTGGGGCCGTGCCTTACTTGTGGCGAAAATTAAAATGTCCTATATATACCACGGCCTTTACTGCTGAAATACTACGTCGAAAACTGGTCGAAGTGGGCTTAGATAGCAAAGTCCCCATCACGATCGTTGAACCAAATGAAGCTACCAATATAGGGGTGTTTCGCGTGCAATGGGTCGCATTAACTCATTCGATTCCTGAGCCTTATGGCATGGTCATTTCTACGCCCGTAGGCAAAGTATTTCATACCGCAGACTGGAAACTCGACAAGGCGCCAGTCATTGGCTTAGCTTATGACAAACAACACTATCAATGTTTAGCAACGCAGAATATCGACGCGATGGTCTGTGATTCAACCAATGCCAATGTGCCGGGATGGTCAGCCTCAGAAGCGAGCCTATATAAAGGTTTGAAACAACATGTAGAACAAGCTAAGGGACGGGTTGTTGTCACCTGTTTTGGCAGTAACTTAGCGCGGTTACATACGCTGGCCAAAATTGCCAAAGAGACCAATCGACATTTAGGTTTACTTGGGCGATCTATGGTTAATATGATGTCAGCCGCTAAGGTGACAGGTTTATGGACGTCTGTTGAAACCCATATTGATCCAGCGCATTTAGGTTATTTACCCGCTTCGACTGTGCTCCTAGTGGCGACAGGGAGTCAGGGTGAGTCTAGAACGGCTCTAAATAGGCTAAGTATGAATAGTTTTCGAGATATGGTTTTAGAACCGGGCGATACGGTCATTTTTAGTTCGAAAGTGATACCAGGCAATGAATTACCTATTGAACAAATGATAGAACGCCTAAAAGCACTCAAAGTCGATGTAATCACTGAGCATAATAGTCAGTTGGCTATCCATGCATCTGGACATCCCGCAAAAGAAGAACTACAAGCGATGTACCAATGGGTCAAACCTCGTTGTGCCATCCCAGTTCATGGCGAAGTACATCACTTAAATGCCAATGCATCAGTAGCGGCAACAGCAGGTGTACCGCAACAATTATTAGGGGGGAATGGCGATCTATATTATATTTCTCCGGCTTTGGGTATTAGACGTCGCGCCGTTAAAACAGGTCGTCTGGGGATTAAAAATGGGGCATTAATAGCGCTTGAATAAGACGTATGACGGTCTGGTGTAAAGCACAATATGTGCTTGACTGTACTTTTGAGGCGCAGGGGATTAGAGTGGCTATCTGTATTATTTTTAGGTCATGACCATTAACGCTTGTAATGCTTTCCACCCTATCCCAAAATGACTAGCAAAATTATCGAAATTGCCGGCGCAGGCCCTGCGGGTTTAGCGGCCGCAATTACATTGGCGCAAGCGGGCCGTGAAGTTGTTGTCCATGAGGCCTATAAAGAAGTGGGCCATCGGTTTGGGAGTCATTACCAAGATTTTCAAGGGCTTGAAAACTGGACTACTGAACAAGATGTGCTTCAGCTTTTCGAGCGACAAGGTCTGACAACAGATTTTGCCATGTTAGCGTGTCGGCAAGGTACCTTATTTGATGCCAAAGGTAGGCAATACCATGCTCAATCTGATCAACCGTTATTTTATATGGTTGAACGCGGACCTGGCTCGACAACACTAGACAGTGCTTTGCTTCGACAAACACAAGCATTGGGTGTTGATGTACGGTTCAATAGTCGTCTTCGTCAAATTCAAAATCAAGGCATTATGGCAGCGGGTCCTAAAGCAGCCGATGCGGTCTCCGCGGGGTATCATTTTTCGACCGATATGGCAGATGGCTATTGGGCGATCTGCGATGATAATCTGGCCCCTAAAGGCTATGCCTACTTATTAATTATGAATGGTGTCGGCACAGTCAAAAGCTGCATGTTTGAAGATTTTAAACAAGAAAAGATATATGTTAGAAGAACGGTCTCAGCATTTGAAACTTTAGTTAATCTTGAGATGAAAGACCCAAAATTCCATGGCGGGATAGGCAATTTTTATGTGCCGGACACGGCGTATGCTGGTATGCACCCTGTTGTAGGTGAACAAGCCGGTTTTCAAGATACCTTATGGGGCTTCGGTATGCGCCTCGTTATTGCATCGGGTCAGCTTGCTGCTCGTAGTTTGTTAACGGGTGAAAATTACGACACCTTGTGGCAGCGAGAACTTAAACCACAAATGGATACTTCAGTTGTTAATCGTTGCTTATTTAGCTTGCTGGGCAATCGAGGGTATAGTTGGTTTCTAGGCAAACAAAGTCGACGTGATGTACGTGCTGCTTTGCGTAGGCAATATCAACCTAGTGTATTGAAAAGGGTGTTACATCCTTGGGCGAAGCGACGTTATTTAAGTCAGCGACAATAAAGTTTAAACAGCATTAACAATAAATTGTAACCTACTAAAAAATATTGTATTTAAGGTTGTGATTCTGATTGACATTGCCAGCAAAAATCGAAGGTGGCTTCATTTTTTTCATGGCAGTTTGGACAAATCCAAGAGCTTGAAAGGTGCCTTTTAAAGGCGGTATTAATGGCTACCATCGCTCGCTCATAATCAGCGTCTTCGATAACCCAAAGTTCCAACCAAGTTTCATGGGGGGCGAGATCACCAGCGGCTGAAGAAGCATATTCATTGCGAAGCGTTGTGTCGATCTGTGCGTTTTCAACAATATTTTGGATATTGTGTACAAGAAATCGGTTTTCATGAGTGTAGATAAGCTTCATGGATGATCTCGGCGGTGGTGAACTGAATGCGTAGAAAAAGTGACACTAAACAAACACGTAGCTCGGTAAGTTAAGCAGTCTTGATAGAGTTAGTTTACACTGACAGGACGAATCATGACAGGTAGTAAAGACAAGATTAATCATAGAGGAGTATTGTATGCGGTTATTAGGTTTCACTTTGTTAATAACGGTGATGGTAATGTTGAATTTTGCTAGGGCGGACGTGTTGACAATAGATGCGAAGGCGCCAAACTTTACGTTGCCAGATCAAACAGGACAATCACATGTGTTAACGGACTATCAAGGTCAATGGGTGGTGCTGTATTTCTATCCAAAAGATGATACACCGGGGTGCACAACTGAAGCCTGCGCTTTTAGGGATGAATATAAGGTCCTTTCAGAACTCAATACCCAGGTTCTAGGTGTCAGCTTGGACAGTATTGACAGTCATGCTAAGTTTGCTCAAAAGTATAGTCTGCCATTTCCATTGTTGGCGGATATGGATGGTCACGTTGCGAAACAATACGGTGCCTTAGCAGCACTAGGTCCGATTAAGTTTGCTAAACGTCACACTATTATCATTAATCCCGATGGGAAAATTAAAAAAATCTATCGTAGCGTGAATGCCAGCCGGCATAGTCAACAAGTGATAGGTGATTTAAAAACGTTAAAACTTAACGAGCCGCGTTGATGCTAATTCGGTGTAAAGAACGCGATAACCTAAGTTTTAAAGACGTTGATTTTTATAGATAATTAGACTTTTATCTATATCCGTTCTTCGGCGAAGGCTATTGGGTACAGCTCTGCAATAGCTACGCGATAAGCCAATTGCATTGACTAACTCTGAGACCAAGATCGGAGTAGGGTGCTTGTCCAAATACCACTTGATTCTATCAGCGAGGCTATACGGAATGGCTTCGTGATGCTCGGGAAGGATGTTAATACTATCGCCTAGTTGAATTGTACCACCTTTTAAAACTTGGCTATGATAACCGCGGTGATGAAGAAGGTGCTTGATATTGCCAAGGTGTTTAATTTTAGAGCAGGGTTCACAATGAAAAGTTAACCTGATTTCAACGTCACCTATTTGCAGGACGGTACCCGAGGGTAAATCATGTAGCTTAAAGGGGGCTGCGATGACCACATCTTCTTTCAATTGTCCGGCTTGAAGTGCAAAATTGTCTAAAGTCTCACGCGGCAGTAACAGTAATTGCTTCCACGGGTGTTGTATTTTAGTACCTCGCACACCAGAGTTATCGATATTTAAACTATCTGCTGGGATCAAACTCGGACTGGCAATCGGCTTTAAGAATAAATGTTCAATCATGCCTCAATCGTTTTATCCTTATCGCAAACCCGTCATGGAAGAGAGAATGTCTTTCGCAGAAAGCGCACCTGTTTTGGTAAAGGGGACTTGGCCAACACTGGTATCGAGCTGTCCTTTAACGTTGTATTCGGCCTTACCTTTGAATAAGACGCTTTGTGCTGCATTCAGCAAGGCATCGGGATCTAAGGACAATGGTAGCGTGACAGTCTGAGTGTCGTAAGCTGCGAGCTGTTTATCGGAACGGGCTGCTAAGCTGCCGATGTGGACATTATTTAATTCGATATCACCAGCCATCCCAGAAATGGGCAATGGGAAAGGATTGGGATTGTATAAGGATATATCAAAAATAGCTTGTCTATCTTCAACTGAAAAGTGAGAAAGTTGGATGTTTTTAATTTCTGGTGTGGCAACAAACTCTTTGACCAAGCCAGAATCACAACCAAATAAACTAAAAGAGAGTAACAGAATAAAAAGTCGTCTTGTCATCAGAAATACCGCCCAATATAGAACAACAACATTAGACATTAATGCTGCCTATTTGATTAGGTGTATCGTACGTCTATTATGGGTAAAAGTACAAATTAGACTGTGAATGGGCTCATTAACGAGGTGCCATCACTAAGAGAATATTAGGTTCACCGACGATATATATTTGGCCATCAGTGTCCATCGTGACACCTTCTGGCTGCTCGATATCTCTCCCTAAGCCAAATAACCATGGATCAAAATTGAACTGAGATTGAATTGCACCATTGACATCTAAGGAGATTAAACGTCTCGACTCATGGCTCAATACTAACAATTGTTGTGTTTGCTCGGAGAAGTGTAAACCAGAGATATCATTCAGCGGTAAGTTTTTATAATAATGAGGA
>JAIBDY010000003.1 GCA_024685995.1 Piscirickettsiaceae bacterium | reverse complement strand
CTTAAAAACCGGGTCACACAGCGTGGCATAGGCTATGAGCAGCGTATCGAAGGGGCGTATTTACAGCGTTTGACCGAAAGCTATGCTGACTTTTTTCATTATTATGAAGCATCGCCCTTACTGATCGTGAACGCTGAGCAGATTAATTTGGTCGATAATGAACAAGATTATGAGAATTTGATCAGTCAAATTGCGCGCTGTCACAGTGGTCGCCATTATTACAACCCATTGCCTGTCAAAGAGAAGTCAAAATGAACCGTCTTACCTTAACGCAGTTACGTCAAATGAAAACCGAAGGCAATAAAATAGCTGTTTTAACCGCTTATGATGCCAGCTTTAGTGCGTTGCTTGAACAAGCCGGGGTTGACGTTATTTTAGTCGGTGATTCACTTGGGATGGTCATTCAAGGTCAAGAAAGTACCTTACCCGTCACTATCGAAGACATGGTCTATCACACTAAAAATGTCGTGCGAGGTAGTCAACAAGTCTTTGTCATCGCAGATATGCCTTTTATGAGCTATGCCAATGCCGAACAAGCGATTCGAAATGCAGCGCGCCTGATGGCAGAAGGTGGCGCACAAATGGTTAAGCTCGAAGGCGGCGCGGTAGTAAGCGATATCGTCAAACAATTGGTTGACCGTGGTATTCCTGTATGTGGTCACCTAGGTTTATTACCACAATCTGTGCATCATATTGGTGGTTATCGCGTGCAAGGCCGAGCGCCTGAGCAAGCGAAAATGTTGCTCGAAGACGCTAAACAACTGGCAACCGCGGGAGCGGATATGTTGGTATTAGAGTGCGTGCCAGCGACACTAGGTCAAGCGATTACCGCGGCTGTTGATATTCCGGTGATAGGCATTGGCGCGGGTGTAGATTGTGATGGTCAAGTGTTGGTGTTATACGATATGTTAGGAATCACGCCGGGTAAACGTCCGCGGTTTAGTCAAGATTTTTTGGTACAAGGCAACGGTATTCCTGCTGCTGTTTCTGAGTATGTTAATGCGGTAAAATCGGGACAGTTTCCTAATCTTGAGCAACAATATTAATGCAAACTATCTGTTCACATTCTCTGTTACAACAACAGGTTGAACTGTGGCATCAACAAGGCCTCACGATCAGTTTTGTGCCGACAATGGGAAATTTGCATGACGGTCATTTATCGCTGATTTCAAAAGCCAGAAAGCAAGCTGATAAAGTCATCGTCAGCATCTTTGTGAATCCGTTACAATTTGATGACCAAGCGGACCTATCGGCCTATCCCAGAACGCTAGAAGTCGACGTGCAGAAATTGTCTTTAACGGCCTGTGATGTCCTATTTGTACCTTCAGCCGAAACGATGTATCCCGCTGGCATGGCAAATCAAAGTAAAGTGATGGTACCGATGATTGGTGACAGGTTATGTGGTCAATCTCGTCCGGGTCACTTTGATGGTGTCGCGACGGTGGTGACCAAGCTATTCAATATGGTGATGCCTGACAGCGCGGTGTTTGGTGAAAAGGATTATCAGCAATTATTACTGATTAAGAAATTAGTACAGGATCTTAATATGCCGATAGAGATTATCAGTGCTGAAACGCACCGTGAACAGGATGGTTTAGCGATGAGTTCACGTAATCAGTATTTAACAGAAACAGAACGAAAATCGGCGGGCGAGATTTATCGCACGCTACAAACTATCAAGCAACGACTGCTTCAAGGGGAACAGAACTTTGATTTATTGTGCCAACAAGCGAAGCAAAAGTTAAAAGGGATAGGCTTTAATCCCGACTATATCGAAATCTGCCGAGAAAGTGATTTAGTACCAGCAAATCATGAAGATAAAGCACTGCGTGTTTTTATAGCGGCTCAGTTAGGTAAGGCAAGGCTCATTGATAATATCGCTTGTTATCTTGCTTGATGAAGGTTAAAAAGCGATAATAGACAGCTGGTTTCTATTATTATTCGCTGACTATGCAACTAACGCTATTAAAAACAAAATTACATCGCGCTTGCGTCACCCATTCCGAATTGGAATATGAGGGTTCATGCGCGATTGATAGTCACTTGTTGGAAACTGCTGGTATTCATGAGTATGAGCAAATCCATATTTATAATGTGACTAACGGCGAACGATTCACCACTTATGCTATCAGAGCAGAAGCGGGATCCCAGATCATTTCTGTTAATGGTGCTGCGGCACACAAAGCAGCACCTGGTGATCGGATTATCATTTGTGCCTATACTGTTTTAGAAGAACAAGAAGTGGCTAATTTCAAACCGACATTAGTGTATCTTGATGAAACTAACACCATCACACAGATGCGCCATGCTATTCCAGTCCAAGCAGCTTAAACCGTAAGAATCCAGACCGTCATCAAACCGTAACGCAACTGTTACCAAGTTGTAACACGCTAGCTTTATGCTTATTGAAATAAATAAGTAAGAGGCGTGCGATGCTCAATATTGAACATGCGATTCAAGAAAAATTTCCCAGCTTTGAACAACGAAGCCCTTGGGTTAAAAAGCCAACCCTTGGCTTGCTCAGAAAATTAACCCACGAACAAGAAATCAATAATTTCCTTGAGACGCACCAAGATCTCAAAGGCTTTGATTTCATTGATCAAGTGTTAGATCATTTCAATTTTAGTTATGCGGTGTCACAACGCGACCGTGTCAATATCCCAGCAACAGGTCGGGTGGTGATTGTTGCGAACCACCCACTCGGCGCGCTCGATGGCTTATCGTTATTAAAGCTGGTGGGTGAGATCAGGCGAGATGTGAAAATCGTCGCGAATGATATGTTGTTGCGATTTGACGCCTTGTCGATGCTGTTCCACCCCGTTGATAACATGTCTAAAGCCACGCATAAGCGCCATGTCGCTGCGATTGTTGCCAGTTTGAAAAATGAAGAAGCCATTATCGTCTTCCCGGCAGGTGAAGTTTCCCGAATTCGGCCCAATGGCGTGCGAGATGGAAAATGGAATAAAGGGTTCCTAAGCTTCGCACAAAAAACCCTATCGCCTATTTTACCGATTCATATCAGCGCAAGAAATTCTTCGTTATTTTATGGCTGTTCAATGGTGTATAAGCCCCTAGCAGGCATGATGCTAGCACATGAAATATTTAACAAAAATGCGCAAACCATTTCGATGCGGGTCGGGGAAATCATCCCTTATCGCCAGATAGAACAAATGCCATTGATTAAGTCAGAGAAAGTAAAGTTGATGCGTCGGCATTTATATGGCATTGCGAAAGGTAAACAACCGTTATTTATCACCGAAAAAACCATTGTCCATCCACAAGATCGACGAGCCGTCAAAAAAGAATTGCAACAAGGTGACTTATTAGGTGAAACCCATGATGGGAAAAAAATCATTTTATTTGATTTTAAGCCGGACTCAGCGGTAATGCATGAGATTGGCCGTCTGCGAGAAGTCAGTTTTAGGCAGGTAGGCGAAGGGACTGGGCAGGGCAGGGATCTTGATCGTTACGATCGAGACTGTCGTCATTTGGTCTTGTGGGATGAAGAAGAACTTGAAATTGCCGGTGCTTATCGTATCGCAGAAGTCAGCCGTTTACTGAAACAAGTCGATAGTCGAGGCATTTATAGTCAAACATTATTCCAGTACCATCACTCGAGAATGAAACCGTATTTTGAGCAAGGTATTGAGTTGGGACGAAGCTTTGTTAATCCCAAATATTGGGGTAAGCGTAGTCTAGATTACCTTTGGTATGGTATCGGGGCATATTTAAAGCGTTATCCAGCTATTCGGTATCTATTTGGTCCTGTGAGTTTGAGCAATACCTATCCTGAACTAGCCAAAGCTTTGATTATTCGGTTTTATCAACATTACTTTCCTGATAATGCGCGTTTGGCGACGGCGTACTTTCCTTATCAGGAGCGCTTAGGCGATAAAGCCAGCGTTGACGCAGTCATTAAGGGTGACGATTATAAGGCAGATTTTGTCGCATTACGTCAACAATTAACCAATATGCATGTCACTGTACCGACACTTTATAAGCAATACGCTGATATTTGCGAGCCCGATGGTGTACGGTTTATTGACTTTAATATAGATGCTGATTTTGCTTATTGTATCGATGGCTTGGTGATGATCGACTTACAGCGTTTAAAGCCTACTAAACGTAAACGTTATATGGGCGAATAAGGTAGTCAGGTTATCTATCAAACTCAATTATTGCTCATAGAGTCGTTTGAAGGCGCGGACATTAAAACCTGACATCTGTTTATCATCGATCAAAATTAAGGGAACACCGCGACCGTTGAGGGCATCATAAGCCCGTTTGGCGTCAGCATTTTTTTCAATATCAAGCTCACGAAAAGGAATGTTTTGACGGGTAAAAAGCTCGCGTGCTTTTCGGCAGTAACCACACCAACTGGTGGAATACATCGTGACTTGCTTGCTTGACGGCGTAATCGTCGGTTCTAACCATTTAAAAGGATCCGCGAGCAAGAAGAGCAATAGTACTCCTAGGATAATTCTAAAGGGAACGGCAGAGAGGTTTAGTGTCGACATGGGGGCAGCCATACTGAGTTACATCGTTAATTTTACTAGGTCATAAGGATTCTAGTTTACCTGGCAAGGTTTCGTGACATTTCTTGAATTTTTTCCCGCTGCCACAAAAACAAGGTTCATTACGCTCTAGTTTTAAATCGGGCAATGCTTCGCCGTCAAAATAAAACCACTTACCTTTCATTAAGACAAACTTAGATCGTTCGTGTTGTTGCGCTATCAGGCCGTTCTCAATACGATAAGCGACAAACTCGACGTAGGAGATTTCGTCTCCGGGTTGATGGTCGACGATCTTAAGGCCAATCCAACGGGTTTTTTTGATCAGTTTAGATAAGGAAAATGCATCACCGATGCGTCGTTTTTTGGGATGTAAAGTATCTACTAAGTAGCCAATTTCACCATAACAAAACGCGGTATAACGGGCGCGCATAGTTTGTTCTGCATTGGGGAAGTCAAGTTTTCCCTTATGTACAAGCTCGCAACAGTCTGGGTAGAGTTTGCCACTGGCGCAAGGACATGGATAAGTAATTTTTGCCATTTTTGTTAACCAATTTCTGAAAATGGAATTGTCATTAAGTCTGGGTACAAAAAGTGATACCCGAGCTGGGTTTTGATTTTAACATTACTAACTATTTTGTACTGACTTTGTATGGTGTCGGCAAAGGTCGGTGGGGCTTGATTTAATAATTGTCGCGCATAACTGTAAAATTCACGTTTTGTCGGGTGGCTATCCGCACAACCATTAAACACTTCGCTCCAAGCGCCTTGTTGGATAATGGCGACGATAATACCAATGCAATCATCACGGTGGATAAGATTGACGGGCGCATCGGGGTTAGGCACAAGCTTACCCTTGGCGAAGAAACGACCTGGGTGACGTTGATAACCGATTAAACCGCTCAGACGCAAAATAGTGGTGCGAAAGTGAGGACATTGTTGAAAGGCTTGTTCTATCTGATATAAAGCCGAGTCGGTTGTTTCGGCATGGTCGGCTTCAGTCACGACGGCATTGTTATTTTGATAGACAGAAGTTGAACTGATAAAAAGTACTTGTTTGATTGGGGACGTTGCAATTTGAGCGATAAGAGATAAGAAGCTGTTTAGGTTTTTCGAAGTGATATTGATAATAAGGGTGTCAGTACTCAGGAATGCTGACTCAGCACCCGTTAGCTGATCAATGTCGACGAGGTGAGGCTGTGCCCCGATTTGTTCAATACTAGAAAATTTAGCGATATCACGTGTCGAGAGCCGAATGAGACGATCTTGGTCAACTAAGTGTTTGGCTAAAGCTAAGCCTAACCACCCACTCCCTAAAATGCTGATGGAATGCTTTGTTGGCTCAGTCATTATGCGTCATTAATAGGTATAAAGCTTCGACCTTTCGCCGCGCCCAAGGGGTTTTGCGTAAAAATTTCAAGCTGGATTTAATCGATGGCTCACTGGTGAAACAACGAATATCAATCCGTTCGCCTAATTCTTGCCACCCAAAATGGTCAACTAGCCGGCTTAAAATCGTTTCAAGGGTGATGCCGTGTAATGGATTATTAACTTGTTTAGTCATGATGTAACTTCTTATTCAAGGTCATAGGCTTGGCGAACATGTGACATTGCTTGCCAGCGTGCGGCGCGTGCTTTTTTGTAATGTTCTTCGACCTGTGCTTGGCCATTTTTGTTCTTCAACTGGCATTGTTTTTGAAGATAGTGTCGGTACATGTCATCCTGATATTGGCTTAGTGTGGGGTAATCTTGCCGTAATAACAAGGCAATAGATTCTGCATTGGCGCCACTGGGATGGGGTGGGGCGACGACTTTATTGTTGAATGTCGTCAATTGTTGACGGATCTGACCTTGTTGGTGCAAAGCAGTCAAGACAGTCGCCACCATTTCACCCAAAGGCACGATCACCGCCTTGGGGTTGATAAGTTTTAGATCCTGTACAAATTCGTCATAGAGAAGTTGCTGCAAGCTAGGCACGTTGAATAGCTTAGGTTGGCCACTATAGTCTTTGCTATTGACGAAAACGGGATATTTCAACACCGAACAGAAATGGACGCGGTGATGGTGTTCAGTCCATAAATGGCTGCAACAGGCAATACCCAAGGATTTGGCATAACCAAGTCTGTTCAGCATTTCAACAATACGAGGCCGCATGCTCCCACTTAAGCTCGCGTGTTGTTTGACAAATTTTAGGGCGCTATCACAATCTTGTTGGTCATTGCATGCCTGCTTAAATGCATCAAGCGATCGGTTCATTTGTGTCCTACCAGGTGTAATGCCAACGATGATAATGTCAGCCTGTCGGTTAACATGATCAAACGGCGCATAATAACAAGACAGATTCTTTAGCTTGTCTTGCCACAAACGTAATGCTTCAACTGGTAAGGCGCGATCTTGACGCTGCGGACTTGCACAAATAATTTGCCGATAATGCTCTAAGACTTTTGACATAGCAGGATTAAAGCATCACAGCCATCTGATTGCAAAACAGGAAAAAGAAACATGGCACGTCCTTAATTTTACCATGGCAAGGTAGATAGGTTTGAGCCGAAGCTAGCGCGGCGTTATTCATCGAGCAATTCAATCCAATGTTTTACCGGAATATCGGTGCCTTTCGCCAAGTGTAGTTGACAGCCGATATTGGCTGTCACAATCAAATCAATATTAGGCTGACTAAGCTGTTTAAGTTTATTATCGCGCAGCTGAGTGGCTATTTTAGGTTCAAAAATTGAATAAGTGCCAGCAGAACCACAACATAAATGTGCGTCTGCAACCGGTATTAACTCGTAACCTAATTGGGATAATAAACGCTCGACAATGCGGGGTAGTTTTTGGCCATGTTGTAGGGTGCAAGGCGCATGATAAGAAATACGTCGTTTTTTGGTTTTTAAAGCACTAAGATCTTGTGTGGTTAAAAATTCGGCAATATCTTGCGTTTTTGCAGAAATGGCCACGGCTTTGTGGTAATAAGGATCATTAGGTTCGAAAAGAGCCGGGTAATCTTTGATCATGACACCACAACCGCTAGCAGTGGAGAGTATGCGCTCGTGGCCTGTGGACAACAGCTCGGACCAGCGATCCAGATTACGCTTTATTTTTATTAAGGCATCTTCATGAGCCGCTAAATGCTGATCTATGGCGCCACAACATTCGCTTTGTGCCGTTTCTGTCACTGAAAAGCCAAGTTTGTGTAGGACATTTTTGGTGACATGGTTGGTATTGGGAGCCAGTGTCGCTTGTACACAACCGCTATGTAAAATAACGTGCTCTAAGGTTGCCGAAGTGGGTTGTTCAGCGCTTGAAATAACCGATTGCTTGAAAAAGGGCGCCGCTAGGTTAAACAGCGGTGGCGTGCTGATGATTTTTCTCATACTACGACGGTAGACTTTTTGCCAAAGGGGACGTTGTTGCTCAACGATCTGACGACCGATATCCACTAGCTGTCCGTACTTAACGCCGGAAGGACAAGTGGTTTCACAAGCGCGGCAGGTTAAACAGCGATCAAGATGTTTCACGCTAGTGGCGCTAACCGGGTTGCCTTCTAATGCCGATTTAATGAGATAAATACGCCCTCGTGGCGAATCAAGTTCGTCGCCAAACAGCTGATAGGTCGGGCAGGTGGCTAAACAAAAGCCACAATGGACACAGGAACGGAGAATGGTATCGGCTTTTTTGCCTGATGCAGATTTAGCCAGTGGGGCTAGCAGCTTGGTCTGCATTAAACAAATACCCGTTTAGGATCAAACACCTGCTTTAATCCGTGTTCGATCCGTGTTCGTAATGCTGAGGGTGTGGTGGGCTGTTGGACTGGGTGCTCAATGTCAGTGAGATAGTGTCTGGGAAAGACTTTAAAGCTAATCTCGCAGATAATGGCTAACTGGCCTTGGGAACCGGCGAGCATCCGTGCAATATCATAACCAGCAACATTCTTCATCGTTTGGCCTCCAAACGTCAGTAGACGACCTTGACCATCGATCACTCTGACGCCCAATACCGCATCACGCAATGGCGCGTTGCCCATTGCATATGCACCGCCAATAGTGCCACTAGAAAGGCTTTGTGTATAAAAGGGTAAGGCTTGTTGATGTGCTGAAAGGGCTTGTTCGATATGAAGTAATGTTGTGCCAGCCTTGACCGTCAACACTAATTCTCCGGGGTGATAGTCCACAATGCCGTGATATTGCGACATATCGATGATGTCCACCTGTTTTACAGCCTTTTGGCTAGCGGAGCCAGTTATCTGTATGGCGTTGCCAATGCGGACTTGTTGTTGAATGTGTTCTAAGGTCATCACGCTATTATTAAAACCGGTCTAATTCAGGATGTGCTACTTGCCCATGATGGACATGCATACCGCCTAGTTCTGCACAACGATGTAATGTGGGCACGGCTTTGCCGGGGTTGAGTAATTGACTCGGATCAAAAACAGTCTTGATTTGATGAAAAATGTCTAATTCGTCAGAGCCGAACTGATGGCACATGGCATCAAGCTTTTCGACGCCGACACCATGCTCACCAGTAACCGTACCACCAACATCGACGCAAGCTTTTAATATGGCGGTGCCCAAGGCTTCAGTTCTCTCCAGCTCGCCGGGCACATTGGCATCATACAAAATCAGAGGGTGCATATTACCATCCCCAGCATGAAACACATTGGCGACACGAAGGCCGTACTTTTCCGACAATGCATTGATTTTAGCCAAGATATCTGCCAAGTGGCGCCGCGGAATGGTGCCATCCATACAATAATAATCAGGGGATAAGCGTCCGATGGCAGGGAAGGCGGATTTTCGGCCTTGCCAGAGTGCTAAGCGATGTTGTTCGTTTTTCGACACTGTTAATGTGTCAGCATCGGCTAATAAGGCAAGTACTTGGTTACGTTCAGTTTGGACAGTATCACGACTGCCATCAAGTTCGCACAGTAATAAAGCGGCCATATCGACAGGGTAGCCCACTTTGGCAAAATCTTCTGCCGCTTGAATGGCGAATTGATCCATCATTTCTAATCCCGCAGGAATGATACCAGCCTGAATAATTGCTGTGATGGCATTGGCACAATCACGAACTTCTCGAAACCCCGCCATCACCAGTTGTGCTAACTCGGGTTTTTGAGTGAGTTTGACCGTCACTTCGGTGATGATGCCAAGCAACCCTTCTGACCCGGTCATTAAGGCCAATAGCCCCAAACCTTCATCGTGACGGGAGAAGCAGATTTCTTCGCCGTCCAGCGTCAACATTTTGATAGCATCAATATTATGAATGGTGAGGCCATATTTTAGGCAATGGACACCGCCTGCGTTTTCTGCAACATTACCACCAATTGTGCAGGCAATTTGTGAAGAAGGGTCAGGGGCATAATACAAATTAAAAGGAGCTGCAGCCTCACTGATAGCAATATTTCTGACCCCAGGTTCAACCACCGCGAGTTGTTTATCGGCGTCGATAGATTTAATGGCGGTCAGCTTGGACAAACCGACAACAACCCCTTCTTTGAGAGGTAAAGCACCACCAGATAAACCAGTCCCAGCGCCACGAGTGACGACTGGCGTTTGATAGCGTTTACAGATGGCGAGTGTTTGTTTGAGTTGGTCGATATTCTCGGGCAATACAACAGCCAAGGGTTGTTGGCGATAAACACTTAAACCATCACACTCAAAAGGGCGTGTACATTCACTGCCGTGGAGCACGATATGATGGGGCAGCTGTTTTAATAGTGCTTGAGTAACGGACATAGCTATAATTATAATGATTTCTTCATTTTTAACCTAGAACCTCTCTATTATGCAGTCATTTAATCCGCCTATTCGCACCTTAATGGGCCCTGGTCCTTCCGATGTGCACCCCAGAGTATTATTAGCGATGGCGAGGCCAACCATTGGTCACCTAGACCCCGCATTTATTGGCATGATGGAAGAAACTAAAGCCGCACTTCAATATGCTTTCCAAACAGAAAATGAATTGACTATGCCGGTATCGGCACCAGGTAGTGCGGGCATGGAGACATGCTTTGCTAATTTGGTTGAGCCCGGCGATAAAGTCATCGTCTGTATTAATGGTGTGTTCGGAACCCGAATGAAAGAAAATGTGACGCGGCTTGGTGGTGATGCCATTGTCGTGGACGATGCGTGGGGAGAGGCAATCTCAGTTGATAAGGTCGCACAAGCGTTGTCAGATAATCCAGATGCCAAGCTTGTGGCATTTGTGCATGCAGAAACGTCAACGGGAGCCCAGTCAAATGTCAAAGCCTTGTGCGAATTGGCCCATCAGCATGATTGTATTACGATTGTTGATACGGTGACTTCGCTGGCGGGGTCGGAATTACGTGTTGATGACTGGGGTATCGATGCTATTTATTCGGGTACGCAGAAATGCCTGTCTGCGATGCCTGGCATTTCGCCGGTGAGTTTTAATGCCCGCGCAAGACACAAACTAACAAACCGGAAAATACCGGTCAGTAGTTGGTTCTTAGATTTAAATCTTGTCATGGGGTATTGGGGTAAAGGTGCTAAGCGAGCGTATCACCATACCGCCCCGGTCAATACGCTTTATGGTTTGCATGAAGCTTTGGTGATGTTAACAGAAGAAGGCTTAGAAAATGCCTGGGCACGACATTGGCAAAATCATCTGGAATTGAAACAAGGTTTAGAAGACTTGGGAGTAGACCTGGTAGTGAAAGAAGGCGATCGTCTACCGCAACTCAATACCGTTTGGATCCCCGATGGGGTGGATGATCTGGCAACCCGCGCAGCCTTATTAAATGACTATAACCTCGAAATTGGGGCGGGGCTTGGTGATTTAGCCGGTAAAGTCTGGCGAATTGGCTTAATGGGCCATTCATCCAGAAAAGAAAACATTACATTGTGCTTAGCGGCATTTAAAAACATACTGAATAAATAATAGAAACAACCTTGTATAGCTATATGTTAACTATAATTTCAATCTCTCAATTACGCTTAACGCCATTTGAAGAAGGGGACATTCATGCAGTATAAATCGCTGGGGCACTCTGATATAAATGTCAGCCAAGTCTGTCTCGGGACAATGACCTATGGCGAGCAAAATACCGAAGCAGAAGGGCATCGCCAATTAGATTATGCTGTTGAACAGGGTGTTAATTTTGTTGACACTGCCGAGCTATATGCCATTCCGCCGAAAGCAGAAACCTACGGCAAAACAGAATCGATTATTGGGACATGGCTGGCAAAGCGTGGTCAACGAGACGATATTGTGTTGGCAAGTAAAATTGCAGGGGGTGGCGCGGATTGGGTGAGCCATATTCGAGAGGGGCAAACCCGCTTTAAGACTGATCACATCAAGCAGGCACTAGAGGGTAGCTTGAAACGTTTGCAAACGGACTATATTGATTTATATCAATTGCATTGGCCCGAACGCAATACTAACTATTTTGGTCAATTGGGCTACAAACAGAAAGAGCAAGAGCGCAATTTGACGCCGATAGACCAGACGTTGCGGGCGCTTAAACAACAGGTTGATGCCGGTAAAATTCGTTACATTGGTTTATCGAACGAAACGCCTTGGGGCATGGTGCAGTTTTTGACGATAGCCAAACAACACGATCTGCCCGTGATTGTCTCGGTGCAAAATCCGTATAGCTTGTTAAACCGCAGTTATGAAATTGGTAATGCTGAGATCAGTCATAGAGAAAATGTCGGTTTATTGGCGTATTCGCCTTTAGGTTTCGGTGTATTGTCAGGGAAATACTTAAACAATCAACAACCGCCTGCTGCCAGAATCACAAAATGGCCACACTATGCGAGATATAGTAGCCCTCAAGGCATCGCAGCGACACAAGCCTACGTCGATCTTGCCGTCGAACATGACTTAGACCCCGCACAAATGGCGTTGGCTTTTGTGAATCAACAACCGTTCGTCACCAGTAACATTATTGGGGCGACGACGATGACACAGCTCAAAAGCAATATTGCCAGTGTCGATATTCAATTAAGCGATGCAGTGCGAGAGGGGATTGCAAAAATTCATCAGCGATACCCTAATCCAGCGCCTTAAACTAGTTTATTCATCGACCAGACCGCTCGTGAGGTGAACAGGCGTGTCTGCGATCATTAAATTAGCGTTATATTCACTGAGTTTTAAGCTGATCAAACATACAACAGCGTCTGCATCTTGTTGTTGTGCTGATACGATATGCCCAGCCACTTGGCCTGCGTCAGTTAAGACTTCACTGCCCGCTTCGGGTATGGTTGAACTTGTGAATTCAGCGGTGAATAAGCGACGACTGGCTTTACCTAGGTAATGCAACCGTGCGACTACTTCTTGTCCTGGATAACAGCCTTTTTTAAAGTTAACGGCGTTGGTAATATCGAGGTTCAGTTGTTGCGGGGTGAATTTTTCTTGGGTCGCAGGGACAACGTCTGCAATACCAGCCATGATATTAAGATATTGCCAATAAGTTGGTGTCTGTGGTTGAAATTGCTGTGCAATCAAGGCTTCGCATAAGGCATCGGCCTTGTCAGCAGGACAAATAAGCAGCCCACGATGGCACTCCGTCGCTAACGAATAATAGCTGACATCTATAGGCAGTTCAGGCGCTCGCTGTGTCGTTCCTAAGCAAAGGAGACTGTCAGACGCATCTGTTACGGTCACTTTCGAGCGTAAAACATACATACTAAGCCGCTTTGTTAGTGTTTCGCACAGGTCATGTGGCAACACTAATTGATAGCTATTTTCCCCTGATCGAATGATTAAAAATAGGGCAAGTAAGCGACCTTTCGGCGTACAAAACCCACTATATTGCCAGTCTTGGACGTGCAATAAGGCAATATCATTCGTCAACAAACTTTGTAGAAACGTGTGAGCATCGTCCCCCGAGACCGTGATTACTCCCAATTGCGTCAACGGCATAAAGCAGGCGGTAGTCTCTAAAATTTGATAAGCCACATTCGCTTTTGAAGGGGCTTGTGTCAGGTTTTGCCAAGTTACAGTCATAATCGTGTCTATTGTCTAAAAAATGCGATTATTGTAGCCTAAAACTCAACCAACTCACCAAACAAACGCAAAGGAAGGCAAGCTTGATGACTAGGATGGTCTTTAGCATGCGGTTACAACCTTCATGGGTTCTGCTAACGTATTTATATGCATTGCATGGCTTAATCGTTGCGACGGTTGTGCTGACGCCAATCCCATGGTTTCTCCGTGTCGTTTTACTGATGGCGTGTTTACTAAGTTTACGGTTTTATTATCAACAATATTATCGACAAACTGGCAGTCACAAGGTGCTAAAAATTGAGCGGGATAGCGCGGGCTTATGGCATTTATTGTATGGCAATCAGCGCCGATATGGCGCGTTACGTTTACATCGCTGCTTGGTGATGCCCGAATTGGTTATTTTATATTTTGACAGTCAAGGTTTTAGGCCACCCCAAGCTGTTTGGATAACCGCGGAGGAGGTCGATCGTGAATTATTTCGTCAACTGCGCGTGTACTGCCGTAATCCTAAGATTGTCCAGCAATAATGGTGTTTCGGGCCGGTGCTTGGGTGTCGAGCCCAGGATAATCTAGGGTGTAATGGAGGCCACGGCTTTCTTTTCTTTGCAACGCTGACTCAATAATTAATTCTGCGACATCGGCTAAGTTACGTAATTCTAATAAATCGCTGGTAATATGATATTGCTGATAATAAGCATCGATTTCTTGTTGTAATAAGTTTAAACGCATCTTGGCACGGTTAAGTCGCTCATCGCTACGGACGATACCCACGTAATCCCACATAAACCGCCGTAATTCATCCCAGTTATGACTGATAGCAATGGCTTCTTTAGCGGGGCGTACGCGACTGGTATCCCATCTCGGTACTGGCGGATGATTAGATTTAAAAGGCCGCTGGCTGAGGATGTGTTGGGCGGCAGAACGAGCGAAAACCAAGCATTCTAACAAGGAGTTACTGGCCATGCGATTAGCGCCATGTAAGCCAGTATGTGCCGTTTCACCAATAGCATAGAGTCCAGGAATATTGGTTTGACTATGTCGGTCTACCATTAAACCGCCACAGGTATAGTGGGCCGCAGGCACGACAGGAATCGGATCGCAGCTCATATCGATACCGAGCTCAAGGCAGCGCTGGTGGATGGTGGGGAAATGTTGTTCAATAAATTCGCGGGATTGATGGCGAATATCAAGATAGACACAATCGTCTCCCGAGCGCTTCATTTCGTGATCAATCGCTCTAGCAACGATGTCTCTCGGCGCCAATTCACCTTGTTCATGGTAGCGTGACATGAAACGGTCACCATTGGCCAAGATCAGTTTGGCACCTTCACCGCGTAAGGCTTCACTGATCAAAAATGATTTGGCTTTAGGGTGATAGAGACAGGTTGGGTGAAATTGCACAAACTCCATATTGGCGACATTACAACCCGCGCGCCAGCCCATGGCAATGCCATCGCCAGTAGAGACATCCGGATTGCTGGTATAGAGATAGACTTTACCGGCACCACCCGTTGCCATCACGGTGATAGGGGCAATAAATTGGTGGATAGTATCCGATTTGATATTAAGCGCATAGCAACCAAGGCAACGGTTGTCGCTTTCCTCTAGTTGTTTACGACTGGTAATTAATTCAATACCAATATGGAAAGGAAATAAGGTGATATTGTGATGCGCAATCGCCTTGGCCAATAACGTGGTTTCAACTTCGCGTCCCGTCGCATCAGCAGAATGAATCACACGGCGATGACTATGTCCGCCTTCTTGTGTTAAGTGATAGGTTTCCGAGGTGACGCCATCTTTTGTAAAAGAGACGCCTTGTTCGATCAACCATTCAATACTTTCACGCGCTTGTTCAACAGTGTGACGCACGCTGTCTTCATCGCATAAGCCTGCGCCAGCAATCAAGGTATCGTTAATATGAGATTCAATTGAATCGGCTTGATCTAACACCACTGAGATACCACCCTGAGCATACAATGAAGCACTTTCTGCTAACTGATCCTTCGAGAGAATAGCCACTTTGACATGATCTGCCAGTTGTAATGCTAAGGTTAGACCTGCAGTACCACTGCCGATAATTAAGATGTCAAAGTTAGGATGTGTTGTCATGCTGTCGATTCAAATTTGCTTAGTCTCAAGTATAGCGTAGTGGTTCTGAGCTGTCGTAAGCAAAGATACGTATGGCTTTTATAGTGCACGTAATGATTGCCCTATGATGCCAAGCAATAGTGAACAAAATGACAAGGCTCATTTAATATTTTTGCCTAAATAGGCCGACCTCATTATATTGATAACCTAATTGGGAACAAATCAGGACTATGTCGGTCGTATTCAAAATGAATAACCTCCGGCTAGTCGGAGTTAGCCGAGAGACAGGATGAGTGTGGATCAAGAGCTAGTACAGCGTGTACAAGCAGGTGACAAGAGTGCTTTCGATGTGCTGATAATGAAATATCAGCAACGAATTGTGCACGTAATAACAGGTTTTGTGCACGACCCTGTGGAAGCCCAGGATGTGGCACAAGAAGCGTTTATTAAAGCCTATAGGGCTCTCCCCAACTTCAGAGGGGACAGCGCGTTCTATACTTGGCTCTATCGCATTGCGATTAATACGTCGAAAAACCATTTGACGGCCAGAGCCAGAAGGCCGCCCGCAATGGATGTCGATGCTGACGATGCGACAAATACTTTTGATGCGCCAGAATTAAAAGAGTTTGAAACGCCGGAAAGCAATCTGATGAGTAGTGAACTAGAACAAACGATTCACGCCGCGATTGCTGAGTTACAACACGATACAGCAACGGCGATAAAGCTACGTGAGTTTGAAGGGATGAGTTACGAGGAAATTTCTGAGGCAATGGATTGTCCTATAGGTACAGTGCGCTCGCGAATCTTTCGAGCACGTGAAGCAATAGATCAAAAAATACGAATGGTAATGGGTGAAGGGGAGTAAATAATGACAGCTGACGACAATGAATTATTGTCTGCGTTAGTCGATGGACAATTACAAGGTCAGGAGTTTGATAAAGCTATGACTTTGTTGAGTACAAAGGCGAGTGCTAGAGAACAGTTGCAGCGCTATCAACTCAGTAGCGATGTATTGCATGGTTACGGAACGCGACATCAAACGGTAGATTTGACCCAGAAACTATCCGCAGCATTAGCAGCAGAGCCTGAACATACGAACAGCGTAACCAAGCCTGTAGAAAAAGCGACGGTCATTCCATTACCCACTCGTTTTTGGCAGCAAGCGATAGGGTTAGCCGTTGCGGCTTCATTTGGTGCTTTGGCGGTGATAGGGACTATGACACAACCGGACTCTCAACCAGTGCCACTCACACCGATGGCGACATTGGAACAATCACCTGTGTCATCAGTAGCAAGCATCCCCGAGACATCACAAGCGACAGTGGCGGCATCGAGCCTTAGCACTGGTAATCGCTGGACAGTCGCAGAACAAGAAATAGAAGACAGATTAAATGTTTATTTAGTCGACCATAACGAATATGCAGGGGCATCAGATATTTTTTCTAATGCCCGTGTCATTGCCTACGATTCAGGTCAATAAGCAATGCGGCATTTCGTTAGATTTTGTTTAGTCCTTTGTTTTAGCCTTAGTTCCGCATCTAGCTTTGCCGATTCTGATGCGATGGCCTTACTAGAAAGAATGGGCTCGGCGGCTAAAAAGTTGAACTATGATGGTGTATTTACTTATCAAACCGGTCATAAAGTACAAGCCATTCGAATTATTCACCGTGCCAATAGCAGTGGCGAAGTTGAACGACTCTTATCTTTAGATGGTGCGGCCCGTGAGCTGATTAGAACCAATAACGAGATGACCTGTATCTTCCCAGAAGGTAAGCGAATCAATGTCGATCGTCGCCCACTTGGACGAGGCTTTCCCAGTGATTTATTAAGTCGCCTCAGTTCTGCGACACCTTATTATGCGATTACTTTTGGTCAACCAGGGCGTGTTGCCGATCGCAGTGCAAAAAAATTACTGGTGACGCCTGTTGATCACTATCGTTATGGCTACCATCTCTGGGTGGATGAACAAAGTGACCTCCTGCTACAGTCGGCCTTATTAACCGATGATGGTAAAGTGCTTGAGCGCTTTACATTTTCGTCGATTAACCTCAATGTGGACATCCCTGAATCAGCCTTGCAACCACAGATTAGCGGACAGGAATTAACGTGGGTTCGTAACCAAACTGAACCCGTTCCCAAAGGGAAAATCACACACGAAGATCAGGATCAACACCCGTTGTGGCAAGTGGCTTGGCTACCGGAAGGCTTTGGTTTGGTTGCAGAGCAAAGTCGACGTAAATCACATGATAATGCCCTAGTAGAGCAACGTGTTTATAGCGATGGGCTGAGTTCAGTGTCGGTATTTATTGAAAAACGTAACAACAAACATCGTCATTTAGAAGGCGGCTCGACAATGGGAGCCATCAATGCCTTTGGTACCAAAATGAATAGTTATTTTGTCACAGTAGTCGGTCAAGTGCCGGCGCATACGGTTGAGAAAATCGGCCGATCAATTGCACTCGCGCAACAATGATTGATGATTAAGCAACAAGCGACAGTCATTCAAGTGACAGATGAGACTATTTGGTTACAGGCTGAACGACAATCGACATGCAGTCAGTGCCAGATAAAGCAAGGCTGTGGTACGGGAATGTTAGCTAAACATGTCGGGAAACGTTTTTCAAAAATAGCGGTCAATAAAACGTGTGAAACCACGGTCGGGCAAGTTGTCACACTAGCGATTCCAGAACAAGCGTTATTACAAGGTGCAGTTCGAATGTATTTACTGCCATTGGCTTTATTATTGTTGTTTTCTATGATGGCGCGGGCTGCACAACTTGGCGATGCGGCTGAAGTAGTCGCCGGTTTAGGAGGGCTTTTTGCCGGTTTTGTTTGGGTTAAACATAGTTTGAAGAATAAAAAAGATGGCTTTCAAGCCAAAGTTGTAGAGGAATAAATCATGAAGCATTACAAAGTTTGGGCAATCATACCAGCCCTGTTTATCGCCCTATCTATCAGTGGCATGACGCAGGCGCGGAGCCTACCTGAGTTCACAGAGTTGGTCTCAGAAAATAGTGCCGCAGTGATTAATATCAGTACGACAAAGAATAATAAGACACGTCGGAGCAGTATGCCGAGTTTACCACCGGGTATGCAAATACCTGAAGGCACGCCCTTTGATGAAATGTTTAAACATTTTTTTGGTCCCGAGAGTCGACGTCCAGAACCCTACGAATCACATTCTCTAGGTTCCGGTTTTGTGCTTTCTTCGGATGGTTATATTTTAACCAATCATCACGTTATCAAAGATGCTGATGAGATCATTGTTCGTTTTAATGATAGAAATGAGCTTGAAGCGAAAGTCTTGGGCAGCGATGAACGTAGTGACATTGCTTTGTTGAAAGTGGAAGCTACCGGGTTAACCGCAGTTAAACTAGGCGACTCAACTCAATTAAAAGTGGGCGAATGGGTATTAGCAATTGGCTCGCCTTTTGGCTTTGACTCTTCTGCAACCGCCGGTATTGTGAGTGCTTTAGGTCGAAACTTACCGAGTGATAATTATGTGCCTTTTATCCAGACAGATGTTGCAATCAACCCGGGTAATTCTGGTGGACCACTGTTTAACTTAGACGGCGAAGTGATTGGTATTAACTCGCAAATTTATAGTCGAACTGGCGGTTTTATGGGCGTGTCATTCGCGATTCCAATGGACGTTGTGCTGGATGTTGTCTCTCAAATCAAGTCCCAAGGTTACGTCAGTCGGGGTTGGTTAGGTGTCGTGATCCAAGATGTTACAAGTGAACTAGCTGAATCATTTGGCTTAGATAAACCACAGGGTGCTCTCGTATCCCGAGTGATGCCAGAGAGCCCAGCCGATAAAGCCGGTCTAGAAACTGGTGATGTTATATTGCGTTTTAACAGTAAGAAAATTAAAACATCGTCTTCATTACCACCGCTAGTTGGGCGAGCTAAAATTGGTGAGGCGGTTCCTGTCGTCGTCATGCGCAATATGAAAGAAAAAACGCTGAAAGTCACGATTGAGAAGTTGTCGGAAGAGGACAATAATACGATTAAAACGAGTAATAAATCTGGCAGAATGGTCGATGATCGTTTAGCCATAGAAGTTGCGGATTTAACGCCAGAACAGCGTGAAGAGTACGATTTGGCAAAAGGCGGCGTGTTTATTAATAATGTCGGTCAAGGTGCGGCGGTAAAGGCCGGTATACGTGCCGGGGACGTTATTATTAGCCTTAATAATGAACAGATAAAAAGCGCGAAGCAATTTTTAGATCTGATACGTGACTTACCGTTCGATAAAGCGATCCCTGTGTTGGTACAACGGCAACAAGGCGCTATCTTTTTGGCGTTAAAGATAGAAAAAGAATAAAGCGACTAATGAGAAAAGTGCTATAAACACACCTAGACAGGACAGTTAATCTTTTTTGCCGTAAAATCGATATCTTTGAACAAGACAATCGGCCGCTACCTTATTGTATCGGCCGATTTTTTACTATTAACACTAAGGCATAGCTAATATTAATGGATCATATCCGTAATTTCTCGATCATCGCCCACATCGATCATGGTAAGTCGACCATAGCTGATCGTTTTATACAGGTTTGCGGCGGACTAACAGCACGTGAAATGTCATCACAAGTCCTTGATTCAATGGATATTGAACGTGAGCGAGGCATTACCATCAAGGCGCAATGTGTCTCTTTAGATTACAAAGCACGTAATGGTGAAATCTACCACCTCAATTTCATCGATACGCCAGGTCATGTCGATTTTTCGTATGAGGTGTCACGCTCTCTGGCCGCTTGTGAAGGTGCATTATTAGTCGTAGATGCTGCGCAAGGCGTCGAAGCGCAAAGTGTGGCTAACTGCTATACAGCGATAGACTTAGACTTAGAAGTGCTACCGGTTTTGAATAAAATTGATTTGCCTTCTGCCGAGCCAGAACGCGTCGCGCAGGAAATTGAAGATATTATTGGTGTCGATGCACTCGATGCCGTGCAATGTAGTGCTAAAACAGGATTGGGCATCGAAGATTTATTAGAAGCATTAGTGCAAAGGGTACCAGCCCCAACCGGCGATCCCGACGGTCAACTGAAAGCTCTGATTATTGATTCTTGGTTTGATAGTTATGTCGGCGTGATCTCTTTAGTGAGAATCATGCAAGGTTCGATCAAAGCGAAAGATAAAATCAAAGTGATGTCGACAGGACATGAATACCAAGTCGAACAAGTCGGTGTGTTTACGCCTAAACGTACGAAACGTAACGGCCTATTTTGTGGTGAAGTAGGCTATGTTATTTCGGGCGTCAAAGATATTGATGGCGCTCCCGTTGGGGATACATTGACGCATTCGCATCATGGCGCGACAGAGATGTTACCCGGCTTTAAGTCTGTTACACCGCAAGTCTACGCCGGTATTTTCCCTGTCAGTTCAGATGACTTTGAAGCCTTTCGTGAAGCGTTGGGTAAATTAAGGTTGAATGATGCCTCATTGTTTTTTGAACCGGAAAATTCACAAGCATTAGGCTTTGGTTTTCGCTGTGGTTTCTTGGGTTTACTCCACATGGAGATTATTCAAGAACGTTTAGAACGCGAATATGATCTTGATTTAATCACGACGGCGCCAACGGTTGTATTCGAAGTATTGAACCGCAAGGGTGAAGAAATTCATATCGAAAACCCAGCGTTATTACCGGATGTTGGGACTATCGATGAAATTCGTGAGCCAATTGTCGTTGCAGATATTTTAGTACCACAAGAACATCTTGGCGCGGTGATTACGCTCTGCATTGAAAAGCGGGGAGTACAAACTTCCATGCAATACATGGGGAAACAGGTTGCGCTGAGTTATGAAATTCCAATGAATGAGGTCGTGATCGACTTTTTTGATCGTCTGAAATCAGTCAGTCGTGGTTACGCCTCGTTGGATTATCACTTTATTCGTTTCCAGGCAGCTGATTTAGTTAAGCTCGATATTTTGATTAATGGCGAACGAGTTGATGCTTTATCGATGATTGTTCATAAAGATCAAAGTATCGGTCGTGGTCGCGATTTGGTCGAAAAAATGAAAGAGTTAATCCCTCGCCAAATGTTTGATATTGCGATTCAAGCGGCGATTGGTGGTCATGTCATTTCCCGCTCGACCGTCAAGGCAATGCGTAAAAATGTCTTGGCGAAATGTTATGGTGGCGATGTATCGCGCAAACGTAAACTATTGGAAAAACAAAAAGCCGGTAAAAAACGGATGAAATCGATTGGTAAAGTTGATGTGCCACAGGAGGCATTTTTGGCTGTATTACAATTATCTAAAAAGTCTTAAACGTATGAAGGAAGTGTAACGTGAGTTTTCCAGCATTAATGGTGAGTCTGGTTGCCATAACAGGTCTAATTTGGTTACTTGATAAATTAATCTGGGCAGCAAACAGGCCGACAGGACAGAGGGAACCTGTCATCGTCGAATACGCTAAATCCTTTTTCCCCATAATACTTGTCGTATTAGTCGTCCGTTCGTTCTTAGTCGAACCTTTTCGAATTCCATCGGCATCCATGGTGCCGACTTTACATATCGGCGATTTTATCTTGGTCAATAAATACGATTATGGCGTGCGGTTACCGGTAGTCAATACCAAAGTATTAGACGTGTCTAAGCCAGAACGGGGCGATGTGGTGGTGTTTCGATACCCACCGAACCCAAACATCGATTATATTAAGCGTGTTGTCGGCCTACCAGGTGATCGTGTGCAATATATTGATAAAACCGTTTATATCAACGGCAACATGATGCCGCAGACGGTACTGGATAAACAGGCCGATTTAATAGGTATCGTCCCTGCAAAGAATAAGGTATTGTCTGAGCAGTTAGGCGATAAAAAACATCAGATTGCGGTTGCGCCTAGCCAACAACGCGTATCAGTCGATAGTATTATTCCTGAAGGGGAATACTTTGTGATGGGCGATAATCGTGATAATAGTAGTGATAGTCGGTTTTGGGGTAATGTGCCAGAACAGAATTTAGTCGGTAAAGCGTTTTATATTTGGATGAGTTGGGATTGTAATGCGAGTTGGAGTTGCGTTACTTGGGACCGAATTGGTAGTTCAATTAACTAAAAGGCAGGGACAATAATGAGAAAACAAGCGGGTATGACATTAATAGGTTGGGTAATCGCCTTAGCGATAATTGCCTTTTTTGCCACCGTTGCAATGCGGTTACTGCCGATGTATCAAGAATATTTTGGCGTGGTGACGGTAATGGAAGGGATGGAAAAGGAAATCTCAACCAATAAGTTGACCAAACAGCAAGTGATGACATTATTGAGCAAACGCTTTAATACGGGCTATATCTTTAGTGTCAAAAAAGAAGATATTGAATTGCTGCGTGATAAAAACAATGTCCATGTTGACAAAATTATTATCGATTATGAAGTGCGTGAACCGTTTATTGCCCATATTAGTTTAGTCGGTAATTTTCATATAGAAGCCGAGGCTGAACAAAGTACTAGATGATAACGCAACGACAGAATCAATTATTGAAATCCCTGCAATACCAGTTCCGGGATCCAACGCTATTACAACAAGCATTGACGCATCGTAGTGCGGATAGCAGAAATAATGAGCGGCTTGAATACTTAGGGGATGCGATTCTCAGTTTTGTTATTGCCGAAGCATTATTTGAGCGTTTTCCACAAGTCAAAGAAGGTAAACTGAGTCGGCTGCGCGCCTCGTTGGTTAAAGGGGTGACGCTCGCAGAAATTGGCCGTGCACTAAGCTTAGGAGAGGTCTTAATCTTAGGCCCTGGCGAATTAAAAAGCGGTGGTTTTCGACGAGAATCGATATTAGCAGATACGGTAGAGGCTATTTTAGGTGCGGTATATCTGGATAGCGGTATTGAAGATGTTAAAGCACTGATATTAAGGTTGTATGAGGAACGCTTAACGTCGATCAATGTGGATGAGGTGGTTAAAGACGCCAAAACGCGCCTACAAGAATTATTACAAAGTCGCAAACAACCTTTGCCGTTGTATACCGTGGATGAAGTAAAAACCACCGCGCAAGATCCTCCCTTATTCAAAGCTTCATGCCAAGTGACTTTGTTAAATAAAGTTGTAATCGCCAAGGGCAGCAGTCACCGTAAGGCCGAACAAAAATCAGCCGAACGCGCATTAACATTACTAGAAGATATATTATGAAAGAAGAGGCCTTTAGAGCCGGCTATGTTGCGATTATCGGTCGCCCCAACGTGGGCAAATCGACATTAATCAATCGGGTATTAGGACAGAAACTCTGTATTACTTCTAGGCGGCCTCAAACAACACGGCATCGCATTTTGGGAATCAAAACTGATGACCATAGCCAACTGATTTATGTTGATACGCCCGGATTGCATCTTGACGATAAAAAGGCGATGAATCGTTATATGAATCGTGCCGCAGCGTCGTCGATTGATGATGTCGACGTGATCCTCTTTCTTGTCGACGGCATGAACTGGACCGATGAAGATGAAAAAGTCCTTGAACGTTTAAAAGACAGTGCCAAAGCCCCTGTGATTTTAGTGATCAATAAAATGGATAAGTTGGCAGACAAAGAGGTAATGTTACCGCATATTAAAAAACTATCCGAACGATTTGATTATAATAATGTTTTTCCAATTTCTGCGCGTAAAGGTCTCAACCTTGATGCGCTAGAACTACATATTAGACAATTAATGCCGGAAGGAGATTTAATTTTCCCCGAAGATCAATTTACTGATCGAAGTTCACGATTTTTAGCGGCAGAACTGGTAAGGGAACAACTGTTTCGACATTTAGGGCAAGAACTACCTTATTCGATCACCGTTGAAATAGAACAATTTGACGATGAACAAAAGCTCTATCGCATTGGTGCTGTCATTTATGTCGAGCGAGAAGGGCAAAAATCCATTGTTATCGGCAAAAAAGGTGAACTGTTAAAGTCGGTTGGTAAGGATGCACGTATAGAGATGGAGAGTTTATTTGGCCGCAAAGTATTTTTACGATTATGGGTAAAAGTCCGTGAAGGCTGGGGCGATAATGAACGGATGTTGAAAAACTTAGGTTATAACGACGAGCTATAAAGGCGATTTTAGTGACGGTTGATTTCAGCCCTGCATTTATTCTGCATCAGCGTGCATTTAGAGAAAATAGCCGTTTACTAGACATATTCAGTCAAGAGCATGGCCGTGTTAGCTTAGTTGCTAGAGCGGTTAGTAAACAAAAACGCAGCCAAGCGGGCTTGCTACAAATCTACCAACCTTTATTATTATCGTGGTTTGGCCGAACAGAGTTGCAAACTTTAACGGCTGCTGAATCCAGTGGCCCCGCCTATTTATTACAAGCTGAATCGGCATTGTGTGGCTTGTATATTAACGAATTAATGATGAAGCTATTGCCCATGGGCGAAGCAGAACCAGACGTGTTTGTGGCCTATCAACGAGCCTTGTTAGGGTTACAACAAGCACGACAGAATGAAATCACGCTACGACTATTTGAGAAACAATTGCTCAGCCATTTGGGTTACGGTTTGGTACTAGATCGGGATATCGACTCAGGCGAAGCAATTAATGCTCAACAAGCCTATTATTATGTAGCCGATGAAGGGCTACATCTTTGGCAACAAGGACAACAGCAGGCGGCTATTTCGGGACGCAGCTTACAACATTTAATCGCGGAGCAGGGCTTTGACCCAACAAGTTTGAAAGAAATTAAACAATTAATGCGAATGGTGATACATTTCTATCTAGGAGGCAAGCCATTACGAAGCCGTGAATTATTTAGTCATTATCACCAAGTATCAACATAGTCATAAACAAAAGGTTACAAAGCAACATGGCAATACAGTTAGGCGTCAATATCGATCACATTGCGACACTAAGGCAGGCAAGGGGCACGCTATATCCCGACCCAGTACAAGCGGCAATCGAATCAGAACAAGCGGGGGCCGATGGTATTACCATTCACCTACGTGAGGATAGACGCCATATCCAAGAACGCGATGTGATGATGCTGTCTAATATTTTGCAAACCAAAATGAATTTAGAAATGGCCGTCACCGATGACATGATAGCGATTGCTGAAAAATATAAACCCTCCGATTGTTGTTTAGTCCCAGAAAAAAGACAAGAACTGACAACCGAAGGCGGACTCGATGTGGCGGGCCAAATGGCTAAAATCAAGCAGGCTTGTCAACGATTAGCAGATGCCAATATCAGAGTGTCATTATTTATTGACCCCGATAGGGCACAAATCGATGCGGCAGTGGCCTGTGGTGTACCGGTGATTGAGATCCACACTGGTGTTTATGCCGAGGCACTTACCCATCAAGCAGCGTTACAAGAATTAGAAGTGATTACCAAAGCTGTTAGCTATGCAAGACAAGCAGGCCTGCAAGTGAATGCTGGGCATGGTCTTAACTATCACAACACCACTGCGATTGCGCAAATTGCCGATATTGTTGAGCTCAACATTGGCCACGCCATTATTGCACGCTCAGTCTTCACTGGCTTGCAAAGCGCGGTACGCGAAATGAAAGATTTGATGCTCGCTGCCCGCCGATGATTTTCGGAGTTGGTACCGACATAGTCAATATTGCTCGCATGCAGACTTTACTGGATAAACAAGGTGATAAAGTTGCAGAAAGGATATTGAGCCAAGCAGAGTTTGACAGCTTTAAAAAAGCCATTAAACCTGCTGCTTTTTTAGCCAAACGCTTTGCTGCCAAAGAGGCAACGGCGAAAGCGCTCGGGACAGGGTTTCGAGATGGACTCAGTTTGAAACATATTTCAGTCCAAAATAATCAGCTGGGTCGACCTGAGTTAATCTTTACACATCGTGCAGATGCATTATTATCCGAATTAGGCATTGGCCGTAGCTTTCTTAGTCTGAGTGATGAAGAACACTATGCCGTCGCCTATGTGACCTTGATGGAGCAAACAGATGACATCGTATCCGACAATTGATAGCTGTGTAGGTAATACGCCTTTAGTGCGATTACAGCGCCTACCGGGGCAAACGACAAATACTATTCTAGTGAAGTTGGAAGGGGATAACCCTGCGGGTTCAGTTAAAGATAGGCCGGTCATCTACATGATTCGTAAGGCAGAGCTGCGGGGCGAAATTAAACCTGGCGATACTTTAATTGAGGCTACTAGCGGCAATACGGGTATTGCCCTCGCGATGATTTCAGCCATTCTAGGCTATAAGATGGTGTTGATTATGCCTGAAAATATGAGCATAGAACGGCGCGCGGCTATGAAGGCGTACGGGGCTGAGATCATCTTGACGGACTCAATGGAATCGTCTCGTGATTTGGCAGAACAAATGGAACAACAAGGTAAAGGCAAGGTACTCAACCAGTTCGGTAATGTCGATAACCCCTTAGCGCATTATGAAACTACCGGTCCTGAAATTTGGCGCGATACTGCAGGTCAAGTGACACATTTTGTTAGCGCCATGGGTACAACCGGGACGATTATGGGGGTATCACGTTATCTAAAAGAACAGAACCAAGCGATCCAAATCGTTGGCGTTCAACCAACCGATGGCAGTGCTATTCCGGGTATTCGTCGTTGGCCAGAAGCCTATTTACCCAGTATTTTTGAACCGGAACGTGTTGACCAAGTGCTGGATATGGAGCAAGACGTTGCCGAAGAAACCATGCGGCAACTGGCGATACAAGAAGGCATCTTCTGTGGTGTTTCTTCGGGCGGGAGTGTGGCGGCAGCACTGCGGTTATCACAACAGGTGAACGATGCCGTGATTGTAGCGATTATTTGTGACCGCGGAGATCGCTATTTATCAACGGGTGTGTTCCTTGCCTAAAAGCGATGTTGACTCGAATCTTGGCGATAGTGTGTTGTTGTTTATGCACAACAACCGTATTGGCCAGTGAGCAGTTTCAACTCTCTATTGCGAATTGGCAGATTGAGCAAGCGCAACTTAAAAATGTCCAAATTGGAGTGGTATTAGAAAGACAAGGGATTGTCTTGGAAGCCACGGCAACGTCGATTGATTTGCCCGCGCCGATTGGACGACTTAATACGGTCAAATTACGCTGCCAGAAACTGAAATTATCTATCTCACGCTTCGATTGCCAGCAAGGCGTGCTGCATTTTAAACACGCTGCACTTGGTCAGCAAACGATCCAATTTAAAGCCGACGCCGATAATGATAGTGGATCTTACCGTATCCTCACTTCCGGACTTTCCATCGCGACTAGTAAGGTCAAGCTTGAGGTGGATATACAGCAACAACAATGGCGTCTCCTGCTGAAAGCGCCAGAGACAGCGAGTAAACACATTGCGCAGTTTATCTCACCGCATTTGTCGCAGAAGCAACAGCAAGTGATGGCAACTTGGCAGCAGGCTGGCAACATCGCTTTCACGATCAATGCTGCGGGTCATGGTGACATAATCGATAGCGCAACGATAAATTTATCACTTAAGCAGTTCACAGTCAGCGATCACGCTGGGCAATATGCCACCGAGGGCGTAGAAGCCAAGGTATCGCTTGTTTTACAGCAACAGAAATCACGATGGCAATGGCAAGCTTATTTAAGCGCTAAGCATGGACAAGCGTATGTTGCGCCTATTTTTATTGATTTTGATGATACAGCGGTGACTTTAGATGGAAGGGGCAGTTGGCATGTGTTACAGAGTCAATTGAAGGTCGCTGCCTTACAGTTTATTCAGCAAGGTGTGTTAGAAGCCAGAGCAGACCTAGCACTGTCTATGGGTGAAGTAGATAGGTTAAATGTCGATATAAGGCCAACAGCGTTAGCTGGGCTTTATCGACATTGGTTACAACCGTTTAGTTTAGGTAGCGCCGTCGATAATTTAGCGATTACGGGTGAGGCGAGTTTATCTTATCAACAACAAGCTCAAGCGTATCAATTACAACTGGGCTTAATGAACGTATCGATAGAAGATGACCGCGACCGTTTTAGATTGACAGGGCTCAGTGGCGATCTGGCTTGGACAAACCAAGACGTCCAACTACCGTTCACTCTTCACTGGCAAAGTGCGGCTATCTATAAAATCCCTATCGGAAGCACCGCGTTATCAGCACAAACTCAAGCCGAGGGTTTAACGCTACTTAAACCTTGGCATATTCCAATTTTAGATGGGCAGTTGAATATTCAACATTTTGCATTACAAAATAAGATGGGAGAGTCAACAAATTGGGTATTTGAAGGTTTATTAACCCCTATTTCGATGGCGGCGTTGAGTCAGAAGCTCGCTTGGCCTACCTTGCACGGTAAACTTTCGGGTGTGATTCCAAAAGTAACTTATGCACAACAACATATCAATGTGGATGGTGCCTTGATGATAAAACTATTTGAAGGGACCACAATTATTCATGACCTACGCTTGCGAGACCCTTTTGGTGCGATACCTCAACTTTACGCCAACATTGATTTAATCGACTTTGACCTTGAAACGATGACGGAAACTTTTGACTTTGGCAAAATCACTGGCAAGCTCGAAGGCAAAGTTCAAAATTTACGCTTAGCCAATTGGCGCCCTGTTGCCTTTGATGCTTATATCCGGACGCCAACAGACGATAAAACACGACATAGAATTAGCCAACGAGCGATAAACAATTTATCCGAACTTGGTGGGGGCACATCCGGTCTATTATCACGTAGTGTTCTACGTTTTTTTGATGATTTCTCCTATCAACGCTTGGGATTGAGTTGTCGTTTATTGAATGAAGTCTGTGACATGACGGGTGTTGAAGAGACTGAACAAGGTTATTATATTGTTAAGGGTGGGGGATTACCGCCACGTATTAATGTCAAAGGCTTTACACGACGTGTAGACTGGCCGGTATTGGTGAGTCGGTTAAAAGCAGTGAGCCGCAGTGCTGAGCCTGTTGTAGAATAAAATCTGTTGTACGTTACTGTAAGGAGTAAATATGAATTTTATAAAATATCTAACAAGTAGTCTGGTGACAGGTCTGATGTTAGTATCTTGTGTCACGATTAATATTTACTTCCCGGCAGCGGCCGCCGAAAAAGCAGCCGATCGTATTATTGAAGATGTATGGGGGCCAGAAGGAAGCCTGCAACCAGAACCCAAATCTAATGGCGATGCGCAACAGCACTCTAACGTTGACAAAGGAGCAAATTTTGCCTTGTCAGTGTTAGATTGGTTTATAACCCCCGCAGCAGCAGAAGCGGATTTAAACATTAACTCGGCGGCAATTACGACTATCCAACACAGGATGAAAACGAGACATAATCAAATAGCGCCTTATTTAGATCTCGGCGCTGTGGGCTTAACAAGTCAAGGTTTATTAGCCATTCACGATATAAAAAAGGTCGGATTGAAAGATCGAAACAAGGTCAATGGCTTGATTGTCGATGAAAATAATGATCGTATGGCCTTATATGGTGAAATAGCGAGAGCCAATGGTCACCCAGAATGGCAAGATGATATTCAAGCGACTTTTGCTCGCCGTTGGGTGAACAAAGCGGCAAAGGGATGGTGGTATCAAAGTGGTGGCAATTGGTTGCAAAAATAGTTAGATTTAACCCTAATTAACGAACAATTACCAAACTGAACCAGTGATGGTGTACCATCGCTGGTTTTTTGTTTTAGAATCAATAAAGAGAACACGCATGGCAAGACGAAACCGTCGACAAAAATTACCCTTAGATCCTGTAGAAACTACTATAGAGTCGCTATCGCACGATGGTCGTGGTGTCGCTAGAATTGATGGCAAAGCGGTCTTTATTGATGGGGCTTTAGCGGGTGAGACGGTAAAGTTTTTGTATAGAAAAAAACATAGCAAATATGATGAAGGGCGTACCGTTGACGTGATACACGCGGCTGTCGATAGAGTCACGGCTAAATGCCAGCATTTTGGTGTATGTGGTGGATGCAGCTTGATGCATATGGCACCCGCAGCGCAGTTGAGTTTGAAACAAAATACCTTAATGGAACAAATGACACATTTTGGACATTTAGCGCCACAACAATGGCTTGATCCATTGATTGGACCGTTGTGGGGCTATCGTCGTAAAGCGCGTCTTGGGGTTAAGCATGTGCCAAAAAAAGAACGGGTATTGGTTGGCTTTAGGGAAAAAGGAACGCCTTATCTCGCCCTACTAGAGCAGTGCGAAGTATTAGACCCTCGGGTCGGGATGCGCTTGGCAGATCTGGGCGAAATGATTGCGGGCCTAGCGGCGTATAATCGAATAGCGCAAATTGAAGTTGCGATGGATGATGAACACGTTGCTTTAGTGTTTAGAAATTTAGATGCCTTATCTGAAAGTGATCAACAGACTTTAATTCAGTTTGGGCAAGACAATGACTTTTGGATCTATCTACAATCAGGTGGACCTGAGACGGTGACCGCAATTTGGCCTGCAGCACCACAACTACATTATGCGCCGGAAGTAGGACTCACATTAAACTTTGAGCCCGATGATTTTACCCAAGTGAATGCAGACATTAACCAAAGTATGATCCAACGCGCGATAGCTTTGCTAGAAGTCTCAGCTGAGGATCGTATTCTTGATTTATTCTGCGGCTTGGGCAATTTCAGTTTGCCATTAGCAAAACGAGCGAATGAAGTGGTCGGGGTTGAAGGAGATGCAGCCTTAGTTAAGCATGCACAACACAATGCCAAATTAAATCAATTAGAGAATGCTATTTTTGAACAAGCCGATTTAACCCAGACTGCGTTGAAAGATTATAGTTGGGCGAAAGCTGGTTTTAATAAAATTTTACTCGATCCGCCACGAAGTGGCGCATTTGAAGTGCTGCCACAGTTAGCAGAACTAGGCGCGCAGCGCATAGTGTATGTGTCATGTAATCCTGCGACATTAGCACGCGATGCGGGAGAGCTAGTACACGTGCATGGCTATACATTAGTGTCTGCTGGGATTATGGATATGTTCCCGCATACCAGTCATGTCGAGTCAATTGCTGTGTTTGTTAAAAACTGACGATAACGGCAGGGAATAAAGCACAGCGCTGATTTGAATTTATTCAGTCGTTATTAGGCTATGAACAAAAAAAAGCCGTGGTTATAAGCCACGGCTTTTTTTATGCAAGTTGATTGGTATTACGATATCTTGCCTTCCATTTCAGAAATGACATGCGCCATCTCTACAACACTATCAGGATTGACAGAAACAGTACTGACGCCTTGCTCAACTAAGAATTGAGTAATCTCTGGGAAATCAGACGGCGCTTGTCCACAGATACCCACATACTTACCCGCTCTTTTACAGGCGGCAATGGCCATTTCAAGCATCTTAAGTACGGCTTCGTTTCGTTCATCATAATGCCCGAGTAAACTTGAGTCTCTATCAGCACCAAGCGTCAACTGGGTGAGATCATTAGAACCGATAGAGAAACCATCGACAAGCTCAAGAAATTGATCCGCCAAAATAACATTCGCTGGGATTTCGCACATGAGGTAAATTTTAAGGCCTCTTTTACCGCGAACTAAGCCGTGTGATGCCATCAGATCAATGACTGCTTTTGTTTCGGAAACCGTGCGGGCAAAAGGAATCATGACGGTAATATTGTCTAAGCCCATTGTTGTACGCGCAATACGTAATGCATTACATTCTAAAGCGAAGGCTTCACTAAAGGCTTCGCTTAAATAGCGTGTTGCACCTCGAAAACCTAGCATTGGATTTTCTTCTTCAGGTTCGTAAAGCGGGCCGCCAATTAAGTTAGCGTATTCATTTGATTTGAAATCACTTAGGCGAACAATGACGGGCTTAGGATAGAAAGCAGAAGCGATCGTGGCAATACCTTCGGCTAACTTATGGACATAGAAGGAAATAGGATTAGGATAACCAGCCATTCTTGGCGCTATTTGCTTTTGAAGCGGTTTATCAAGTTTATCGAAATTGATTAGTGCATTAGGGTGGACACCAATACTATTATTGATAATAAACTCCATCCTCGCTAGACCCACACCCGAGTTTGGTAGATTACTCGTTTTAAAAGCAATTTCTGGGTTAGCCAAATTCAACATGATTCCGGTACGTTCTGGTACAGGAATGGTTGAAATATCAATTCTATCAATATGATGGGGTAGTGCACCTTGGTATACAATACCGGTATCGCCTTCGGCACAACTCACCGTTACAATATCTCCCGTTTTAATCACTTCAGTGGCGGTATTGGTACTGACAATCGCAGCAATCCCCAATTCACGCGCGATAATAGCCGCATGACAAGTTCGTCCACCACGGTTAGTGACAATCGCGCCTGCAATCTTCATGACCGGTTCCCAATCTGGGTCGGTAATATCAGTAACTAATATTTCACCTTCTTGTAAATCAGCCATCTGACTGGTTTTGAGTATCACGCGGGCTTTACCGCTGGCAATTTTACTGCCGACGCTTTTACCTTCGATGATGACTTTACCTTTAGAGTCGAGAATATGATGCTCAAGCGCTTGTAAAGATTTGGTGGACTCGACGGTTTCCGGACGGGCTTGGACGACAAATAGTTGACCACTATCCCCATCTTTGGCCCACTCGATATCCATCGGCATCGGACGGCCCGCTTTCTTCGAGTAATGTTGCTCGATAATGACGGCGGTTTTAGCGAGTTCAAGCACCTCATCATCATTGATACAAAATTGTGCCTGCATCTTAGGAGACACTTCGGTGTTGATGACGGCACCTGTTGCACCAGTGGGTGAATTACCTTCAGCGTAAACCATTTTTAATGCTTTACTGCCCAGTTGATGCTTGATGATCGGTTGGTATTTGGTATTTAAGGTGGGTTTGAAGACATAAAACTCATCGGGGTTAACAGCACCCTGTACAACATTTTCACCCAAGCCCCAAGCACCAGTGATAAAGACGATGTCACGAAAGCCACTTTCAGTATCAATCGAGAACATGACGCCAGAAGATGCCTTATCAGACCGCACCATTTTCTGGACAGCAATGGCCAGTGCGACACTCATGTGGTCAAAGCCTTGATGCACACGATAGGAAATCGCACGGTTTGTAAACAACGAGGCAAATATTTGACGACAGCTATTAATTAATGCGGCAGTACCGGTGATGTTTAAGTGCGATTCTTGTTGGCCTGCAAAAGAAGCATCGGGTAAGTCTTCAGCGGTGGCAGAACTACGTACCGCGACATCAACATTGCTGCCGTATTCAATTTCTAGCTGGCTGTAGGCATGCTCAACCTCAACGACGATAGCATCTGGCATCGCTGCTTGATTGATCAGGGTACGAATATATTCACCGGTTTCTGCTAACGCCTTAGTATCGTCCACATTTAAAGCGTCTAAGGCCTTAGTAATGGGTTCTACAAGATTGTTATAGTCGAGAAAGTGGCGATAAGCTTCGGCGGTAGTGGCAAAGCCATTCGGAATATTCACCCCTTCACGACTTAGCTCACTATACATTTCACCTAAAGAGGCATTTTTACCACCGACAGTGTCAACATCACCAATACTAATATCTGAAAAAAAGCGAATATATTGATAATTCATTGGGTTACCTTTGATTATTTTTTATTATTGACTATTACTGTTTGTTCTGCATTAGAACGCATTAAAATGTTAGCAATTTTTCCGATCATTAATTTGGACTGTTTCATCTATATAGATTATAAAGGTGCTCAGTAAATGTGACAGAAATATTAAGAGGAAAGATACCAGCTATAATCAGATTTGGCGAGTGTTTAAGGGGATAAGTTTGATTAAATCGTCAAATAGCAAACTATTTAGCAAAAAGGTGTAAGCTAACAAGAAACTAGATTTACCAAAGCCAAAAGATAAATAGTTTTGGTGTCAGCTATTTTAGCTTGTCTTTGTCTGGGTTTGAGTAAATTCAAAAACGCCTCGAAATTTTTTAGCGTTAAGCAGCGGCCAAGAGGAAGCTTAGCCGCTACTCTGTTTTGATGACGTTTTATTTAGCGAGGTAGTCAAGAATGCAATAGCTTTGGCTTTAGCCAAAATTGATTTTTGCCTCTAAATCATTTCGCGAGTCAGCATTTCTTAATGCTTCTTCTAGGCTAATACGATTAGCTTGATAAAGCGACATTAAGGCGTCATCAAAAACCTGCATTCCGGTAGCACCGCTGGTTCTCATTGCTTCTTTGATCTCACTCAACTCGCCTTTTAGGAGCAGGCTAGTTATATGCGGTGTCCTCAACATGATTTCAATGGCAGCACAACGCTTCCCCTGTGTATCAGGAATAAGCCGCTGTGAAATAACCGCCCCTAGATTGGCCGCCAAGTCCATTAAAAGCTGTTTATGCTGGCTCTGGGGGAACATATTGATAATGCGTTCCATCGCTTGATTGGCATTATTAGCATGCAAAGTGGAAATACACAGGTGTCCGGTGTTGGCCAGTTCTAATGCGGCTTCCATCGTTTCACGATCTCTAATCTCACCGATTAAAATGACATCGGGTGCTTCACGTAGACTGGCTTTTAGGGCGCGAGCATAAGAGCTGGTATCTATTCCGACTTCGCGTTGATTAACAATTGATTTTAGATTGGGGTGAGAAAATTCAACTGGGTCTTCGATGGTTAAAATATGACCTGCTGCATGCTGGTTTCGGTGATTAATCATGGCTGCCATCGTGGTCGATTTTCCGGACCCTGTCCCGCCAACCATTAATAATAATCCTCGTTTCGCCATCACTAAGTCGAGTAATATTTCGGGCAACTCAAGTTCTTCAGCGGTTGGAATCGACGTTGGGATAAGGCGCAGTACCATGCCTATGGTACGACGCTGATAAAAGACATTGACCCTGAAACGGGCACTGTTATCTGGGAGGCTAATCGCAAAGTCAAGATCTTTGTTATTTTCAAACTCTGTGACTTGTGCCTCACTCATGAGGCTGTAGGCTGCTGATTGGGTCAGATCGGGTGTCAGTAGGTAGCTGTCCATTTCAATCGCAGCACCGTGGACTTTAGCCTTGACTGCAGAGCCTGAAGTAATAAATAAATCTGACCCACCTATCTCAATGACTTTACTCAAGTAAGGTAGGATATCGAGATTTTCGCTAGGTGCATCGCCCAAAACATTGATATTTGTCGGAATATCCATTTTGACGGCTCTTTCACGCTGGTCATGTGAAATGACAATAGTGAGGTTGTTATTCGCTTGTTCGGTAATTTCTGTAATCAGATTGGTACCGCCCAATAATGAGGCGATAAACCGAATTTTTTTATTGATCGAAAACTGCAATTTCTGCGTGTCATTGGTAATTTCATTATAAATTGTCGTTAACATCTCAAGCGATATAGCTTGCTTGCCCACGGCTCTTTCTTGACCATCTAATAGCACTTTGGGCACTTCATCAACATTAAAAGTTAAATGTTCTGCGTGTTTTTCAAGCATTAATTTTACGTAGGGGCTTATATCCATTTATAGTCTCACTTAATATTCAGATAAGTACTCACTCAGTACCGATGCGTCATTTACTTAGCGCGGTCATCATCGTCATCGTCATCGTCATCGTCATCAGGCATTAGGGATAAACCCACACTGACAGGGCGTGTCGCTTGGTTGTCGCGATTAGACTCGTGTGAATCGGTGTCTAAGCCGACATCATGGTCATTGTTAACATCTTCGTCATTATGTTCTTTAGCGAGTTTGATTTTGAGCCGAACTTCGTTGACAGAGTCTGCATTTCGTAAGGCTTCGTCATAGCTGATTCTGCCAGCTTGATAGAGATCAAAGATAGCCTGATCAAATGTTTGCATGCCGATTTCGCGAGATTTGGCCATGACAGCCTTGATGCCAGAAATATCACCCCGAGCAATAAGGTCAGTAACTAAAGGAGTATTGATCAAAATCTCAATCGCTGCACAACGTTCTCCATCGACAGTCCTAATCAACCTTTGGGAAATGATGGCGCGTAAGTTTAACGAAATATCTTGCATTAATTTAGCTTGTTTTTCTGATGGGAAAAAGCCAAGGATTCGATCGATGGCTTGGTTAGCATTATTGGCATGCAATGTCGCTAAGGCTAAATGGCCCGTCTGAGCAAACTCGACACCAAAATCCATGATTTTTTTATCACGAATTTCACCTAACACAATGACATCTGGCGCTTGACGAAGGGTGTTATGCAATGCTTCTTCCCAGCCATCGGTATCCACACCTACTTCACGCTGCATCATAATGCAATTTTTATGGGGGTGGACATATTCGATGGGATCTTCCACCGTGATAATATGGCCGTAGCTGTGTTCATTTCGATGGTCAAGCATTGCTGCCATCGTGGTTGACTTACCTGAGCCGGTGCCGCCGACCATGACGACTAAGCCATTCTTAGCCATAATAATATCTTTCAAAATAGCAGGTAGTCCAAAGTCATCAAGGTTAGGAATTTTGGAGGCAATGACACGAACCACTAAACCTTGCATCCCTTGCTGTACATAAGCATTAACTCGAAAACGACCAAGCCCAGCAGGTGAAATGGCGAAATTACACTCCTTGGTCGCATCAAATTGTTTGAGTTGCTTATCATTCATGACACTCTGCGTGATGGCTTGTGCATCATCAGCAGAAAGGGGGTGTTGTGAGAGCGGTGTCATGATGCATTTGACTTTTATTGCTGGTGGGAAGCCTGCGGTAATGAATAAGTCCGATCCACCTTGTTCTAACATCATGCTTAGAAGTTTGACAACTAAAGACATTGCTTCATTTCTTTCCATCTTTCGGCCTTATTCCTTGTCTAGATTCCTACGATTAATCTAGTCTTGTGTGGGTGAAATACATTGGGAAAATATGATGACACGAAATACGATGATATTAAGTGATTGAGTTCACTTTTTATGTCTGCCAGTCAATATTTTGTGGCCGCTTTATGAGGAGAGATTGAGTTTGGAAGTAGGCTTGAAAGGAATGTAACTTGAATTTGGTACCGAGGGTCGGAATCGAACCGACACTACCGAAGTAACTGGATTTTGAATCCAGCGCGTCTACCAGTTCCGCCACCCCGGCAAATTCAAGCTCAGAATTATAGCGATCCCAACGCCATTATGGAAGTATTAATTTACGATACATCTCGTGATATCAGGTCTTAACGCATTTTAGACAAACAATAATGCAATACAATGGATGAAAAATGAAGTGAGTTTGTTATGATCTCGGGATGAAACTGACTGACTTCCAATTTGATATTCCCCCCGAGCTGATTGCCCAATTTCCAACAGCCGATAGAACCGCAAGTCGGTTATTGGCATTAGATGGACTGACGGGAGATATACAGGACTTACAATTTACCAACTTAATGACATTGTTAAGACCTGATGATTTATTAGTCTTTAATAACACGAAGGTCATACCTGCGCGCTTATTGGGTCAAAAAGACAGCGGTGGCAAGGTTGAGGTGTTGGTAGAACGGGTGCTAGATCAGCATCGCGTTTTGGCACACGTACGCAGTAGTAAGTCACCCGGGCCAAACCGCCATCTTCTGATGGAAGATAAGTTAGACGTTGAAGTATTAGCAAGGCAAGGGGCGTTATTTGAATTGTACTTTCACCACGCGAATACGGTCACAGATTTGTTACAACAATATGGTCGTTTACCGCTGCCACCTTATATCGAGCGAGATGTCTCATCGTCAGATTTAGAAAGGTATCAGACAGTGTATGCCCAACACATTGGTGCCGTCGCAGCCCCCACAGCTGGCTTACATTTTGATAAACCGTTGTTGGAAGCTTTAAGCGCAAAAGGGGTTGCCACCGCTGAAGTGACATTACACGTTGGCGCGGGGACTTTCCAACCGGTGAGAGTAGAAGATGTGGAGACCCATCAAATGCATTCAGAGCGGATGGACGTGTCACAACAGGTGTGCGACCAAATCGCGACCACGAGAGCCAAAGGGGGGCGCGTCATCGCGGTTGGCACAACCAGTGTGAGAGCGTTAGAAAGTGCTTCACAATCTGGCGAGATTCAACCATATAATGGCGAAACCGATATTTTTATCTACCCAGGCTATCAATTTCATTCTGTGGATGCACTGATTACAAATTTTCATTTGTCTGAATCAACGTTACTCATGTTGGTGTCTGCGTTTGCGGGTAAGGACAATATCCTCGCCGCTTATCAACATGCGATTGAACAGCAATACCGCTTTTTTAGTTATGGTGATGCCATGTTCTTGACTCGGGATTCACAATGAATACATTAGATAATATCCGCTTCGTTCTGGTCGGTACGACCCATCCAGGCAATATCGGTGCAGCTGCGCGGGCAATGAAAACAATGGGGTTATCCAATCTTCACTTGGTTTCGCCATTGCATTATCCAAATGCTGAGGCAACTGCTAGGGCTTCTGGTGCGGATGATGTGTTAGCCAAGGCTGTTGTTCATGATGATTTACCGTCTGCGATAGCGGGTTGCCAACAAGTCTTTGGTATGAGTGCGCGGTTACGCCATTTACCAGTACCGGTTGTTGATCCGCAACAAGCAGTTCAACAAATCCAGAAATACCAAGATGATACGCAAGTGGCTATTCTATTTGGTCGGGAACATTCCGGCTTATCGAATGATGAACTTGATCGGTGTCAACATTTAATCAATATCCCAGCAAATGTGGAATATAGCTCATTAAATTTGGCTGCTGCGGTGCAAGTTTTTGCTTATGAGCTCAAAATGCGTTTTAATCCAACTATTACCTTCGGCCGGATTGGTGAAGCGCGGGAGCCTATTAGTGCCAGCGACTTAGAACATTTATATACGCATTTTGAACAAAGTTTAATGGCGATTGGCTTTTTAGATCCAAATAACCCGAAGAATCTGATGCGGCGCTTAAGACGATTATTTAATCGAGCCGACCTTGACCGCAACGAATTACAAATACTGCATGGTATTCTACGTGCAGCAGAAAATGGCAAAGGGGACTCTCAATGACAGACAAAATAAGTGTTTGGCAGCGTATCAAGGAAGATATCTGCTGTGTTTTTGATCGTGATCCTGCTGCTAGGAATGTTTTTGAAATTGTCACCACCTATCCGGGGGTCCACGCGATTCAATGGCATCGCTTAAGCCATTGGTTATGGCAACATGAGATTAAGTGGCTTGCACGATTCTTATCTATGTTTAACCGCTTGTTGACAGGGATTGAAATTCACCCAGCCGCGAAGATTGGTCGCCGGTTCTTTATCGATCATGGGATGGGCGTGGTGATAGGCGAGACAGCTGAAATTGGTGATGATTGCACACTCTATCATGGCGTAACGTTGGGCGGTACCTCGTGGAAAGAGGGTAAACGGCATCCAACATTGGGGAATAATATTGTTGTCGGCGCTGGAGCAAAAGTACTAGGGCCAATAACGCTACATGATGGGGCGCGTATCGGCTCTAACGCTGTTGTCACCAAAGATGTTTTGGCGGACCAAACTGTAGTCGGCGTACCGGGGCGTATTGTTAAAAGCACTTTAAGCGAAGATCAGAAGCAAAAGCAAAAACTCGCTCAAGCGGTGGGTTTTGATGCCTATGGCACCTCTAGTGGAACATTGGATCCCGTGGCAACGGCTATTCATGGTTTGATAGAGCATATCCATGCCATGGATAAGCGTATGGACAACTTGTGCGACACAATTCATCAACTCGGCGGCGAGATCCCGAATGTTAAAATGCCGAACCTTGCGGACTGTGAGTTACAGAAAGAAACAGGTAAAAAAGACGCTGAGGAATAGTTGACTAGAATAGTCGGGTATGTAAAAATCATTATATAAACATGATAAGAGGGTTTTTATATGCGTCTTACTACAAAAGGGCGTTACGCAGTTACCGCCATGTTGGATCTAAGCTTGAACTATGGCATTCGTCCAATTACGTTAGCGGATATTTCGGATCGTCAAGGGATTTCCTTATCTTATCTAGAACAATTATTTGCCCATTTACGCCGTGATGGTCTAGTGAGCAGTTCTCGAGGGCCTGGCGGTGGTTATCGTTTAAGTCGCCCTGCTGATAAAGTCACGATATTAGATGTGATCTCAGCGGTCGATGAAAAAGTCGATACCACGCGTTGTGAAGGTAAAGGCAACTGTAATGGCGAGGAACACTGTCTTAGCCATGATATTTGGCAAAGTTTGAGTGAACAAATCAAATCCTATTTAGCGGGCATCACTTTAGGAGAGGTGGTGAAAAACCATCAAAATAGCCATCAGGCTGGCGAGAAAGTGATTAACTTTGAAATGGCATAAACTATAAATATGATTACATTAACAGAATCAGCCGTTAACCGAATTAGAGATATCGTTGAAAAACGGGGCTCTGGTGTTGGTTTGCGTATTGGTGTGACAGAAAGTGGCTGTTCTGGCTACAGCTATGCCTTGGATTATGCCGAATCGGTCGCTGCCGATGATGTTGTGATTGAAGTAGAGGATGTCAAAGTTGTTGTCGACCCCAAAAGCTTCCCAATTTTAGATGATATGGAGTTGGATTTTGTGAAAGAAGGCTTGAACCAGAGCTTTAAATTTAATAATCCAAACGTCGTTTCTGCTTGTGGTTGTGGGGAAAGTTTCAGCACGACCAAGTAATAAGCGATATCTTATATCGTCAACCTCTCCATTAGATAGCATAAACAATCTTGCTTGATGACCTTTTCATCTAAAGTTAACATTGATGGCATTGTGGGGCGATTAATGGTCAAGCGACCATGCTGAACAGAGAAAAATCGGTCGGTAACGATTAAGCCATCCTCATTTTTAGCAATAACTGGCGAGTTGAAATTATGTTGAGCTCGTCCAAATACGGTGCCGGTAGGAATTTCAGTGAAATTCAGTGTTTCTAAATCTTCATTCAGTAACAAGTCCGCATCTTGGCGGTGAAAGCTAAAGTCGACATCATTGTGCACACACACTTGTGCCACGGTATGGAATAAGTCAATATCCTGCTGATGTACGGGGTGATCTGGCAAGGCAGTGAGATTTAAGCAACTTTCAATAAATTCCAATGCATGATCGACACCATATTGTTGTCCTGGACGGCCACATTCCAATGTTACAGCAGGGCAATGTTCAGCAAAAGCAGCAGATTGCACGCCTTTGGGTCTTGTGAAATACACTACAAAACGGCCAAATAAAGTCGCTAATTGTAAAAACTGTGCTTCTAGTTTATTGATACAACTGTAATGCGGGTTAAGCCCCGTATTGTTGTGAATATCAATACTGGCAAACAGTGATTTTTGCGTCATGATGGCCACAATATCACTTGCCATCTGTGTCTCAGGGCATTCGGCCAATAGCGTACCGGGCCAAATTCGATTGTAATCAGCTTGGCCGTCAAGCCGCCGAACGCCTTTGTGTGCCGCTGTGATATTGCCAAAAAAGATGGAAAGGGCGCGCGGCAAGGGGCGGTCTTGATATTTTTTTAGTAACGCTTGAACGGCTAAAAATCCAGTTGGTTCATTGCCATGTAAAAGCACAGAGATAAAGAGAGGTTTTGTCTGCACCCCGTTTAAATGAATTAATGTCGGTTCAGTTAATATGGTTTGTAAGTCTTTAGGCGAAGATTCTAAAAGACCTTTAGGTATCGCATGGAGCTGCATCACTCGACTGCTCTTCATGATAAAGTCCATTCACTGACAGGGCGGTTTTGTTGCTGATGGCAAAGGTATTGTTCGGTTAAGGCCACAAAGTCATTAGGATATTTTTGCATAAATTGCCTTTGCCATTGGCTCCCAGTTTGCCCACTGTCTACGCGTTGTTTGATGATGTTTAAATAATATTCACTTTCATCAACTGCAATGCCTAGGGCGTCAAGCCCAGCCTGAGCTCGTGGAAGACAATCCGCTAAAATTAATTGATGCAAGCGCTGGCGCTTGTCATTAAACCAGCTAATATGTGCATTCAGGCCATAGCGTGCAGCCCGATAAAAATTATCGCGTGCATGACTGAATGGCAGTGGCAAACTATCGTGAATAGACAGGTCAGTTAAGTTTTTTGTTAAGCCAAAATAAAAGGCGGCATTGGCGACGGTATCGATCAATGTTGGACCGGAAGCTGGCGTACGATGTTCGATACGAACATGAGGCTGTCCATCCTCGCTGGTGCCAATTAGAGGACGATTCCAGCGCCAAATTGTGCCATTGTGAAGTTTTAAGTGGGCGAAACTATCAGAGTGGGTATCTAAGTTCTCGGGCAGTAATATAGGAAAGTGCGCCAGATTCTCTTCAAAGCACTCGATGAGAGAGTGCCTAGCGTAACCGGTTCCAAAACTGACGCGCTTGACAGGGCCTTGCGAGGCACCATTATAGCCACCGATATCCACAGCTTGTTCAAATAAAGCGATGCGCGATTCATGCCAAAGGTTCTTGTTAAATAAATATGGTGAATTAGCACAAACAGCCACCATCGGGGCAGAAGCAATAATAGCAGCATTATAATAATGGTGTGCGTCGGCAGGTGGGACTTTGGTGTGCAATTGCAGAGAGGTGGTAGCCGATTCCATCATAATATCATCGTGATATAAATCAAGGTGTTCTTCACCCGTGATATTGAGATGAATGCCATAATCCTGCGTGGCCAAAATTTGCTCGTTTAACGCCCGGTAACGATTTAAATCAGACATGTTTTTTATCGTTAAATCAGTAGGCAATAATGTCGGTAGAATCCCAATCATGATCAGAGAACTTCGTAATGCTTCAGCATGGCTGGCAGCATTATGCCAAGTGTCTTGTAATTGCTGATGTAGCTGGCTCAGCATTGTGTCCTCAATAGCCAACGGGTGGGTATTAAGCTCAATATTAAATTTAGCTAGCTCAGCACTGGCTAAAGGCTCATCTATCGTTGCTAAATAGTGCTCATTGATTGGGGCGGGCCGCATGTTTTTGTCGATTAACCAAGCTTCAATTTCTAAGCCAGCAATAAGCTTAGTTGGCGTTAAGGCCTGGCTTTGAAACCATTCTGAGAGCAATTGTGTTTCCGACGTGAGTTTGCGATGAAAGCGGTCAAAATCTACAGCATCAAAATGTGACTGAGAAATTTCTTGACCCATGATGTTCTCCATATAGCCAAACCGTTCTATCGTATAGTTATAGCATAGTGACATTGTCAGTTAAATATGTGAAAGCGCTTTTCACTATCGAATTATGGCGCAGATAAGAATGAATTTGTTAAAGATTATCTAGCAACACTGTTATGATCGCCGCATGGAAAATATAGATAATTTATTGTTCGATGCTCATCATATCTGGCACCCGTATAGTAGTGTGATAAAACCAGTTCCGATGCATGAAGTAAGGTCAGCGGCGGGGGTTAAGTTAAGGTTGGCAGATGGTCGTGACATTGTAGATGGCATGTCATCGTGGTGGTCAACGATTCATGGTTACAATCATCCTCGTTTGAATCAGGCGGCAAAACAACAAATTGATGATATGTCACATGTTATGTTTGGTGGGTTAACGCATGCGCCAGCGATTGATCTCGCGCGTAAATTAGTTGACATCACGGCTGCTCCCTTACAAAAAGTCTTTTTTGCTGACTCTGGTTCAGTGTCCGTCGAAGTTGCGATAAAGATGGCGATTCAATGTTGGTTTGCTCAGGGGCAGACTGGAAAACGTCGATTGTTGACAGTGCGAAATGGTTATCACGGGGATACCTTTGGGGCGATGTCAGTGAGCGACCCTGATAATGGCATGCATCATTTATTCGAAGACGTGTTGGCAAGACAGCTTTTTGCCCCGGCACCAACGTGTCAACGCGACGAAGATTGGCAACAAGGTGATATTGCAACATTTACACAACTGATAGCCACCCACCATCAGGAATTGGCCGCGGTCATACTTGAGCCCTTAGTACAAGGTGCTGGCGGCATGCGGATCTATTGCCCGGAATATTTACGTCAAGTACGACGCTTATGCGACCAATATGATGTGCTATTGATTTTAGACGAGATCGCAACAGGATTTGGTCGAACAGGGACATTGTTTGCTTATGAGCAAGCGAACATTTGTCCTGATATTCTTTGTTTAGGCAAGGCGTTGACTGGGGGGTATATGACCTTGGCTGCGACCCTGTGTACCGACAAGGTCGCGACAGGTATCAGCGCGGATGGCAAGGGCGTCTTAATGCATGGACCGACCTTTATGGCTAATCCATTGGCCTGTCGCGTAGCTTGCGAAAGTTTAGCTATTTTGACTGAATCGAATTGGCAACAACAAGTCCAAACAATAGAGCAACAATTATTAGCTGAATTGATGCCGTATCAAGCTCAACCCTTGGTCAAAGATGTTAGAGTCAAAGGGGCAATAGGGATTGTCGAGTTAACACAAGAGTTGTGGGAAGACATGGACTGGCTACCTGCATTTATTGTGGATCAAGGGGTGTGGATAAGACCTTTTAGAAACTTAATTTATATTATGCCGCCTTATATTATTACGTCCGAAGAATTGTCACAGTTAACGACAGCCATCGGAACCATAATTGGTGCATTAACTGAAAAATGGCTATAAAGCTATTGCAAGAACGCGTTATGATGATGACAAAGCGGACTTATTAACAAGGAGAGCACAATGTCTAACGAAGGTTACCACGAACCGATTAATGAATTAAGCGATGAAACGCGCGACATGCACCGTGCGATTACTTCGCTGATGGAAGAGCTTGAAGCCGTAGACTGGTATAACCAACGTGTTGATGCCTGTAAAAACGAAGAGCTTAAAGCTATTTTGGCGCACAATCGAGACGAAGAGAAAGAACATGCCGCGATGGTGCTTGAATGGATTCGCCGTCAAGATCCACGAATGGATAAAGAGCTAAAAGATTACCTATTTACCGATACGCCAATAGCGCATTCATAACGAAGCGATTAACACTCAAGCCATTGACTATACATTCAGTCAATGGCTTGAGTGTGTTGGTGTTCGGTACTGATCTCAAAATACCAATTGAACTGCTCACCACTTTTAGGATCTTTAAGTGTGGTTAGATCGAATACTTTGCCTTCGTTCTGCATCAGGGTGCGATGGACGAGCTCTAAACCATGAAACTCGATAAACGCATCTATTTCGATGGTATTGGTCGATAGAAAGGCTGACCGAAGTGATTCCCCATTACCGGTAGTCCAAATGGCTTCCAAGAGCATATTTAATAATGACTGATGATACTGCCCTTGCGCTATTTCACCCGACTCAACACTGCATGCCATCGCACCATAATGGCCGTTCAAGCTGATGTAATTGTGCGCTAATAGGGCGTTAGCCTTCTCAAGGCACAACGACCAGTTACCATTGGCTAATGCCTTAAACAATTGCTGGTTCAATGTTTGTTCGGTTGTGGTGTTGATGGGGTAACGATCGCTTAAAATAGACACTTGTCTCAATGCGATGATTGATGCGAGATCGGGTTGTTTTTTGACACGATCAAGCAGTATCTCATAACGATTAGGCTGTGGGATATCTGAGACGTTATGCTGCGTTTGCCCTTGTTGCATTGACGAACACGCAGAGATAAAGAAAACGATAAAAATACTGACAATTGGCATAGTTGGCTTTTTTGATTAGTTAATAGCTGTTGTATATTATTGATTGTTAATCATAAAGCATTGCTATTGTTAAATTGGAAGAGAAGCCCATTTGTTTTTAGTGAATGCACATAAGGGCGATGTGCATACAAAAATAAAGTAACTTAGAGACACACCTTATTACGTCCAGCTTTCTTCGCTTTGTACAAAAGCTTATCTGCTCTCTTCAAAGTTGTATAATGGTCAGGGTCGGTATTGTCAACTTCAGAGACACCAATGCTGATGGTTAGCGAAGTCGCTCCCTCGCTTGTCGGTATCGAGGTCTGCCCGATCACTTCTCTTAATTTTTCTGCTACGGTATAGGCAAGATTTTTATTGGTCTTGGGTAACAGCACACAAAATTCTTCGCCACCGATTCTAGCCATCTTATCGTACACCCTCAAATTGGATTCGCAGGCTCGAGTGATAGCTTGAATGGCATGATCACCCGTTGAATGGCCATAGTTATCATTTATGCGCTTAAAGTGGTCTATATCGAGCATGAGAACTGAATATACCTCACCACAGCGTCTAAAGCGCATCAGCTCATTCTTGATAAGTTCGTCAAAGGATCTCCTATTGAGTAATCCTGTTAATGGATCCGTTCTTGATAATCTCTCAAGCTTTTCTTCATTTTCTTTTTGCTCAGTTGCATCACGTTCAATAGCAACAAAATGGGTCAAAATACCTTGCGCATTTTTTAAAGGTACTATACTCAAATCAAGCCAATATTCCTGCCCAGATTTAGTGTAATTCTTGATAGTTACCCTTACGGGCACTTGTTGTTCTAATCCATGCCGAATGATTTTCTTTGTTTCTTCGTCGGTATCGCTTGATTGTAGAATGCGTGGATTGTCACCCAACGCTTCTTCTTTGCTGTAGCCAGTTAAGTCTGTAAATGCTTTGTTGACATAGACTATTTCAGGGCCTGGTGCATTGATTGGAAATGCTTTGGTGACGATAATGACATCGGTCGCCAGTTCGACAATGTCTTTAAAATTGAAATCAAAATCCAGTTTAGTCATCTGTTGTATCTTGTGTTTTTAATGGCTTGTGCTGACAGCGTTAAAACTCAACACAGATATCGTACTTTCTATAGGAATAAAAAACTAAGTTTGGTGCAGAGTGAATAGTCGAACATTTTTCAGCTGGTTTCTGATAATCCGATACAGGTTAAATAATCGTTTGTGTTGCTGAACCAAGCCATCATGAAGTAGTGCTGACATCAGTGAATACGATAAGCCGAGTGACAAGCAACACAAGAACTAGTGACTTCTGATAGGACTCTATAAGCGGGTAAGGGATCACCTTCCTGTACTTTGAGTGCAAAGCGGCTCGCTGCCCGATGCATACCACTCCCTATCTGTTGCATGCCTTCAGGCATGAACTTAGCCATATGACTAGCTTTATGCGATTTCAATGAGCTCATACCTAGGCGCGACTCTGCTAGTTCTGCTGCTTCATCTAGTCGATCATTTGACATGTGAATCAGTATTTCATTGATCGTGACCAAATGATCACGCATATTGGCCATCATGTGTTGTTGCATCATCTTGGGCAACTCGACCATTTGTCTCGGATCCTCATCGGCCATGGCAGGTTTGCCGATAAAAATGAGTAGTATTGAGGCGAGGATATAGTGTTTGTTAATCATTGTATACGCTCTCTTTTATGGTTACAGTCGCTGCCAGTAAAGCACAATTCAATCTCTTTTATGGTTACAGTCGCTGCCAGTAAAGCACAATTCAATAGTAACCGATAAATCAATTTTGACACAAGCCTGAAAGGGCGTTGTCACAGCTGAGTAGATTTCTGAATGGATAAGCGAGTGAAAACCGGTCCGAGAATTTCAAAGAAAATGGTGGTGCTGATAGCAATAGGTAACAAGGTTTGGTGATATTCTGGAAACTGATAGGTCGCAACTAATGCCATGCCTATCGCCACCCCAGCTTGCGGGAATAAGGCTGTGCCGATCTGGCGCTTTGTGATCGGATCGGTTCGGGTAAGATGTGCGCCTAGTTTGGCGCCGAGGTATTTACCTACGAGTCGACTCGCAATATAAACAAGTCCCATAAGACCAATGGTGTTGAGTGTGCTGACTTCAAGTGTGGCGCCGGCTAAGATAAAGAAAACCAGCATGAATTGTGATTCAATGCCTTCAATTGCGTGAAACGGATAATGATGATGTTTTGCCGTATTCGCAATCACGGCACCCATCGTCATTGCGGCAATTAAATAAGACACTTCGAACCACATGGCGATTCCACCACACAGAAAAACAATGCCCAACGCTTCTGTCAACATCGGCTGTCCAGATTTGATACGTCCAGTTAAGTATGCCGCTGGTAGACCGATAACAATACCTAGCAACAATGCGCCGACAATTTCTTGTAAGGCAACGACCATAAAACTAGCGTTTATGCTATGACCATTTAACGCGGATACCAACGTTAGGCCAAATGCAAATAATATTAATGCCCAGATATCGTCGAGCGCAACGATAGTCAATAATAATTTACTAAACTTATTTTTCGTTTTTGTTTCTGCAATGATGTCAACGATGACGACAGGATCGGTGGCAGCAGCAATACAACCTAAGATGATGGCAATTTCGAGTTTTAGCCCGAGGAAAATGAGGGTTAAGCTAACCAACAAGGTCGTAAATAAAGCTGCACTGATAGAGATCCCTACGGTTTGGTAAGCAGAATTCGCCATGCTTGTTTTCGTGAGCTTGCCGCCGAGTAAAAAACCGACCATGAGTAATGTGAGATCGGCAATTTGTTCAAAATGTTGGCTAAAGATGGCAGGGATAAGGTCAAAGCCGCTGCGACCAATGGCGATACCAAAAATGAGTAAAAGGGTAACCCGAGGCAAGAAAGTACGGCGAGCCAATTCAGCCGTGAGTAAGCCCAATAAAAGAATGGCCCCCAGTGTTAAGAGAGAGGAGGAGGTAGTTTCCATCGTGTTCGCTTACCTTTTTTGATTGAGCCCTTTATAGCCGTGTACCCAGACGCTTTGACCACACTATATCGGTCTACTAGCCAAATCTACGAACGCTTGTCTGACTTCCATTGCGCTATGTACAGCATGATCAAATGGTAATCGATGCAGTCGACCAGCAACACGTAGATAAAAGCCTTCACTATCAATAGCCGCTAAGCTAGGAAGCTGGCTTGTCTCATAACCAATATTAAATACAGCACAATAATGATTTATTGCATCTTGATGATCTGTATTCATATGAGCAATCATCCCGGCTTCCGCTTCAAAACTAAAAGGATTGGGTTTCAGGAAATCTGTTTTGTCTAACCAGTAAATTTCACCAAAGCCACCGATATAGCGAACGCTAACGAATTCAATCTTATAGAAGTTAAAGTCATGGGTTCGATGATAATGTCGTGACTTGGGGTAAAAGCGATAGTAGCGCTCAGCCATGGCGTCATCATCTATTGCAATGGCATTACCGATGTAAGTGATCCGCTCGGCGGCTTGGCTATCATCGGCTTGGTCATCAAAGGCGATTAAGGACACTTTTTCATTGGCTAAGATATTACGAGTATGTTGGGCGATGCTGCTGATTAAAATCACAGCTTCCCCTTCACGGTTTAGGCAATAGGGTGTGATAGAACCAAAAGGGTAGCCGGGCAGGTCCACTGAATGCGTGCTCAACACGCCATTGCAGCGAGTGTTAAATAAGCGACGTGCTTGTTGTGCTGCTTGGTCGGCTTTACTCATATTATGTCCTTAAGCTTTGCGGAGAGGTGGCTAGCAACGTTTAGGAAATATTGATTTTCACTACTTTCATATATTCGAATTCCATGCCAGCAATGGTTTCGGTAGCTGGGTAATAGATAATATCAACCCGAGCGCCTTGTAGCGATTTGTAGATTTTCTTGCGTTTGTATTTAAACGGTATGTCTTGGTCTTGGACGAGTACGGTATTGAAAACCCAATCACCTTGTCGTCGTTGGACATGAGAGGAGATCTTTTGCATGGTGGAATGGGTAAGATTATCATTTTCAGCCAGAAATTTTTTGATGCTTTTCATGGTTAAAGCACCTCTTGATATCGTTGAAGCAAAATCCCGACCCGTTCGACGTAGACTTCTGTTTCTTTATAAGGTGGAATGCCACTATATTTTTTTACAGCATTGGGACCGGCATTATAAGCGGCTGTTGCTAGCTTAATATCCCCCTTAAACTGTTTGAGTAGTTGGGCTATATATTGCGCACCACCCAAAATATTCTGTTTGGGGTCTAATGCATTCTGAACCCCTAATTCGTTTGCTGTCTCTGGCATCAGTTGCATAAGGCCTTGTGCGCCTTGATGAGATAAAGCATTGGCATTGAAGGCCGATTCGGCATGAATTAAGGCGCGCAATAAGGCGGGGTCGACTTGATGTTTCTTAGCGGCCTGATCCACAGGAGCAGAATACGCAGTAAGATTGAGCTTAACCTTATACCAATCGACAGTTGAGTCAGGATGACAGGCATAACAGTCAAATCTCAATACTTCGAATGAGGCAATATGTTGAGGTTTTTGATTGGTAAACGTGGGAATATCATCTGATGCTGGGTACTTGTAGATAATGGTTTGTTTCGTCGTCTTGTGTTGTTTAGGGCTGATATTACTAAACTCGATAATGCCATCGTGACCTTCACTACGTTGGATGTTGTCGGCAGCGAAGCTTAGCGATGGCAGAATCAAGCTGAGGAAGACAACTTTCCACAGCATCAAGTCATGATTAAAGATAATATTGGCCTGCACTGCCGACGACCGTCACAAGAAGACCGAGCATTAAGTTGATAGAAATCAATAAGCGAATTTGGTTTAGATCTTTCGCAGCAGCAGCCCAGTCTTGGTTTTCAACAGCGCGCCCTAATCTTTTATGAGGGGCAAAAAACACATGCATAAACATCAGCATCATAATGATTGCAATCAATAACATAATATGAACATGCGGACCCACGGCACCCATGCCACCATAAAGCTTGATTAACCAAAAACCAGTGGCAAAAAGTGTGATGGCTGACAGCCAAACCCAAGGGAAAAAGCGCTTAAAGGTACGAGACCACAGTGTCAGTCGCATCGGTGGTTCTAGCACACCTGCTGCCGGACGTAATGCCATATAAGCGAAAAACATACCGCCAACCCAAATAACTGCGGCTAATAAATGAAATGTAATGGCAAGCATGATAACTCCTGAAATGCTTATGAGTGAGGTTTGTTAAACGAGATATCGGCGATCCGCTGACGCCATTCTTTGGGGCCAGATTCATGCACTGATTGACCTAAGCTGTCGACTGCGACGGTCACGGGCATATTTTCGACATAGAATTCTCTAATCGCTTCCATACCCAATTCTTCAAATGCCACAATACGGGCAGATTTAATCGCTTTTGAAACCAAGTAAGCAGAGCCACCGACGGCGATTAAAGAGACAGAACGGTGTTTCTTGATAGCCGCAATCGCTTCTGGTCCACGTTCTGCTTTGCCTATCATGCCCAATAGCCCAGCTTGTCCTAACATGATGTCGGTGAATTTATCCATGCGTGTAGCGGTGGTCGGGCCAGCAGGTCCGACAATTTCTTGTTTAACGGGATCGACAGGGCCGACATAATAAATAAAGCGCCCGTGGAAATCTAAAGAGTCAGGCAAGGGTTGTTGAGTGGCAAAGAGATCGGCAATTTTTTTATGTGCTGCGTCTCGGCCAGTCAATAGGTGTCCTGTAAGTAATAAGGTATCACCAGGAAGCCAAGTTTTAACCTCTTCTGCAGTGACAGTATCTAGATTGATATGGCGGGTATTCGCAGCGGCTTGCCATGTGATATCTGGCCAATCTGACAAGGCGGGCGGAGTGAACTCGGCAGGCCCGGAGCCATCCAACTGGAAATGACAATGGCGGGTAGCGGCACAGTTCGGAATCAGCGCCACAGGTAAAGAAGCGGCGTGGGTTGGATAATCACTGACTTTGACATCCAATACCGTTGTCAGACCACCAAGACCTTGGGCACCGATACCCAGTTGGTTTATTTTGTCATACAATTCAATGCGTAGCTTTTCTGCTGCGGTTACTGGACCACGTTCAATTAAAGCCTGTATATCAATCGGTGCCATTAAAGATTCTTTGGCCATTAACATGGCTTTTTCTGCTGTGCCACCCACCCCAATGCCAATCATGCCGGGTGGACACCAACCCGCGCCCATTTTAGGGATGGTTTCTAAAATCCAATCAACTAAATTATCTGTGGGATTGAGCACTGTGAATTTGGCTTTATTTTCAGATCCGGCCCCTTTGGCCGCGATATGAATCTCGACTTTGTCGCCCAACACGACCTCACTATAAATCACTGCAGGGGTGTTGTCTTTGGTATTTTGGCGTGAACCGATAGGATCGCTGACAATCGACGCGCGTAAGATATTATCAGGGTGAGTATAAGCACGACGGACACCTTCATTCACCATATCCTCTAGACTTTGATCGCTGTCCCATTGCACGGACATCCCAACCTTAATAAAGACATTGACGATGCCTGTGTCCTGACAAATAGGACGCTTATCTTCGGCGCACATACGGGAGTTGATCAGTATTTGTGCAATCGCATCTTTGGCCGCGGCTGATTGTTCCTTCTCATAAGCGGCAGACATGGCTTGGATAAAGTCTTTGGGGTGGTAGCAAGCGATAAACTGCAAGGCATCGGCAATGCTATCAATAAAGTCTTTTTTGTTAATCACAGTCATATTGGTATCAAGCCGTCAATCTCTGGGTAAGTTGTGCGATGACATCGTCAATAGCAAACTCTGCTTCGCTGCCATCTGCACGACATTTATATTCTACTACGCCATTGTCTAAGCCACGTTCACCCAGGATAAGTCGGTGCGGAATTCCAATCAAGTCCATATCAGCAAATGCAACGCCAGGTCGTTGCCCACGGTCATCAAATAAGATATCAAAACCCGCATTAAGGAGCTGTTGATACATCGCTTCAGCCGCTTCGCGTAATCGAACAGACTTATGTGCATTGACAGGGACTAACACGACTTGGAAAGGCGCTAAGGCTAATGGCCATATTATGCCGCGGTCATCATGATGTTGCTCAATCGCCGCCGCAACGACCCGTGAAACACCAATACCATAACAACCCATAGTGAGAACTTGTGATTTACCTGATTCAGCTAAGACATTGGCATTGAGTTTTTGACTGTAATTATCACCAAGCTGGAAGATGTGGCCGACTTCAATACCACGGGCAATTTCTAATGTGCCTTCACCATCAGGGCTGGGATCGCCAGCAACAACATTACGTAAGTCTGCCACTTCTGCTTCGGGTAGATCTCGAGCCCAGTTGACGCCAGATAGATGTTGTTCATGTCGGTTGGCTCCACAGATAAAATCAGCGATTTGTGCCGCGGCACGATCAACAAGAACAGGAATTGTGAGTCCGACAGGACCTACTGAGCCAATATTAGCGCCACAGGCTTCGGTGACTTGTTCGGGGGTCGCGAAAGTAAGCGGGGAAGCGACAAGCGGATGTTTTTCAGCTTTGATTTCATTGAGATCATGATCACCACGTACGACGAGCGCCACCACCGTATCTGCCTCAACACCTTCGACTAATAAGGTTTTGACGCATTGTGCTGCGGTGACATTCATGAATTGACACACTTGTTCTATTGTATGTTGCCCAGGGGTGTCGACGGTTGTCATCGTAGCTGAGGGGGCGGGTCGCTCAGCAAGCGGGGTGATGGCCTCGGCTAATTCGATATTAGCGGCATATTGACCTTTATTACTAAAGGCGATGGCATCTTCCCCAGAACTTGCCAGTACATGGAATTCGTGGGAAGCGTTACCGCCAATACTACCGGTATCAGCTTGAACAGGGCGGAAGTCTAGGCCCATACGTTCAAATATGCGTGTGTAAGCAGCAAACATATCATCATAAGTTTGTTGTAGCGACGCGTGATCAAGATGGAATGAATATGCGTCTTTCATCAAAAACTCACGCGCACGCATTAAGCCAAATCGCGGCCGAATCTCATCACGAAATTTAGTTTGGATTTGATAAAAAGTAATGGGTAGTTGTTTATAGCTACGAATTTCTTGGCGCACTAAATCGGTAATCACTTCTTCATGTGTTGGGCCGTAACAAAATTCACGGTTATGGCGATCATGAATACGAAGTAATTCTGGCCCATACTTGTCCCAACGTTGACTTTCTTGCCATAGTTCAGCAGGTTGTATCGAAGGCATGAGTAGTTCTTGAGCACCAGCATTGGCCATTTCTTCGCGAACAATTGCTTCGGCTTTACGTAACACTTTCAATCCCATTGGTAGCCAAGTGTATAAGCCTGATGCCAAGCGGCGAATCAGACCCGCGCGGAGCATTAACTGATGACTAACGATTTCTGCATCAGCAGGGGTTTCTTTTAATGTGGCAATGAGAACTTGTGAGCTACGCATGTGCGGTGTGACATCCTATAAAACGGTGAAGGAAAAGTACTGTGTTTGGCTGAAGCATTAGAAGGTTTGGTGATTCCAACCCCAGTTTCGGCGCTCTGAATCAGTCATACTGATATAGATTCTATCACCCGTAATGTTTAACTGATCTTCAATCAACTGACAAAGTGCGTCTGAGAAGGCAGTGCGATCATTGGGTAAGCCTAAGGCACGATAATCTAAAAAGGCTAGTGGGGCATCACTGCCACCCATTAACATACTGGGTTGCGTGTCAAGACTGACCATGACATAGGTTTCAGCTTTACCCGTTGATTGGCTCACAGCTTTGCTTGCTGCTTTTAAGAAACTACTTTCATCTGCAATAGGTTTATTGGTGACAATATTTAAATAGGGCATCGTAGACTCCTGGATTAGCAATATTTTTGTATATCTTGTTTCAGTTGTTTCATTTTTTGTTGGCGTTCATTTTCGTCAACCCGACTGTATTCACCTGCGGCATTTTTCATGCGACCGCTAGGGTTATTTTGGTATTGGGCTAGATTGTTTTTAGCAACATCACAGTTTGTTGATTTTGTTTTACGTTGTTCTGCTTCTTGTGCTTGCTTTATTCTATTTTCTTCACGAAGCGCTGCATCGTTGGCTTGTTGCTCAATTAGGCTATCAACCGCTTGTTGTGATTGCGAGGGTTCTACTTTCGGTCCAGGCCGTGTTTTGATAGTATCTGCCTCATATTGAGTTGGGGGGAACTGAGAGTAGTGAGTTTGACCTGTATTATCAACCCATTTATATACTTCAGCATAAGCTGTATGAGTGATGCATAACACAATAAAAATGGAACAACCATACTTTAAATAAGGTATAAACATGCGTCAGTCCCCCGCCAAAAATAATAATTTTACGTTAAAGTAGTGGAACATAACATGTCTGAGTTGCCAAACCGGTTCGAAAAACATATTGAGGTTACACAAAAAAACAGTATAGCGGTCGATTTGTTAGCGTCAGAATCGGGTTTGTCAAAGCAATGCATTAAACAATTAATGCAAAAAGGGGCGGTTTGGCAAACGGTGGGTAGTAAAACACAACGTTTACGACGCGCCAAAAAAAGCCTACGTCAAGGGAACACATTGCACCTCTATTATGACAAGGCTGTATTAGATAAGAGCCCCATAGAGCCTAGGTTAATTGTCGATGAAGGGCATTATAGTGTCTGGCACAAGCCTTATGGCATGTTATCTCAAGGGTCAAAATGGGGGGATCATTGTACGATTACCCGTTGGGCAGAACAACATTTGTCACCCCAACGTAACAGCTTCACAATACATCGTTTAGACCGTGCTGCTAATGGGTTAATTATTGTAGGACACGAGAAGAAAGCGTCAGCAGCACTGTCAAATTTATTTCAGCAGCGTCAAATTGATAAGCGTTATCGAATCTGGGTTCATGGTTACTTTGATCAGAATGCATCGACAAAACAGCCGATCACGGTCACGACTGATATTGATGGTCGCCATGCTAAAAGCGACTTTGCTGTTGTTGACTATGATGCAGAAAAAGATCGCTCTTTATTGGATGTGAGTATTGATACCGGTAGAAAGCACCAAATCAGACGTCATAGTGCCGAACTGGGCTTTCCTGTGGTAGGTGATCGCTTATATGGCACGATTAAGGTCGAAGATAACTTACAGTTAACGGCATATTATCTCGCCTTTGAGTGCCCATATTCTCACCAACAACAGGTGTTCAATTTACTAAATTATTGACAAAATAGGCGCTGAAAGCGTACTTTATCACTAATGATTGGCTAAAACTGGGAGGCGAGCTGATGACTAATTATAGAAGAGTGATCAGGACAGATGCTGAATGGCGAGCCGCGGGTAATCGAGAAAGACGGTGTAATGAACGTCGCGTAGGTCATGATCGTCGTGAAATGATCCGCTTTGACCTCGAGCAGGGCGATCGTCGAGGTTTTCAAGACCGCCGTAATAATGCTAACGCTTGGCAAAAAGATCGGATTAATTAATAGCCTAAAAAGCGTGCTGTTTGGTAAAAGGCAGCACTAATTATCCAAGCTAAAGTTAATGGCCAAACTACGGCCAAGGCGGCAAACCAGCTCGATTTTGCTTCTGCGCGTAAAGTCGCAATCGTCGATAAACAAGGCGTATATATCAAGGTAAATAACATGAAGCTATAGGCTTGCACCCAGTCTATTTGTTCAGCAATGCCTGCCATTAAGGCTGAGCCTTCCAAGCCATAAATAACAGCCAATGCACCAATAACAATTTCTTTGGCGACAAAACCAAAAATAAGTGCCACGGTGAGTTCAGGGTTGATACCTGCAGGGGATAGAATAGGCGACATGAATTCGCCGATAATACCTGACCAACTGGCTGTGCTGGCAGGCTCAACACCGAATGGCATATTGGTCAAAATCCACACCATGATGACGCCAATAGTAATAAATTTGGTCGCACGCTTTAAAAAGTGCGCAATTTCATGCCAGCCTCGGAGTATCATTTGGCGTGTGGTTGGTAAGCGATAAGGTGGTAATTCCAAAGCGAAAGGTTCTTGGCTATTAAACCGGCCTTTAAATAATAATGCCGTTAGGATAACAATCACAAAAGTCATCATATAGAGGCTGAACAGCACGATAGGCGCATGTTGCGGTGAGAACAGCGCGGTGGTGATAAAGACAAAAACTTGTAACCGTGCGCTACACAGTGAAAAGGGGATGACCAACATAGTGAGCAGGCGTAAACCACGACTACGCATGGTTCTGGTACCCATTAAGGCAGGAACATTACAACCAAACCCCATTAGCAACATGACAAAACTTCGACCATCGAGTCCCATTCGGCTCATCAAAGCATCCATTAAGAATGCTGCGCGAGATAAATAACCACTGTCTTCAATGATGGCCATGAATAAAAAGAACACAATAATAATAGGGACAAAGGAAGCAACGGTAGCGATGCCGTCAAATACGCCACCAATTAAGAAGCCATTCAATAAAGGCGGTAAACTGGAGAGTAGAGGCACAAGCGCTATATCGCGGAAGGTTTCAAGTAACCAAGCAGTAGCCTCTTGTAACGGTCCACCAATGGTATACACAGCTTGGAACATCAGAAACATAAAGCCAAAGAAGATGGGCAACCCTAATACAGGATGTAAGGCAATACGGTCAATTTGGCTGGTGACTGAATTAGCCGCTTGTACAGGGAAGTCGACGCTGTTTTTGATGATGGCTTCAAGCTCAGATTCCATGGCCTGATCGATAGCAAAATCTTTTTCTAGCGACTGTGCTGCCCTCACTTGACTATGTTGTAATGTGGTTTCAATCGACTTATAGGCTTCAGCATAACCTTGACCATATTTGGCACTTAATAATAGCGTCGGATAGCCTAATTCAGCCGACAATTTATCGGCATCAATCGTAATCCCCATTTTTTTCGCTTCGTCAGCCATATTTAATAACAGCACTGCAGGCATATCGAGCGATTTCAGCTGTAAGGTCAAACTTAATTGCCGATCAACCTGTGAGGCATTGGCTACGATTAAGATTAAATCGACAGTATTATTGGCGAGGAAATGGCGAACGACTTGCTCATCATCCGAAAAGCCATGAAGATCGTAAATACCTGGTAGGTCAACGAGTTCGACCATTTCACCGGCAAGTAACAATTTAGAACTGAGCAAATCAACCGTCACGCCAGGCCAGTTGGCGACTTTAGCACTGGCGCCACTCATACGATTAAATAATGTTGATTTGCCAGCGTTAGGCATGCCGATTAAGGCAATACGCTTCACATTAATACCTCAATCATATGGGCATCTTGTTTACGTAACATCAGTTCAGTACTACCAACACGCAATTGAAAGGGGCCATTGAATGGGGCATGGCGAATCACTTCGCATGTTTTACCAATGCGTAGACCAAGGCCATTTAGGCGGTATTGAAATCCAGTATCAACATGGATAGCTTGAATAGTAGCTGTTTGGCCTGCTTTCATATCGGAAAGGCGTTGTAATGTTTTCATTGGGTAACCGAATCTAAATGATAATGATTATCATATAGTCTATCCTATGAGAGTACAAGCTTTAAACCTCATTTAATCGACAATATTTTAGGTAAATAACAAGCTTGACTGATCGCTCGGGCGGCTAAAAAAATCAGTAAGGCTAACCACAGACCATGATTGCCCCAATCTTGAAAATAATACCAAGCAGGTAAGTAACAGGTGAAGGTAGAAAATAACATGGTGTTGCGCATTTCAGCACTTCGCGTCGTGCCAATAAATAAACCGTCAAACAAATAGCTCCAGACGCCTATAACGGGTGCGACAGTCAACCAGACCAGATAATCGTTGGCTAGGGCGATGACTTCTGGGATAGTCGTGAGCAAACGGATAATACTCGGCCCTAACCAGTAATAAATCAAGCTAAAGAAGGCGGCTATTGCGCCAGACCAAAAGGCGGTATACAACAAGCCTTGTCGAAGTTGTTGACGGTTTCGACGACCCATTGCTTCTCCGGAGATAACTTCTGCGGCATTGGCAAAGCCATCTAAGAAAAAAGCCATGAAAGTAATAAAATGTAATAAAACGGCATTGGCAGCCAAAACGGTATCACCTTGCTTTGCGCCTTGTGCTGTAAAGAAAGCAAAACTGAACATCAAGCATAAGGTCCGAATGAAGATGTTGCCATGTAAGTGTAGCAACTGGCGAAATGCAAAATCAGTTTGCTGCTGAATGCGACGAGAGAAAAGGACAATACCATGTGATTTTAACAGTACTAAGCCTATGACTAGCCCGAGATATTCCGCGATGACAGAAGCGAGTGCTACGCCTTCGACGGCCATGTGGAAGACATTGACCAATAATAGGTCTAAGGCAATATTACTGATATTGACAATCAAGACGAGCAGCAGAGCAGAACGTGTGGCTGATAAACCAATTAACCACCCTAAAATGACATAATTCACCAAAATGGCAGGTGAACTCCAAATTCTGATTGCAAAATAATTTTGGCCGACCTGACTGGTCAAATCGCTTGCCCCTATGAGGCTAAAAGCAAGATGAGAAAGCGGGGATTGGAAAAGTAATAATACACTGGCGATTACGATGGCCAAGCAGAGGGTAGTTTGGACTAAGTGTTGTTGTTGAAGAATATCACCACGACCTACTGCTTGTGCGGTCAGGCCGGTAGTGCCCATTCTTAGAAAGCCAAAGCCCCAAAATAAAACACTAAAAATGAGGGTGCCAAGTGCAACCGCGCCAATATAATGCGGCTGTGTTAAATGACCGACAACAGCAGTATCGACCATACCCAACAATGGGGTGGAAATATTGGCTAGAATCATGGGGCCCGCTATCTGCCATATTTGGCGATGACAGATAGGGGCAGCGGCTATTGGCTCAGACATGGTTTTCCATAGAAAAAGCCACATGTTTGCCATGCGGCTTTTGATGTTTGAAAGTGGAAGTGGCTGTTAGATTAACAGCGGGGCGATGACGAGGCTCACAATGGCCATCACATTAATTAAAATATTCATCGACGGTCCAGAGGTGTCTTTGAGTGGATCACCGACCGTATCACCGACCACCACGGCGGCGTGGACTGACGATCCTTTACCGCCAATATTGCCTTTTTCCACATGCTTTTTCGCATTATCCCAAGCACCACCCGCGTTGGCCATCATTAAGGCCATCATCACGCCAGTAATCAATGCACCACCTAGCATGCCCCCTAGTGCTTCTGGCCCTAAGCCAAAACCAACGAGTACGGGTGCTAGCACGGCTAATGTCCCCGGTAAAACCATTTTGTTTAATGCGGCTTTGGTGGCAATATCGACACAGCGAGCGGTATCTGGTTTTGCGTTGCCTTCCAATAAGCCTGGAATCTCATGAAATTGACGTCGAATTTCATGGATCATTTCAAAAGCAGCATCCCCTACGGCCTTCATTGTCAAGGCGCTGACAAGGAATGGGAATATACCACCTAGAAACATCCCAACTAAAACGGTTGGGTTATTAATTAACAGTTGAAATTCGGGGTTACCTAAACTGATTGTTTCAATAAAAGCGCTGATTAAAGCCAGCGCAGCCAGCGCTGCAGCACCAATAGCAAAACCTTTACCGATAGCTGCGGTGGTGTTACCCAACTCATCCAAAGAGTCGGTTATTTCACGGGTATGCTCTTCCATTTCAGCCATTTCGGCAATCCCGCCGGCATTATCAGCGATAGGGCCGTAAGCATCGATAGCCATCGTGATACCGACCGTTGCCAACATGCCAACAGCGGCGATGCCAACGCCATACAGGCCCGCAAAATGACTAGAAATGAAGATGATGGCAGCAATTGTGATAACGGGTATGGCGACAGATTGCATACCTAAAGCCAAACCACTGATCATCACGGTTGCGGGGCCGGTTTCACCGTCTTTCGCTAGCTTTCTGACGGGGGCGCCGCCGGTATAATATTCTGTGACCAGACCGATAATGATGCCGCCAATAGCACCGGATAAAACGGCCATCCACAAGTTAAACGTGCCACCCATGGCAAAAATCAACAATAAAGCAATAATGATAAATAATACCGAAGCGCCCATTGTGCCCATTCTAAGTGCGACTTCCGGACTTCTATTGGCAAAATGTTTGACGGTATAAATACCGGCGATCGAACATAATAAGCCAATGGAAGCTAATGCCAGTGGCATAAACATCAATGTTTGTTGATCATAAGCCAATTGTTGGATTGCGGCTAAGCTCATGGTGGAAGCGATAGCCAGGCTAGCAATCATTGAGCCGCAGTAGGATTCAAAAATATCAGACCCCATGCCAGCAACATCACCGACATTATCACCGACATTATCAGCGATGACGCCCGGATTTCTAGGATCATCTTCGGGTATGCCAGCTTCAATTTTGCCGACCAAATCTGCCCCGACATCAGCACTTTTAGTGAAAATACCGCCACCAACCCGAGAAAACAATGCGACCGACGAGGCGCCCATCCCAAAACCATGAATAACATGAGCTGTATGTGGATCGCCACCGAACATTAAGTACAATACACCTAAGCCCAATAGCCCCATCGAAGCGACCGTTAATCCCATGATAGAGCCACCAAAAAAGGCAACACTCAAGGCTTGAGATGGCCCTTCGTCTTGGGCTGCTGTAGCCGTTCTAACATTTGCTTGTGTTGCAGTGTACATCCCGATATAGCCGGCCGCACCTGAACAGAGCGCGCCGATGACAAAGGCAAAAGCGGTTGCACCACCTAGATCACTGATCCAAATGGCTAGGAAGACGACAATACAAAAAATAGCGAGGCGGCTGTATTCCGCTTTCATAAAGACCATGGCACCGAGATGGATCTGGTCGCCTATGTCTATCACTTTCCCAGAGCCAGCCGGCGCACTTTTAACAATGCCATAGACTAAATATGCGCAATAAAGACCAAAAAGACCTAATAGAGCAGGCAGGAAACTGAACACGGACATAAGCATAACCTCACGTTGATAGCTAATTAATGAAGACAATAACGAATTTGAGACGTAGTACTTTTTTCCAAATTTCTACTTGTTATAACCCGTATTAGGCGGCGGTGTAAAGTTGTGCCCATGGTTAGATGAAACCTGATAGATTAGTGGCTTATGATTGAATGGTTAAGTTTTGCGGTTATCGGCATTTTTGCAGGTATTAGTGCTGGGTTATTAGGGCTCGGTGGGGGCTTGGTGAGCGTGCCAGCATTACTCTACCTGTTCAAGTTCTACGGCTTGCCAGAAGCACACCTGATGCATATTGCGGTAAGTACTTCTTTGATGGCGATTATCGTGACGTCTATATCATCGCTGTTAGCGCACCATCGCGGTCGTAACGTCGATTGGTCATTAATGCAGCGTCTGTCGCTAGGGCTTGTGATCGGCGGTTTTTTGGGTGCGTATAGTGCGACATTAATTAGCAGCGAGCTTTTACAGCGCTTCTTTGCGATTTACGCCTTTATGATGTCTATTCGACTTTGGTTGTCGTTGCCGATTACAACAATGTCAAATACGTTATTGAAACAACGCTATCTATTGGTCGCTGGTAGTCTGTTTGGTAGTATTTCCGCGCTGGTCGGAATGGGTGGTGGGACCATGGTGGTACCTTATTTATTGTTCTCTGGTCAATCTATTCAACGTGCAATCGGTACGTCCGCGGCATGTGCTTTTCCAATCGCAGTATCTGGCGTGTTAGGCTTTATCGTTTTTGGCAAAGCGCATGTGTTACCGAGTCAAGGGCAAATCGGTTTTGTGAACTGGCAAGCTTTTTTGGGCTTGATTAGTACCAGTATTATTTTTGCACCATTGGCTGCAAAATGGGCACAAACTTTACCGATGAAATTATTAGAGCGAGTGTTTGCTTTAATCTTGATGGCAGTGTCAATATCGTTATTTTTTGGATGATTAGGAAGTGAAAATGAACAAGTGGATTTGTACGTTGTGTGGCTTTATTTATGATGAAGAAAAAGGGTTGCCGGAAGAAGGGATTGCGCCTGGCACAAGCTGGGATGATGTGCCTGATGATTGGGTGTGCCCTGAATGTTCGGCTCCCAAAGAAGATTTTGATATGGTGATTCTCGAAGAATAGATGCTTTATTCTAGGGGTGAGTTTAATAGCCGGTCGAATTCTTATATAATCAGCGGTTTTTTTAGTCGCTTAATTTGGAGCACGCTATACTATGAATCTTGACCGCGTCGGTTCTGGCAAAAACCTGCCAGAAGATATTAACGTTATTATTGAAATCCCATCTCATTCAGATCCTGTTAAATACGAAGTTGATAAAGAGACCGGTGCATTATTTGTAGATCGCTTTATGAACACGGCGATGTTCTACCCATGTAATTATGGTTATGTGCCTCATACTTTATCCGATGATGGAGATCCGGTAGATGTACTTGTGATGAGTCCGTATTCTTTGATCAGTGGTTCTGTTGTGGAGTGTAGACCTGTCGGTATGTTAAAGATGACGGATGAATCTGGAGAGGACGCTAAAATCATAGCTGTGCCGCACGATAAAATGTATGACGATGTATTAGACGTCACCGATATCGCTCCACGTTTACTAGACCAACTTGCGCACTTTTTTGAGCATTACAAAGATTTAGAAAAAAATAAGTGGGTCAAAATTGAAGGTTGGGTCGGCATCGCTGAAGCCAAAGCCGAGATTATGGCCAGTGTGACTCGCTATAATGAGGCGCCAGTTAAACCCCAGTTCTAGTATCGCGTCATTGTGCGTACTGTTTTTCGGCGAGCTGATAGCGTATCAGTCTCGCCGAAGTTGTATTTGGAATAAGGTGAATAATGACCACAGTAGTATTACAAGGCGAAACATTAACGTTATTAAATGCACAAGCGATTAACGATGAGCTTGGTGGAACGTTAACATCTGCTAGCGAGTTTAGTACGATTATTAATGCTGACCCGCTAATAACAGGACAACTACAGGCGCTACGTCAACGCTACAATTTTGATATCAATGTCTTACCCGAGCAATTTGATCCGCAACAAGCGGCGTTATTGGTCACCGATATGGATTCAACCTTGATTAGCATCGAATGTGTTGATGAAATCGCGGACTTTATTAATGCGAAAGCAGAAGTGTCAGCGATTACTGAATCAGCTATGCGGGGCGAGATTGATTTTGAAACGTCATTGCGTCAACGAGTGGCATTGTTAAAAGGTTTAGAGGTGTCGGTGTTGACACAAGTCTTTGAACAGCGTCTGCGTTTAAATCCGGGGGCAGAGAAGTTGTTAGCCGGTTTAAAACACAAGGGTATCAAGACGGCATTAGTCTCGGGCGGCTTTACTTTTTTCACGGAACGATTAAAACAGCAGTTAGGTCTAGACTATACACTTGCCAATGTCCTAGCGGAGAAAAATGGCAAATTAACAGGCCAATTAGAAGGTGAAATCTGCGGTGCGCAAGCCAAAGCAGATTTTTTATTGTCACATTGTGACAAATTAGCGATTGCACCTTCACAAGTGATTGCAATGGGCGATGGTGCCAATGACTTGTTGATGCTGAAAGCCGCTGGATTGAGTATCGCCTATCATGCAAAACCCAAAGTGCAAGTTGAAGCTAAAGCAGTGTTGAATCACTGTGGCCTAGATGGGGTTTTAGGTATGTTGCAGTAGCTTATTAACTAACATAAGCTTGAAATTAACAATACGATCCCCATGTATGTGGACGAGGATCAAATAATTATTTATAGAGGTAGTACGATGGATGTAATGGATCGAATTAAGCAGGCAATTGAGTCTAATAATATTATTTTGTTTATGAAGGGCACGCCAGAGTTTCCACAATGTGGTTTTTCAAGCCGTTCATCTGCAGCGTTAACGGAATGTGGTGTTGAGTTTGCATATATTAATGTCCTTGCAGAACCAGAAGTACGTGAAAATCTACATCGTTACGCTGATTGGCCAACTTTTCCACAATTGTATATTGATGGCGAGTTTATCGGTGGCTGTGACATCGTGATGGAACTCTATGAAAATGGCGATTTAAAAACAATGGTTGAACAAGCAGGCAAGTAATCGAAATGAGTGATGAACAAAATCATGATTGGCACGGTGATAGCGGTTTGACCGTTTCACCGGTAAAGCCTGACTTAAAACAGCCGCCTAAGTATCGAGTGCTGATGCTAAATGACGACTATACCCCAATGGATTTTGTGATTGAAGTGTTGGAAGGCTTATTTAGAATGGGTCATGAAAGTGCTACACGAACCATGATGCAGGTGCATACTGAAGGCTTAGCGCAGTGTGGCGTTTATACCTTTGAAATTGCGGAAGCGAAAGTGGAGCAAGCTAACAGCTATGCGCAGCAACATGGTCACCCATTGCAATGTACTATGGAAGAAGAGTAAACGTCAGTCATCGAGTTAGAAAGAGAGGCATACCATGCTAAGTAAAGAGCTAGAACAAACACTCAGTCAAGCATTTAACCATGCTAGGAAATGTGCCCATGAGTTTCTAACCGTAGAACACTTACTCTTAGCCTTGCTTGAAGACGGTCAAGCGTTAGCGGTGCTGAAAGTCTGTGACGTCAATATTGAGACCTTACGACAAGAACTGGCTGACTTTTTAGCGGATAATTTGCCAACATTGCCAGAAGACAGTGAACGTGAAACGCAGCCCACACTCGCTTTTCAACGTGTGCTACAGCGCGCTGTGATGCACGTGCAATCATCCGGTGGTAATGAAGTCACTGGGGCCAATGTGTTGGTCTCTATATTTTCAGAGCAACAAGCACAAGCTGTGTATTTACTACAGAAACAAGATGTTATGCGTCTTGATGTGGTTAATGCAATTAGCCAAGGGGCTGATGAAGAATTTATCGAGTTGCGAGATGATAATGAAGCCGATGCAGAACAACGTGCAGATGATAAAGACGGTAAAAATCCCTTAGCGTTATATGCGACCAACCTTAATGCATTGGCATTAGAAGGTAAAATTGACCCCTTAATTGGCCGCGAATATGAAGTAGAGCGGACATTACAAATTTTATGTCGTCGTCGAAAAAACAATCCTTTATTTGTGGGTGAAGCCGGTGTGGGTAAAACGGCTTTAGCTGAAGGTTTAGCAAGGCGTATTGTCCGCAAAGAAGTCCCGGAAATTTTAAGCAATGCGGTGATTTACTCACTTGATATGGGGGCGTTAGTCGCCGGAACGAAATACCGTGGTGATTTTGAAAAACGCTTAAAAGCTTTACTACGTGAAATTAAAAAGCAGACGGGAGCGATCCTATTTATAGATGAGATCCATACCTTGATTGGTGCCGGATCCGCAGGTAATTCTGCGATGGATGCGGCAAATTTACTCAAACCTTTGTTGGCCACTGGCGAGTTAAAATGTATTGGCTCGACGACCTACCAAGAGTATCGCGGTATTTTTGAACACGATCATGCCCTAACACGTCGCTTCCAGAAAATTGACGTCAAAGAGCCTTCGGTAGAAGAAACCAAACAAATCTTAGTGGGCTTAAAAGCGGGTTTAGAAGAACATCATGAGGTGAGATATACCGCTGCTGCGATTGAACAAGCAGCCGAGTTGTCAGACCGTCACATCAACGATCGCTTCTTACCCGATAAAGCAATTGACGTCTTGGATGAAGTCGGTGCAGCTCAGCGTATTTTGCCTAAGTCTAAACGCAAGAAAATGATTGGTGTTAACGATATTCAAAATATTGTGGCAAAAATTGCCCGGATACCAGCCAAAACGGTCAATGACACCGATAAAGACAATCTTAGAAATCTTGAGAAAAATCTTAAGCACGTCATTTTCGGTCAAAATGAAGCGATTGCAACCTTATCATCTGCCATCAAAATGGCGAGATCAGGCTTGGGACATCCAGAACGTCCTACAGGTGCCTTTTTATTTACAGGGCCAACAGGGGTTGGTAAAACAGAAGTAACACGCCAACTCGCGCATAACTTAGGTGTCGAATTAATCCGTTTTGATATGTCGGAATATATGGAAAGTCATACTGTTTCGCGTTTGATTGGTGCCCCGCCAGGTTATGTTGGTTACGACCAAGGTGGCTTATTGACTGAAGCGATCAGTAAACAACCGCATGCGGTTTTATTGTTAGATGAAATTGAAAAAGCCCATCCGGATGTATTCAATTTATTATTACAAGTCATGGACCATGGTACCTTAACGGATAATAACGGCCGAAAAGCCGACTTCCGTCATGTGGTATTAGTGATGACCAGTAACGCCGGTGCACATGAAATGGGGCGGGCATCAATGGGCTTTACGCCGCAAGATCATCACGCTGATGGGATGGCAGTGATTAAACGGTCCTTTACACCCGAATTCCGTAATCGCTTAGATGGCATTATTCAATTCAAACCGTTGACCAAAGAAGCCGTTCTGCGCGTTGCCGATAAAGCGGTATTAGAGCTAGAAATGCTATTACACGATAAGCATGTCACCTTAGAAGTGGAACATGATGCAAGAGAATGGCTGGCTGAACATGGCTATGACGTTAGTATGGGGGCTAGACCAATGGCTCGATTGGTACAAGAAAAAATTAAGCGCCCACTGGCGGATGAATTATTATTTGGCCAATTAAGCAAAGGTGGTCATGTCCGAGTTGTTTTAACAGACGGTGAATTAGCCCTCGAGTTTGAAAATGAAACGGCATCTGCCTAACTAGGGAGCTTTTTAGATAAATAGTAATCACTACCATGCTTAAAGACGTATTTATGTCAGCATGGACTATTGACAATTAAAAAGTTATTCACCTGTCATAAATATGGGATAACAACGTTATTACAAAGTCATTCTAAGCCATTGATTTATTAAACTCTAAACATAAGTCATTGATTAATATTGACTTTGTTAGATTTGGTCAAAATTTGCACAATCTACAATGAACGCTTATAAATGAACGCTTTAGCAAGCTATAAGCAACTTAACCACAGACTTATCCACAGAAATTGTGGGTAACTTTACAGATTTATGACGGTGCTTTTTTAGCAAGGTGCGTGTTCAGCGTTCAATTCCTTTTTGTGCTTAATACCAGCTAGAAAGGCAGGTTCTATTTCGCCACAAGTCCACTGTCCGTGCGTGTCTGTGGCATCAATCACCACATCAGATGCGCCACGGCCGATAAGAATGACATGTTAACTAGCTCGGCTGTAGCGAGGTATTGGGCCGCGCTTTATTGATATCTAAATAATATACTTTTAAGACACTATTGCATTCATCGTGGGCTTCAATGTCACTAGTGGGATCTTGTCATATTTGAAACTAAGTAGAGAAATAGTAATCACTATCGTGCTTAAATAAGCATTTGTATGGGTTCATAACTATTGACAATTGAAAAGTTATTCACCCGTCATCAACAACAGATAACCTCGTTGTTACGAAGTCATTCTAAGCTATTGACTTATGAAATTCTAAATTTAAGTTATTGATTAATATCATTTTTGTGTGATTTGGTCAAAGTTTGTACAATCTACAATGAACGCTTATAAATGAACGCTTTAGCAAGCTATAAGCAACTTAACCACAGACTTATCCACAGAAATTGTGGGTAACTTTACAGATTTATGACGGTGCTGATAATGTGATGAGCGCTCAGAGTTCAATTCCTTTTTGTGCTTGGATCCCGGCCCGAAAGGCATGCTTTACATCGTCAATTCGACTGACCGTGTCTGCGGCATCTATTACCGCATCAGGCGCACCCCGACCGGTAATAATGACGTGTTGCATAGCAGGACGGTTGGCAATATCGGCTAACACTGTATCGATATCTAAATAATGCATTTTTAACACAATATTGAGCTCATCTAAGAGCACTATGTCAACCTTAGGATCTTGTAATAGTTTTTGGCAGACGGCCCAACCAGCTTCTGCAGAAGCAATATCTTGCGCTAAATTTTGTGTATCCCAAGTAAAGCCATCTCCCATGACGTGATAGTCGACTTCGTTTGGAAAACGTCTAAAGAAACTTTCTTCACCCGTACTAAAAGCGCCTTTAATGAATTGCACAATACCAACATGCATGTCATGCCCTAATGCTCTGGCCACCATGCCAAAGCCAGATGAACTTTTACCTTTACCATTACCGGTAATGACCACCAATAAGCCTTTATCTTTATCTGCACGTTTGATTTGATCATCAACGAGTGATTTTTGACGTTTCATACGCGCTTCATGGCGTTGGCTTTTAGTGTCTATCTTGCTCATATCGTTAGCCTTAATATTGCTAAGGTGGTTGCACTGCCCACCTTAGCATTTTTTAAATTAAAAAGTTTCAATACCCCGCTGGACGATAGCTTAGTGTCAACAGCGCATTGGTCCCATCGGTATGAAAACCAGAAATCGTTTCATATTGTTGATTAAATACATTAGCCACTTTTAATTGCGCTTGTACCGTATCATTAATCTGATAAGCCAAAGCAAGATCCAATGTATTAAACGGGGCTAAACGTCTTGTATTTGACACATCATCAAAGCGGCGACCAGATGCAAAGAATTGGCTGGAAAGTCGATAAGGACCAAATGCTTTATACATATTAAGGGTATAAGTTTGTTCAGCTCGACGCGGTAAGAGCTTGCCCTGGTTACTACCAGAAGCTTTGTTCTCGGGATCCATCAAGGAGACTTGTCCATCAATATTGACGCCTAGAAGCTGCGTTGCGGCAGTAATCTCGATACCTCTGATAACGGCCTCTGAGATATTTTGTGGCACGAAGGTGTTGTCTAAGATAATCAAATCGTTAACCCGCGTATGATAGGTCGAAATCGACCAATCGGTTGCATAATGACGCCCTGACAGTCCAATTTCAATACTCTTTGATCGTTCTGGATCTAAATTAGGATTCGCACCAAATGGTGAGTAAAGGTCAATTAACGACGGGGCTGAAAATGCCGTACCATAAGAAGCATAAATGCGTAGCTTATCCTGAATCTGGTGCCCGAAAGCGATATTGCCGGTTGTGTGCTCACCAAACTGTTCATTGTCATCAACGCGTAACGATAAACGGAAGTTACTGGGACCCATATTGCCAAGCAGTTGGGCATAATAGCCTTCATTGTCTCTTTCATCTTCGGTATAAGCAGATGAGGACGCTATTTGATCGTTTTCATATTCATACCCTAAGCTAATCAAATAATCGGGATGAATTTGAAGATCATTTTGAAAGCTGACATGGTCCGTTTTATTATCGGTGAAATTGACATCGACACCATCTTTATTATTATCCGCTTCCATTCTGCCCTGGCTCAGCGAGGCTGTCATTGACCAAGCGTCGCTGATCGCGTTATTGAATGTGGTGCCAAAGGTATGTTGCAAGAAATTGGTTTGATTTCCAGAAAAAATAGACCCATCAAACTCGCTTTCGCCTTCGCTAGAAAGGCTAAATACTTCAAGCGTGCTGTTAACAGTGAACTGATGACCAGCCCGTAAGGAGAGAGAGGTATTACGATAAGCATCATTATCAGGTTCAGAGGTGTAGCAGCCAATAAAGAGTGTGCCACTACGACCGTCACAAGCGTTAAAACCATCTGTTTGGTGGTGGCTGCCATTGATATTCAACCATGAACTAGCATTGCCGAAAGACAAGCCGACTTGGCTGTTCTTCGTAGCATGGCTGCCATAAGATACCGAGAGTTCGGGGTTGAAACCGACTTGTGCTTGTTTAGTGAAAATTTGAATCGTACCACCGATAGACTCTGAACCATAAAGACTCGATTGAGGACCACGTACAAGTTCAATTCTGTCGATTTGGTCGATCGGGATATGTTCGAGTTGTGGTGCACCGAAGGCATTGGTCGCCAATTTGACGCCATTGAGTAAAATCTGAGTATGGTTTGACTCCGTTCCGCGAAGAAAGAGAGAAGTTTGTTTTCCTAAGCCACCACTATTGGCGATGACGACACCGGGTAAGGCCGTCAATGCTTGTTCGAGCGTTTGAAAATTAAACCGCTCAATATCTGCACGGGTAACGATAGAGGTCGATGCCAGCAGCTTGTCCGGCAAGGTGGCAGTTCGCGTCGAGGTCACAACGACAGAGTCTAAGTGTTCGAGGTCCGCGAAAGCAGGGAGAGCGATAAAAGGAGTGGTGATCAAGGGTAGAGCGATAAATCTAAATGACATAATTGTGCCTTTGATAATGCTTGATATCCTCCCGGGATCAAGCCATTAAAAATGACCATATTGCGGCGTAACACGATAAGTATTGACATAATTATCTTGTAGATTACCCGCCGTAATATGGTCGCTAGCACTGGGCCGGTCTCCGGACTTATGAGGCTCAAAACAAATGGCCTTCCCATGTTCATAAACACAGTGACATGTCATTTGTTTTACTCAATTACCGTTGCGGGGGCAGTGTTGGATTGTTTACACCAACTTCCCGATTATCCTTTAGTGTATTTCAACCATAGGCACCTAGTGAGGCACGAAGGGTAGGGTTTCGCTAGGCGAATGTCAACCAACAGTTAGCAAGCTAGCGATGTGATCTAGTAGAGATGGCACGTCATCAAAGTGCCTTGCAAGTAAAGATTTCGGCATAAAAACTGCATAAAGGGTTGTTATAGAACAGCATTACCTTAGATTAAAGGCAGGTTGAATGGGCTTTATAAAGGTTATTGGTGAATAAAAACAATAGGTTAATATGTTATGACGCGCGCTAATAAAATTATACTGATCTTCATATTGTTGATGTCGATGTTCTCTATCCGGCAGGTTTTCGCCGCTGTAACCCCTGAGAGTGATGTCAGAATCGTCATTGATGTGTCAGGCAGCATGAAAAAGAATGATCCCAAAAATCTCAGGGCACCGGGTTTAGAAATGATCGTTGGCTTACTTCCAGCGGGTTCAAAGGCTGGGGTGTGGACTTTTGCCAAATACGTCAATATGGTGGTACCGCATCGAGAGGTTAATAAACAGTGGCGTGCAGATGCCCAAAAGCAAGCGCCGAAAATCCATTCTAAAGGCTTATTTACCAATATAGAACAAGCGCTAAAGAAAGCGACAGTCAATCAAACAAAAGCAGCTTCCGGTCTACGGCGCAGCGTCATATTACTATCAGATGGTTTGGTGGACATTTCAAGCGATCCCAAGGCCAGTATCACATCTCGCCAACGCATTTTGACAGAGATAGTGCCAAGGTTGAAAAAAGCCAATATCGTTGTTCACACTATTGCTTTATCGGGTGATGCAGATCAGGCTTTACTTCGAGAAATCGCTCTTGAAACCGATGGCTGGTATGAGCAAGTCAATGATGCTGAACAATTACAAAAGGTATTCTTGCATTTGTTTGAGAAGGCGACCAACAGAGATTCATTACCTTTAACGGACAATCATTTCAAAATTGATGACAGCATCAGTGAAATGACGGTGCTGGTATTTCGACAACCCGATTCGAAGCCAACAGAGTTACGACGACCCGATCAATCAAAAATATCCGTAAACAGTCAGCTTGACACTGTACGCTGGCAACATAGTGATACAGGTTATGATTTAATCACCGTGACCAATCCTCAAAGAGGTGCATGGACTATTGATGCAGACTTAGACCCTAACAACCGCGTGATGGTATTGACGGATCTTAAGTTGAAAACAACGGATTTACCGAACAATATTTTAATTGGTGAAGCGTTCGACTTTGATGTGAGCATGACGAATCACGATAAAATGATTAAGAGACAAGATTTTTTGAAGTTATTGAATGTAAAATTAACGCATGAAAATGAAGTCATGACCGTGATAGAAGAAAGTTTAAATGCAAGTCAAGGTAATTACCGAACCCAAGTGGGTGATACATTTCAGCCGGGTAGAAATGATATTGTGACTATCGTGACCAGTGGCACGTTTGAACGTCAACGACGCCAGAGCATCAACGTTGTCGAAATGCCTTTTGTCATCAACACCGAGCAATTGTTAGACGAAACAACCCGCACTCACCGTTTGACCCTCACGCCAGATACGAGTTTAATTGATACAAAAAACATGAGTATAGCGGCCATGTTAACTGCCGAGGATGGCAGTGAATGGGCCTACGATGTATTGCCAAGTGTCAATAACTCTTGGCAGTTAACGTTGGCAGAGTTAGAAGTGGGACAGCGCTATACGCTCAGTTTACAAATCAAAAGCCAAACTTTAAAAGGTCGACCACTCTTTTTACAAGCAAAGCCGATTGAATTAAAGGATGAAACACAAAGCACTCTCACATCTGAGGCCGATATAGCGCAACAAGTGACTGATGAGCTCGCGTTGTTAGCTGATAATGAGCGCAGTGAAAATGATGAATTGGCAGCATTAGATTTGCTAGATGGACTGAGCCCAATAGCGGAGAATGAGGTGGTCGATGAGTTGGCGGGAGATATCGCTAATTTATTACCAGAGAGTGCTGCCGATGATCTCGGTTTGGCCGATAATGGAATACAAATTGATGATGTTGGTGATAAAAGCGATGCGTTATCGACATCAATATTGTTAATTGGTAACGGTATTTTGTTGTTAATGGTCGCGATTGGTTTTTTCTTGTGGCGTCGCAAAATGGCAGCTATCCCAAACCCTGGAGTGGAATTATAAATGGCGATGACAGATCTGACATTTCAGTTGCTAGCTTATGAACTCGCTTTCATCTTGGCTATGTTTAGTTTATGGCTAAGCCTTCGGCTATACAAAAAAAATAAAAAGATTGCTAGCGATGCGACAACGGCAGTAAAAAAGCTTAAACGCTTGAAAGCTAGACGTCTCGACACTTTGACTGAGCTATTGTCAACAAAATATGGTTTAACAGGCCAAGCTTTGACTCAAACTGCAGAAGAAATACAAAAGCAAGAGCAAGCAATTTACAAAGCCCAATTGGCTTTATTTGTAGACCAAGATGCCAAAGCGCTTATCGATGCATCGACTAAATTAGAAAATATCATCGATGCTTGTCTTCACTTATTGCCCGTGGGTAGTGATGGCGTCGCTGTTGCTCGTGTCGACGAAGACATTGAAGATAAAGCCACATTAACGCAAACCTTGGCTGCAACAGCGGTCAAAGTCGATCAACTTGTTGAAGGGTTTAAGTTACTGCAAGGAGGCCAGAAGGTCATCGAGACCCAAACAGTCATAGCCAGCGATGATATTGAACTCACTGAACCAGTAGAACAACACACCGACACCATGGTATCCGAAGACTCAATAACTGAGCCGGGCCAAGAAATCAATACGAAGGGTGTTGAGCCTGAAGAAGTATTGGAACAAGACATTGTTTCTGTAGATGACATTGAAACGTTATTAGCTGGTGAAGATGGCGATTTACTCGATACAGGTATAGACCTCGCCAAAGCAGCTGATGAACTCGCGCCGGACGGCATTGAAACAGAGGGCGACAAAACCTCGGATTCAGTTATCAATACGGGTGAAAATTATGATACTGCTTTAGAACAGGACATTGAGAATAGCATTGAACAAGCGGCCAGTACTGTGGATACCGAACAACCGTCCGAAGATGATATCGATGTGCTCATAAATCAAGTCAACAGGACTGAGGGAAAGTCGGTTAGCGAACGCTTTGCTACCGAAGAAGATCAATTAGCTGCCATCATGGCGAATATTGGTGATGATATAGAGGAAGATGCACCCACTACAAAAAAGCCAACAGCTGAGTCAACGGTAGCAACCGCTGGTTCAGCGAGTGCTATTTTGTCGAACAGTACAACGATCGCGTCAGAACAAGATTTATTAGAAGACTTGATTGCGGATCTAGAACACGAACAACACACTGACATGAGTGAGCGTGAATCAATAGTTGACAGCACAGCCGATTCCGAAGAAGCATTTTACTCCGCTATCATGGCCGAATCTCTGTCAGAAACAGAGCCAGCACCAGAAACAGCATTAGCACCAGAAACAGACTTAGCGCCTGAAACAGACTTAGCACCTGAAGCAGACTTAGCACCTGAAGCAGACTTAGCACCTGAAGCAGACTTAGCACCTGAAGCAGACTTAGCACCTGAAGCAGACTTAGCACCTGAAACAGACTTAGCGCCTGAAACAGACTTAGCACCTGAAGCAGACTTAGCACCTGAAACAGACTTAGCGCCTGAAACAGACTTAGCACCAGAAACAGACTTAGCACCAGAAACGGATATGACACCATCAACTGATCCCGAACTAGGAACTGCGGCCCAAACAGATGTAAGTGAATATTCCATAGAAGATCTACGACAAAAAGTCAGGTTAAAAACAGAACAGTTGCGACGAGAAGCGGCAGAAAAAAAGTTACAGGAAGCGATACCTAATCATCAACAGATGGAATCTGAAGATGAGGAAAAGCTTGAACAAGCAGCGGTAAGTTACCGAAAATTAAGTTATTCTGATCTCCAACAAGGCAGCGCTATAGAGAATATTAATGAAGCAGAACCATCCGAGGTTGCAACTACCCCCAATCCTGAAAAATCAGAGAATGATGCAGCGTCAGAAGAGACAACGACACGTTTTGACTTTTTAGCCTTTAATCAAGGACCTTTACCGGATGACGCGGCATTAGATGAACTATTGATGAGTGTGTGGAATAGCGAAGCGGAAGGGCGAGATCAAACAAAGCACTAGCTAGTGTTGATGCAGTCGCGCGTTAAATAAATTTTATCCAAACAGGTTCGAAAGTTATAATAAAGAATTGTGTCGAACACGCTGTGCTATGGCTGGTTTATTCCGTAGCAAACTGGCCGGCGAACATCTATCCTTAGTGAGCGAGATCTTTACATGACAGAACCGGTATATCAAGTAGCCATCGTTGGGGGAGGCGTCTGCGGGACAGCCTTGTTATATATGCTGGCGGAATATACCGATATCACTGATATTGTTTTATTAGAGAAGTATGGTGCTTTAGCGAAGGTAAACTCCAACGGCCGTAACAACAGTCAAACATTACACTGTGGTGATATTGAAACTAACTACAGTTTAGAAAAAGCCAGTAAAGTCAAAAAAGCAGCTTCCATGGTGGTGAATTACACCGACACGTTGGCGAAGCGCGATCACATCATCTTTAAATATCCCAAAATGGTGATTGGCGTCGGAGAACAAGAATGTCAACAATTGAGAGAGCGCTTCGAAAGCTTCAAAACGGTATTTACTAGCCTAGAGTTACTAGAAAAAGAACAAATCGCAGAGATCGAACCGAATGTCGTGTTGGTAAATGGCGAATTACGACCAGAACCTTGTATTGCTTTGGCAGTGCTAGATGAATACAGCGCTGTTGATTTTAATCAATTGGCCGAATCCTTTGTTGAGCAGGCATTGACAGTCCCTGATAAGCAGATTGACATTCAGTTTGACCATCATGTCGATCAGATTGAGCAAACAGGCGATCTCTTTGAAATCACAACGGCACACGGTACGATAAAAGCGCGTACGGTTGTGGTGTCAGCCGGTGGGCATAGCCTGTTACTAGCACAACAGATGGGGTACGGTTTAAATTTCTCTTGTTTACCCGTAGCAGGCAGCTTTTACTTCACGCCCAAAGTCCTCAATGGTAAAGTCTATACAGTACAAAATGATAAATTGCCGTTTGCAGCCGTCCATGGCGATCCGGATGTCTTGGTGCCGGGTAAAACACGTTTCGGGCCAACAGCATTGATAACGCCCATGTTAGAACGGTATAACCGCCAGAGTTTTTTCGATTTTCTGCGTGTATTACGGTTAGATAGGCGGGTGTTGAAAGTCCTTTGGGATTTATTTAAAGTCAGTGATATTCGTAACTATATATTTAAAAACTTTCTATTTGAAGTGCCCGGCTTAAGACGTTGGTTATTCTTAAAAGACGTCAGAAAAGTGGTGCCATCATTACAATTGAAAGACGTTAAATTTGCAGCGGGTTACGGTGGTGTTAGACCACAGTTGATCGATAAAGAGAATCAAGTCCTAATGATGGGGGAAGCCAAAATCAATCCGGGCAGTGGTATTATTTTTAATATGACGCCGTCACCTGGCGCCTCAAGTTGTTTGGAAAATGCCGAGCTGGATATGCGCTTAGTCGCCGACTATCTTGGCGTACAGATTGATGAAGAAAAATTAGATATTTATTTACATAAATGACCGAAAATCAAACTACTAAGGCGTATAGTTAATCTTGGTTATCACGATTGTGAAACATTAAGTTAAGCTTAATCTGATGATGTCCTCCCCCTATATCACTGCCCAAGGCATGGCACAATTAAATGACGAGTTAGAAGCGCGTTGGCAACGTCGACGCGATGTCGTGAAAGCCTTATCTGCTGCAGCTGCAGAAGGGGATCGTTCGGAAAATGCAGAGTATATTTACCGTAAAAAAGAATTGCGCGGCATCGATCGCCGCATTCGTTATTTGCAAAAACGTATGCCCGATTTACGCGTGATAGCAGATACGCCAGATGATAGTGATACCATCTTTTTTGCCGCTTGGGTGAGACTAGAAACGGATCAAGGGGACGAAGTGGAATACCGCATCGTTGGTCCAGACGAAATAGACCATCAAAAAGGCAATATCAGTCTCGATTCACCTTTAGCCAAAGCCTTATTAGGTAAGCAAGTCGAGGATGAGGTGACCATTCATGTTCAAAATGGCCGTAAAACCTATTGGATTATTGCGATTCGTTATTAGGTGTCAGCATGAGGATTTTACCGGAATCGGTCGCAATATAAATGAAGCCATCAGGTCCTTCAACGACGTTTCTCAGCCTTTCAGCCAAAGACGTTAATAACCTGTCTTCTTTTACCACTTGTTGGTTTTGATCCAGTGTGACGAGATTGAGATGTTGTAATTTGAGCGCGCCAGCGAGTAGCTTTCCGCGCCATAAGGAAAAAGCCTTACCCTGATATTGAATCAAGCTACTAGGGGCAATAGAAGGGGTATACACTTTGACCGGTTGTTGCATACCCGCTTTATGCGTGCCTTCGCCGACAGCAGCAGGACTGTTATATTCTTTACCATAAGAAATCACCGGCCAACCATAGTTTTGGCCGGGTAAAATTAAATTGATTTCATCGCCGCCACGGGGCCCATGTTCATTTGACCAGAACTGTTGTGTTGTTGAATTGAAAAATAAACCTTGGGGGTTGCGATGACCATAACTCCATATTTCAGGCAAGGCGTCATCATTGTCCACAAAAGGGTTATCCTCGGGGACAGTACCATCGAGATTCAACCGGATAATGGTACCAGCATGATTGCTTAAATCTTGTCCATTGGCGCGAATACCGCGATCACCAATCGACATGAAAATATGACCTTGCCGATCAAAAGCCAAACGGCCAGCAAAATGGTAGCTGGTTGACGTGCGACTTTGGCTGACCAATAGGTCTTGCCAATCAATTAATGTCGTCCCGTCTAATTTGGCACGTGCCAAAGTGGTGGCGCCTTGACCTTTGACGTTTTTACTATAGCTGAAATAGATCCAGCCCGAGCTGTGGTCAATCGCGACATCCAGTAAACCACCTTGCCCTAGGATTAATATCTCCCAAGGCAAACCATCGATACTAGCGATGTCTCCCGTTCGAATATCCAGTCGTTGTAGGTCACCTTCTCGTTCGGTGATTAGGATTTGGTCTTTATTTAAAAAGGCCATCCCCCAAGGCACACCTAAATCGTCGGCAATAACCTTAACATTAAAATCGTTGGTGTTAGCAGCATGGCTAGACCCAATGGCTAGCCATAGAGAGATGCAAAATAAACGAAAAATGATGTTCATAGGCCATCACCTCATTAGTTAGGGTTATGAACTACACGATAGCATAGAGCACCCAGCACGTTGTCTAGCCCATTCGGGTCGTTTGGCAGCAAAATGCGCCTTATCTTGTTGCTCATCGTAGGGATGCTTAAAGACCGCTAATAATTCATTCACTAAACTAAAATCACCTTGTTCGGCTTTGTCGGTGGCAAGTTGGGCCAAATAATTACGAAAAACGTATTTTGGGTTTACAGCATTCATTGCTTGACGCCGTTCGCTATCAGACGTGCCATCAGCCAGAATACGTTGTTGATATTGTCGTAACCAATCGCAGATCTTGGTGGTGTTTTCAGGCGTTAATTGGGCTTCTACATAATAGGCATCAGAAAGGGGTGCCAGCAATTGTGCATCGGTTTGATCGTGTTGTTCGACTTTCAAATCAGCCAAGCCGCGATAAAATAAGGTCATATCGGTCTCTACCAATTGCAACACCTTATGTAAGTCACCGATGAGCGTGGCATCATCAGGCTGATAGGCTTTAAAACCCAATTTGGCGGCACGCATGGTTTCGAGTTGCGTTGCATAGCAGGTTGCAAAATCATTAATACAGGTTCTGAGCGGCTCTACATCTTCGATCAAAGGATAGAGCGCATTCGCTAATTGGACCAAATTCCATTGTGCAATTTGTGCTTGATGACCATAACGATAGCGCTTACCCGAGGCATCGGTTGTATTAGGCGTCCAATTAGGATCATAGTTTTCGAGCCAACCATACGGGCCATAATCAATAGTCAAACCCAAGATCGACATATTGTCAGTATTCATCACACCATGAACGAAGCCAACCCGCATCCAATGCACGATCATGTCTGCGGTGCGTTGACAGATTTCATTAAACCATTGGATATACACCTCAACGGACGGTTTGCCGAGATGCGGGAAATCGGTTTGGATTGTGTAATCAGCAAGACGGCGTAAATTAACAATATCTTCGCGGGCGGCAAAAATCTCATAACTGCCAAAACGTAAAAAGGATGGAGAGACGCGACAGACGATTGCCCCAGGTTCAGGTTTGGGATTGCCATCGTAAAACATATCGCGCACGACTTGTTCGCCGGTGGTGACGAGACTCAAGGCACGGGTCGTTGGTACGCCAAGGTGGTACATCGCTTCACTGCAAATAAACTCACGCACCGACGAACGCAAAACCGCCAGACCATCTGCAGTGCGAGAATAGGGCGTGAGTCCGGCACCTTTTAATTGCAAGATATGATGCTCACCGGCTTCATTGGTCACTTCACCTAAATTAATTGCGCGACCATCGCCTAATTGACCTGCCCAGTGACCAAATTGATGACCGCCATAACATTGCGCATAAGGTGTCATGCCCGCCAATATGGTATTACCAGCAAAGACTTGGGTAAAGTGTTTAGATCGGCAGTCTGATGCTGACAAACCCAGTTGTTCGGCCATTTCAGACGAATAAGCGACTAATTGCGGCGCTTTAACCGGCGTAGGCTGCACATAAGAAAAACAAGCTTCACCGACCGGGCGGGGATGGTTATCCGTTTCGGTGTCAGCAGGCAGTTGTTCTGTAAACCGGGGATTAAAATGGAGGGGTAATGATGGGTCTGATTTCTGCGGATTAGTCAAAATGGTCACATTTATTTACGTTAGTATTGTGGTTATCATTAGAACAGAAAAGTGAGCAATAAAAAACCGGAGAAAAGGGATGTTAATTGGAGTACCGAAAGAAATTAAGAATCATGAATATCGCGTAGGGCTCACGCCTGCGGGTGTTCAAGAGTTATCTAAGCAAGGTCACCGTGTATTAATTGAAACCAATGCTGGCTTAGCAATCGGATTCACAGATGAGCTATACCAACAAGCTGGCGCTGATATTGTCGATGCTGCCGACGCGCTCTATGCCCAAGCCGATCTCATTGTTAAAGTCAAAGAACCGCAACAACAAGAGCGACAATGGTTACGCCCAGATCAGCTACTATTTACCTATTTGCATTTGGCGGCAGACAAAATCTTAACCCAAGACCTGATTGCATCCGGCGCGAGTTGTATTGCTTATGAAACCGTCACCGATCAATTCGGCGGTCTACCTTTGCTCGCGCCGATGAGCGAAGTAGCAGGACGAATGGCGATTCAAGCCGGTATGCATGCCCTAGAAAATCCGCAAGGGGGCAAAGGTATTTTATTGGGTGGTGTACCGGGCGTGCAGGCGGCCAAAGTGATCATTATTGGCGGTGGTGTCGTCGGTGAACAAGCCGCGAGAATGTCAATAGGCCTCGGTGCGGATACGACGGTGATAGATAAATCCTTAAACCGGCTCAGACAACTCGACACCCATTTTGGGACACAAATGAAAACTGTTTTTGCGACCCAAGACGCCATTGAAGCTGCTATTCGCCATGCGGATTTAATCATTGGCGCTGTGCTTATTCCTGGCGCGAAAGCACCGAAGCTGGTTACCAAAGCAATGTTATCGCTGATGCAAACGGGGACAGTGTTGGTGGATGTCGCTATCGATCAAGGCGGTTGCTTTGAAACATCCAAAGTCACCACACATGAAGCGCCGACCTTCATAGAGGACGGGGTGATTCATTATGGTGTCGCCAATATGCCCGGTGCGGTGGCTCAGTCTGCAACCTATGCGCTGACCAATGCGACATTGCCCTTTATCTTAACATTAGCAAATCACGGCTTAACCCAAGCTCTAAAGCAAGATGCGCATTTACGGCAAGGTCTCAATATCTATCAAGGTCAGCTAACGCACCCTGCTGTAGCGGCAGCACATGACTACCCTTATCAAGATCTTCACTCATGGTTATAAGCGACAACACAGCGCGCTGTGTCTATGGCTGTTATAGCGACCAGATTGAGCGAGAGGGCTATTGACGGCGTTACAAAGTGACACTTTATGTCACATTCTGTCCTTTTATGTAATCTCAAAACTAACGGGTTAGGGTATTAAGTCAATTAAAACAATAACTTAAATATTGGCATGCTCTCTGCAATCATCTTTGTCAAGGCAAAAGTGTTTGCTGATTTGTTTACTACTCAAGAGGAATGATGATGAAAAAAGTACAACAAGGTTTTACATTAATCGAGTTGATGATCGTTATCGCGATTATCGGTATCCTAGCAGCAATTGCATTGCCTGCTTATCAACAATACACCCAAAAAGCTAAATTCTCAGAAGTTGTATTATCAACGGCTGTTGTTAAAACAGCCGTTGAGTTATGTTTTCAAGAAACAGGATCACTTTTGAATTGTACTAATGGCTCAAATGGTGTACCTGTAGTGACAGCTCAGGATGACGGTAAAGTTTTAGCGGGTTCAGGCGCGGTTAGCAATAATGGCGCGCTTACAGCTCGAGTTACTTCGACTGGTATCGCTGCGGAGCTTGGTACAGCAGCTAACGTGACTTATGTACTTGACGGTACAGCTGGCGCTATTGGCCGTCCTGTTGTGTGGAGTAAAAATGCTATCGGTACGTGCGTTGCAGCAGGTCTTTGCTAAGCTGGATTTAAATTCCTAGGCTTCAAGTCTGTGAAGTCAAAGGTATTCAATAAGAGGCCTCGGTGAGTTTAATCCGAGGCCTTTTTCATTTTAGACTATAGAACATTGGTTGATATACGACATGGTAAGAGTAAAAGCAGCGTCGACGCACTTTATTTTGAGCGTAGTTATTTTCGTTGCTGTTATTGTCTTGTCACGTTATTTTTGGTATCCGCCACCGCATTTTAGTGCATCTGGCGGTTGGCAAGGACTGAAAATAGTAGCGAGTGTCGATTTAGTTTTAGGTCCGTTATTGACATTGATCGTTTTTGATCTATCTAAAGGAATAAAGAAATTATTGTTTGACTTAACTTTGATTGCAATGATTCAATTTTCAGCTCTGGCGTGGGGTGTCACTACAATTTTTCAGCAACGTCCAGTGGCTTTAGTATTTTGGGAAGAGGGGTTTTATGCCGTGCCTGCGATAGCGTTGAAAGGCCAACAAATCCCTTCTTTTATGCAAACGCAACAAGTGACAGATAAGCCGGTATTTGTTTATGTTGAGAAGCCACACACCGTTGAAGGGCTAAAGCAACTGATAGAGAGTTTAAGTCAGCAAGCTCTCGCGCCGCATCATCAAGCGGCATTGTATCGTCCATTACAACCTTTTTTTGATGATATTAAGTCAATGCAAGTCAATATTGACGAAATAGTCGCGACCAATTCAAAAATGAAAAAAGCGTTAGATACGATTCTGCATAACAACAATAAGAAGATCAGTGATTACTGTTATTTCTCCTTAAAATCTAAATATCGAAATATTATTTTGGTATTTAGTCCGATTGGAGAGTTAATCGATTATATAGAAGTCCCTTCAAGGAGTAACTAAAGTTGGATAATCTAAAATGGCAGTAATAAAGCAAAAATCGCGATTAGACTTAATGCTGATCTTTTTAGCTTTGCTATTTATTGTTGCACCTATATACAGAACAAATAATATAGGTGGAATTGGGTTATCGCTTACTTATAATATTTCGGTCTGGGCCTTTGCCAGTTGGCTCATGTCTGCGGCACTTCTGACTATAGCTAACGATAGAAAATTTATCTATCCCAAGTTGTGGCCATATTTTATTTTCTTCCCGATCGTTATCATTTGTTCCAGTTTAGGCGACATAACCCAACCAATTACATGGCTTTTTAGGCAACTGTATATCTTAGGTGGATTGGTATTTCTATTGGCACTATTCCAATTTTCATGGACAGAAAAATCAATAGATAAAACATTATGGCTAATTGTTGTTGCAACTGGTTTACAGGCATTATTAGGGACTTTACAAACGCTAGGATTTGAAGGTGTTAACACCGTATTTCCCAACTCAGGACTGACGCCAAGAGGTAATTTCCAGCAAGTCAATGTCTTAGCAACATGGCTTGTCACAGGGGGTGTATCTGGACTGTATTTAATTAGTCGTCCTAGTTTCAGAACGTGTTCAAGGTTAACAAAACTATTGTTAGTTTTGAGTTTGTCACTGGCTATTTATGCTGTTATCGCGTCAGGTTCTCGAATTGGCTTATTGACATTAATTTTGAGTACAACATTATTAATTATAAGTTGTTTTAAACAGCTCAAAAAACAAAAATCAATATTCATACTTCTCTTTATTATCACTTGCTTTGCCGGTTATGCAGGGCAAGCAGGGTTATATAAAACCATTGATAAAGCTTCTAAAACCACTGAAGAATCATACTCTGGTGCACGTGTCGCTATGTATACAATTGGCTTGGAATTAGTGGCAAAAGAACCAATAAATGGTTACGGAATTGGTAGTTTTAAAAGGGTGTGGAACCCACAGTCCTCCGACTATGTAAATCGACATCCAGATGTTTATTTACCAAATAGTATTAATCATCCACACAATGAAATCTTATTTTGGATGATTGAAGGTGGGCTGTTAGCTGTTGTTGGAATTGTTGTTGTTGCAATTGGCTTCGGTATTGGGTTATATCGTTG
>JAIBDY010000017.1 GCA_024685995.1 Piscirickettsiaceae bacterium | reverse complement strand
AGATAATATCCTTACCAATAAAGTGCACCATTTCTGTTGTGCTATCGGCTTTCATGAACTCGTGGAAGTCGACACCCGTGCGATCACAATAATTTGTAAAGCTGGCGAAGTAACCAATCGGCGCATCTAACCAAACATAGAAAAATTTACCAGGCGCATCGGGAATTTCAAACCCAAAATAAGGCGCATCTCGCGAAATATCCCAATCTCTTAATCCACCTTCAAACCATTCGTCCAGTTTATTGCTGACTTCGCCTTGTAGGTGGCTATTGGTGGTTGTCCACGTTTTGAGTATGGCTTCAAAATCGGCTAATTTAAAGAAGTGATGTTCGGACTCTTTTGTAATGGGTGTTGCGCCAGAAACGGCAGATATGGGGTTAATCAGATCGGTCGGATCATAAGTTGCGCCACAGGCTTCACAGTTATCGCCATATTGATCGGCAGCACCACATTTGGGACATTCCCCTTTGATGAATCGATCGGGTAGGAACATTTCTTTTTCAGGATCATAGGCTTGGCTGATCGTTCTGGTTGCGATATGTCCAGCATCGCGGTTAGCGAGATAGATTTGGCGCGCTAAGGCTTTGTTTTCGTCGCTATGGGTGCTGTGAAAATTATCAAAACCAATGGCAAAATCATTAAAGTCAGCTTGGTGTTCTTCTTTCACCTTGGCGATCAGTGCTTCAGGACTAATGCCTTCGTTTTGGGCTCGCAACATAATGGGCGTGCCATGGGCATCATCAGCACAGACATAATGACATTCATGACCACGCATTTTCTGGAATCGTACCCAAATATCAGTTTGAATGTATTCAACCAAATGACCTAGGTGAATAGAACCATTGGCATAAGGCAGGGCGCTGGTAACCAAAATTTTTCTTTGCATGGCGTAACCGATTAATTTGAGGGGGTTATTAAAGCCGACAAAGATACCAGAAAGCGCCCGTTGACACCATGCAGCATGGTAAAAATGGCTTGTTATTGATTTTTAGGTTTGCAATGTCAAACGGTTTGAATTAGATTGGTTTCACTTCACAGTCAGTCACAATTCAAAGTGAGCTTAGTTAGAATAATATAGGGTAACGATGGAACTGAAACTGCATGATATCCATGTTGATGCAATCGAATCAGCTTTAGTCAAAGCGAGACAATACCGCTCTCTTATCGAGCCAGAAATAGCAGAAAGTATCTGCTTAGATATTCTAAAAGTGGATAAAAATAACCAGCAAGCGTTAGTTATCTATATTTTGGCGTTGACAGACCAGTTAAGGCACACGGAAAAACAATCCAAAATCAAAGTGATTCAAAAGACCATCAATCGCTTGTCGAGCGAATATGAGCGCCATTACTACAGTGGGATTTTGCATGAGCGCCATGCTCGGTTTTTGATTAGCCAGCCGATGTCACATAGTTTTGCTTATGATTACTTTATGGAAGCGATGAGCCATTATCAACAAGCTCAAAAACTCAGCCCAGCACACAATGATGATGCTATTTTACGGCGAAATAGTTGCATCCGAACGGTGCAAAAAGAGCAGTTAAAACCGAGGAACGATAGCGATGACATGCTAATCGATATGGAAAGTTAAAGCATGCGTTTGATGCAATTACAAAAACGGACGATGGCGGTCGCGGGAATCACGCTATTTGGTTATTTGATTTTTCATATGTTATCGAATTTGACCTTTTTTTCTCCCACACTATTTAATGATTTTTATAATGGCTACAACGATGGGCTGATTCGCTGGCTAGTTTTATTGGCCGTGATTGTTATTTTGGCTGTCCATGTCAGGACAGCCTTAAAGATCAGAGCGATTAATGCCAAAGCCAGAACTATCGATTATTACCGCCACGATAAGTTTAAAATTCCAGCGCCGTTTGTGACCGCCAGTATTTTATTCTTATTGGCGTTTATCGTGATTCATGTGATCCAAACTTTGAGATTTGATGCTGTTGATGTTTACCTGGAGACGGTGCAACTGTTTCAGTCATTTTGGATGGTCGCATTCTATCTGGCGGGATTATTTGTCTTGACGATGCATTTACAGCATTCCCTTGCCAATGTGTTTCAAACACTCGGTAAAACGGCGTGGACTTGTCAATATCTTGCTTGGACTGTGAGCGTGCTATTGACCGGTGGCTTTGCCTTATTACCTTTGTACATTTACTTTGTGATGCCATGACAGATTACGTAATGGACAGCCACACTCCAAAAGGTGGCCTTGAGAACCGTTGGACACAACATAAGTTCAACCTCAAAATTGTTAGCCCTGCTAACCGAAAAAAATACACCGTGATCGTAGTCGGGACAGGTTTAGCTGGTGCTTCAACGGCGGCTTCGTTAGGTGAAATGGGCTATAACGTCAAAACCTTTTGTTTCCAAGATAGTCCTCGACGGGCGCATAGCATTGCAGCCCAAGGCGGTATCAATGGCGCTAAAAACTACCAGAATGATGGCGATAGTGTCTGGCGATTGTTTTATGACACGATTAAAGGAGGAGACTTTCGCGCCCGAGAATCGAATGTTTTTCGCCTTGCGGAATTGAGTAATAACATTATCGACCAAGCCGTAGCCCAAGGCGTGCCTTTTGCTCGCGAATATAGCGGGTACCTAGCCAATCGCTCATTTGGTGGTGCACAAGTTTCTCGGACGTTTTATGCCCGAGGTCAAACTGGTCAGCAGTTATTATTGGGTGCTTACCAAGCGATGAGTAAAGAGATTGCGGCGGGGAGTATTCACCATCGTTCGCGTTGCGAAATGCAAGATCTGATTATGGTCGACGGTCAAGCAAAAGGGATTGTCACGCGAGATTTAGTCACTGGCGAATTAGAAAGTCATATGGCGGATTGTGTGGTGTTGTGTACCGGTGGCTATGGCAATGTGTTTTATTTGTCGACCAATGCTAAGGGCTGTAACGCATCGGCGGCTTGGCGAGCACATAAGCATGGTGCTTTATTTGCGAATCCTTGCTTCACCCAGATCCATCCAACCTGCATCCCACAACATGGTGCATTGCAATCAAAGCTCACTTTGATGAGCGAATCATTGCGTAATGATGGGCGGGTTTGGGCGCCAAAAAAAGTGGCGGACTGCGATAAAGCACCAGAACAGATTGCAGAAGAAGATCGAGATTACTTTTTAGAAAGAATGTATCCGGCATTTGGTAATCTCGTGCCGCGTGATATTGCATCTCGAGCGGTGAAATTGATTTGTGATGAAGGACGAGGCGTTGGTCATGAGATTGAGGGTAAGAAACTAGGCGTGTACCTAGATTTTGCCAAGGCGATTGATGAGCAAGGTATCGATGCAGTCACTGAAAAATATGGCAATCTTTTTGAGATGTATCAACGTATTACCAATGAAGATCCTTATGAAACACCCATGCGGATTTATCCGGCGGTGCATTACACTATGGGTGGGTTGTGGGTGGATTATAATCTCATGACATCAATAGACGGCTTATTTGCCGCTGGTGAAGCGAACTTTTCTGATCATGGGGCTAACCGCTTAGGCGCCAGTGCATTAATGCAAGGATTAGCGGATGGCTATTTTGTGCTGCCAGCAACGGTGTCGGATTATCTGGCACAGCACCAACCTTTAGATCTGGATAAAACCTATCCGGAAGCGGCTGAGGCACTCAAAGCAAGTCAGGCTAGAATAGATCGTTTATTGCATGCGCCAGACCCACAGAAAACACCGGATGAATTCCATCGCCAATTAGGTACTATCTTATGGAATGCCTGTGGGATGGCGAGAGAGAAACCCGCTTTAGAAAAAGCGATTGCAGAGGTACAGGCTTTACGGGAAGCATTTTGGCAGCAAGTGAAGGTTACTGGTGATGACAAAGATTTCAACCAAACACTGGAACGCGCAGGCCGAATTGCCGACTTCTTTGAGTTGGCCGAGTTGATGTGTATTGATGCCTTAACGCGGGAAGAATCTTGTGGTTGTCATGCTAGGGCAGAACATATTAGTGATGACGGTGAAGCGCAACGCCACGACGAGGATTTTTCCTACGTTGCTGCTTGGCAATATAGCGGCAAAGTCAGTATGCCCGTTTTGTATAAAGAAGAACTCTATTTTGAATTCGTCCGACCTAATACAAGAAATTACCGATGATTTTTACACTGCATATTTGGCGACAAAAAAACGCGATAACCCAAGGTTACTTTGAGCAATATCAAATCGATGTCAGTGAAAATACATCGTTTTTAGAAATGCTCGACGCCTTGAATGAGCAACTCATTGCTCATGGTCACGATGCAATTGCATTTGATTTTGATTGCCGCGAAGGAATTTGTGGATCATGTAGTTTGGTGATCAATGGTTCGCCCCATGGTAAGCACCAAGCGACGACGACCTGTCAACAATACATGCGTGATTATGCAGAAGAACCCGAATTATGGATCGAGCCGTGGCGGGCTACGGCTTTTCCGGTAGTGAAAGACTTGATTGTTGATCGCTCGGCGTTTGATAGCATTATTCAAGCGGGCGGCTATATCGCAATGAGAACAGGCTCTGCAACCGAGGCCAACACGATTGCGATTGATAAAGATACCGCAGATGAGGCTTTCGATTCTGCGACCTGTATTGGCTGTGGTGCTTGTGTCGCAGTGTGTCCCAATGCCTCGGCCACTTTATTTGTAGCGGCTAAAGTGAGTCATTTGTCTAGCTTACCTCAAGGCAAAATTGACACGCATCGTACACAAAAAATGTTAACCGAAATGGAACAACAAGGGTTTGGTACTTGCAGTAATTATCGTGAATGTGAACGGGCTTGCCCGAAAGAAATCAGCATCAGTAATATCACCAATATGAATAAACTACTGTATCAATATAAATAAAGACGCACTCGGAGTGTGTAGATAGGATGTCCACAGTATCTCTATGGGTGAACTTAACGGTCAGGCAGTATAGAATAACGTGCTTTAGTTATCGAACTCACTTCCATCGGAGTCATGAATGTTAAACCCTGCTCAAATCAAACAGATTATTAATGAATATCAAGATCCGCTTAGTTTGGTGTCCTTCGGAGACAGTCATGCAAAAGTGGTTGTTGAAACGGAAGGCGAAACATTGACGGTCGCCATCACACTAGGATATCCAGCGCAGGGACATCAAGCACAATTAAAGGCTGAACTTGTTGAGCGTTTAAAGCAAGCAGGTGCTGAATCAGTGTCAATTACACTGGATTGGCAGGTAATTAAACATAAAGTGCAGCAAGGTGTGAAAAGTCTTGCAGGCGTTAAAAATATCATTGCCGTCGCTTCCGGGAAAGGTGGGGTCGGGAAATCAACGACCTCGGTCAACTTGGCTTTAGCATTACAAGCAGAAGGCGCCAATGTTGGTATTTTAGATGCGGATATTTATGGCCCGAGCCAACCGAGAATGTTGGGTAAGCATCAAAAACCGGAATCAGATGACGGCAAAAGCATTAAACCGATAGAAAGTTATGGTTTGCAAAGCATGTCGATTGGCTATTTGATTGACGAAGAAGAACCCATGATATGGCGTGGCCCAATGGTTGTTCAGGCTTTACAACAATTACTCAATGATACCAATTGGGATAACCTCGATTATTTGGTGATCGATTTACCCCCAGGTACGGGCGATATTCAATTAACGTTATCGCAAAACGTGCCGGTCAGCGGTGCGGTGATTGTGACGACGCCACAAGACATTTCATTATTGGATGCACGCAAAGCGCTCAAAATGTTTGAAAAGGTCAATGTGCCAGTGCTAGGTGTTATTGAAAATATGAGTACGCATGTCTGTAGCCAATGTGGTCATCAAGAAGCGATATTCGGTAGCGGTGGTGGTGAAAAAATGGCGAGTCAGTACGGCGTTGATTTACTTGGTGGTCTTCCGTTAGATATTCGAATAAGAGAAAATGCCGATAACGGCCAACCTACAGTTGCAGTCGATCCAGAAGGCGATATCGCTAAAGCCTACCGCTCAATTGCGACTCGTGTTGCAGCGAGGTTAGCGCGACAATCGAAAGATTATGCTTCAGCATTCCCCAATATTGTAGTGAAGAATGACTAAATTCGGGCGTCAGGTCTAATACGACGGCTAATGACAACAATTAACTTAACAGCAAAAGTGAAGACAGCATGAGTATCAAATCAGATAAATGGATTCGCCGGATGGCCGAGCAACACGATATGATCGCGCCCTTCGAAGCGGGCCAAATGCGTGAAAGTGCACAAGGTAAAATGATTTCTTACGGTACATCGAGTTATGGTTATGACGTGCGATGCTCTAATGAATTTAAAATCTTCACCAACATTAATTCAGCCATCGTCGATCCTAAGAACTTTGATGAAAATAGTTTTGTTGATGTCTCTTCCGATGTCTGCATTATCCCGCCTAACTCGTTTGCGTTAGCACGGACAGTTGAACGTTTCAAAATACCGCGAAACGTGCTGACAATTTGTCTTGGTAAATCGACTTATGCGCGCTGCGGCATTATCGTTAACGTCACGCCCTTAGAGCCTGAATGGGAAGGCCATGTCACATTAGAGTTCTCTAATACGACGCCGTTACCCGCTAAAATCTATGCTAATGAAGGTGTCGCGCAAATGTTGTTTTTTGAATCTGATGAGGTGTGCGAAACGTCGTATGCAGACCGCAATGGGAAATACCAAGGTCAGCAAGGCGTGACATTGCCTAAGTCCTAATGGGAAGTCAGCCGTGCTGCTAATTCGCTATGCCCTGTTATTGCTGGTGACCTTGAGTTTGGCAGCTTGTTCAGTCGAACGCGACTCAGATCAACAGTGGGCGCACAGTGAGTTAAGCAGCTATGCCGCTGCTTTTTCACCAAATGGCAAATATGTACTAGTCGGAGATACCGATGCACCCGCTAAATTGTGGGACATTGAACAAGACCAAGTTATCTATAGCTGGCAAAATAACAGCCAAGTTGGCACCACGACTTCGGTGGCTTTTTCAGCTGATGGTAAAGTCGCTGCCACAGCTGAAATTGATACCATTGTCTTATGGGAAATAGCGAATGGTAAGCCCATGATGCGATTGCATTTTCCAGTGCGCATCAAGGCGATGGCATTATCGACACAAGGGGATTATGTCTTGCTGGCATTGCAAGACAGGACAGCCATTTATTTCGATGTGATTGGAAACCGCGTGGTGCATATTTTTCGACATGACGGCGCGCCAGTGAATGCGCCGATTGATCAATTGATCAATACAGTAGCGATATCGCCAAGCGGTCAATATGCTTTGACGGGTGGTGATGATCAAATGGCCCGGCTGTGGAGTCTGACAAGCGGTAAACAGTTACGACGATGGAAGCATGACAACAGCGTTGATATAGTCGGTTTTTATCCCAAAGGCGGCTATGTTCTATCGGGCGCGGGCAATGATCAAACCCACTTGTGGAATATTAAAACGGGCAAAAAACAATATACCCTGAGGCCATCGCCATGGCCTAAGACTTTGCCGTTACCCAATTTCCCCTCTTTTAAAACGACAACCTCGGCGTTTGATTTTTCACCGAACCATCAATACTTAGTGACCGGGCACCCGTCACAGCGAATCTGTCTCTGGACAGTTGCTGATGGTGAAAAAGTGGATTGTTGGCAAGTGGCGCGTCGTAAACAATTACGTCCGGGTGTTGTATTGCAAGCGGTTGCCTTTTCACCGCAAGGTGATGCTGTTTATGGTGAGTCAGGTAATGGCATTGGACAAAAATGGCTATTGAAGTAAGACAATACAAGCTGGTTTTTTATGTCCCTGAAAGCCATAAAGAACAGTTGAAAAAAGCCCTGTTTGACCAAGGCGCTGGGCAATATCAAGGTTACGATAGTTGTGCTTGGGAAACGTTGGGACAAGGCCAGTTTCGACCTTTTTCAGGCAGTCACCCTTTCCTCGGACAGGCGAATAAGCTAGAACAGGTTGCCGAATATCGCGTTGAAATGTTGTGTCAAAAACAAGATGTAAAAGCAATCTTGCAAACCTTAATTGCCAACCACCCATACGAAGTACCCGCTTACGATGTTTGGCCTGTACAGACGCTAGACGATTTTTAATTATTATTGAGTATGCTGATATGTCCACCAATGCGTTACCTAAAGAAACTTTTTTAGCTGATTATCAAGTCCCTAATTATCTTGTTGATCATGTTGCACTGCACTTTGATCTAGGCCGATCTGAAACGCAGGTACGTAGTGTTTTATCGATGCGCCGTAATCCAGCAGGACAAGGTGGCGACTGTCTGCTAGATGGCGAACAACTCACGTTACAGTCGATTAAGCTAGATGGTCGCGAGTTACAAGGTAATGAGTATCAACGTAGCGATAAAGCGCTGCTGATTTCAGCCGTACCAGAACAGTTTGAACTCGAAATCGAAACCGTGATCCATCCCGATCAAAATACCGCATTAGAAGGTTTATATCATTCGGGTAGTTTATTATGCACGCAATGCGAAGCAGAAGGTTTTCGCCGAATCACCTACTACCCTGATCGCCCCGATGTCATGTCGGTCTTTACGGTTTCAATCGTCGCCGACAAGGTAGATTGGCCGATTATGCTATCGAACGGTAATTTAGAAAAACAAGGCCAATTTGAGGATGGGCGTCATTGGGTGAGATGGCACGATCCGCATCCCAAGCCCAGTTATTTATTTGCCTTAGTGGCGGGTGAGCTACATCGTCAAAAAGACAGTTTTGTCACAGCATCAGGTCGCTCGGTGGCGTTGGAAATTTACGTTGATCCAGAAAACAGTCATAAATGTGATCATGCCTTAATGTCGTTAAAGCAAGCGATGAAATGGGACGAAGATAGCTATGGGCGTGAGTATGATTTAGATGTCTTTATGATCGTCGCGGTGAATGATTTTAATATGGGTGCGATGGAGAATAAAGGCTTAAATGTCTTTAATTCGGCATGCGTGTTGGCGAGTCCTGAAACGGCGACCGATAGAGATTATTACACCATCCAAAGTATCGTCGGGCATGAGTATTTTCATAACTGGTCTGGTAACCGTGTGACGTGTCGTGACTGGTTTCAATTGAGCTTGAAAGAAGGCTTCACCGTATTACGTGACCAACAATTTAGCGCTGATATGAACTCAGCGGCGGTACAACGGATTGAAGATGTTAATCAACTTCGGACCATGCAATTTGCTGAAGATGCGGGACCGATGGCGCATCCTGTTCGTCCTGCTTCTTTTATCGAAATCAGTAATTTTTACACCGTCACCATCTATGAAAAAGGTGCTGAAGTGGTCGGCATGATTAAGACCCTTGTTGGGGTAGACGGTTTTAGAAAGGGAACCGATCTGTACTTTGCTCGCCACGATGGTCAAGCAGTCACAACAGATGATTTTGTCAAAGCGATTGAGGATGCCAATCAAGTCGATTTAACACAGTTTAAACGGTGGTATTCTCAAGCGGGGACACCACAAATTGATGTGGCAACGGACTATGATGTGGTGCGTCGTCGTTATACCGTGACAATCAAACAACATTGTGACCCCACGCCGGGGCAACAACAAAAACAAGCGTTCCATATTCCTGTCGCTGTTGGCTTGTTGGATAAGCAAGGCAAGACCATCGCACTACAATTGGAAGGTGAAGCAAGCGCGAGCGGTGAGGAAACACGCGTATTGTCAGTGACAGAACAACAGCAACAATTTGTCTTTATGAATGTGGCTTCAGAACCCGTATTATCACTGCTGCGAGGGTTCTCAGCCCCTGTCAAAGCAAATATGACGAGAAGCAATGCAGAATTGGCATTTTTAATGGCTAATGATCATGATAGCTTTAGTCAATGGGATGCTGGTCAACAATTATTGATTAATTTATTATTACTGTTAGCCAATTCAGCGGAACAGGGCCATGCTTTAGTGTTGCCTAGCGATGTTATCGAGCAATTCGGTCAAGTATTAGAAAATGCCATGGCCTCGCCGGCATTGGTTGCGAAAATGTTCATGCTACCTTCCGAAAATTATCTGGCGGCGCAGCTTAAGCCAGCGAAAGTTGAGGCTATTCATGCGGCACGTAGCTATGTGAAAAAAGAGCTAGCGCTACGTTTAAAAGCACAGTTCTCAAATTTATATTCGGCGCTGAATTCGACAGAAAAATATCAATTTAACGCCAGTGACATGGCAAAGCGCAGTTTAAAAAATATGTGCTTAGATTATTTGATGACGACGGGCGACCCCATGCAGACGCAACGTTGCCTAAAGCAAATGAAGCAATCGGATAATATGACCGATACCTTGGCTGGGCTTTCTGCATTAGTAGAATATGAAGGCCCAGAGCGCGAACATGCTTTACGGGCATTTTATGAGCAGTGGCAGCATGACAAGCAAGTCGTTGATAAATGGTTGGCGGTACAAGCACAATCGAGTTTGCCGAATACCTTATTACGGGTGAAAGGATTAATGAAGCATCCCGCTTTTAATATCGCCAACCCTAATAATGTCAGGTCGCTGATTGGTCAGTTTTGTCGAAACAATCCGATCAACTTCCATGCGATTGATGGTAGTGGTTATCAGTTTCTCGCTGAGCAAATCATCATTCTAGATAGATTAAACCCACAAATTGCATCGCGTCAGCTGGGAGCCTTTAATTCCTGGCAACAATACGATGAAACGCGACAAGGTTTAATGAAACGGGCTCTACAAAGTATTGCACAGCAAGAGCCGTTATCTGCGGATGTGTATGAAATTGTGACGAAATATCTGGCCGAAGCATAATGTATCAATTACACGAACGCTTACAACAAGACACGTTCTATCTCGGTCGGTTGACGCTATGCGATGTATTGTTGATGAATGATGCCCGTTATCCATGGGTTATTTTAGTCCCAAGACGAGAAGGCGTTAGCGAAATATATCAGCTAAGTGAGGATGATCAACAACTGCTCGCGTCAGAGTCGACATGGCTTGCAAAACAGTTAGCGATGTTGGTGGCTGCGGATAAGATGAATATTGCTGCACTGGGCAATGTGGTCAGCCAATTACATATTCACCACGTAGCACGGTATCAAATGGACGCCGCGTGGCCAGCGCCAGTTTGGGGGGTAGGGGAGGCCGTACCTTATAATCATGATGAAGCCAAAGCTGTCGGTATGCAATTACAAGCTACTTTGTCCGAGCGACTAAGATATGGCGGCTGAGCTACGTTTTAGAATGAATTTGAGTGCCAGTGAAGCAGAACGTTATTATCGAGGTACAGCACGTTTTGTGGTGGTGAAAGCGGAGTCGGGGCAGAAAATTCAATTTCCAGTCGAGCACATTAGAGGCTTTATTGACCAACAAGGCGTTAGTGGGTATTTCAGCATCAAGTTTGATGATAATCACAAGTTTCTAGCGCTTAACAAGTTATCAGAATAATTTGCTTGGCGTAGCATTGATGTTTTGTGGTAGTAATAGCCAGCAAGAGGCAAAGACGTTGATATAGCTGTTTTCTGCTGAGTATCTATGATGGGGATGCATCAACAAAAGTAAAACGAATCAGAGAGGCGAGGGGGTAAGAGGAACCTCTCTGATTCGCTACTATTGAAATGTAAGGATGGGTTCCTTACGGACATGTACAAAATGGTGCTGCTTGGAGGAAAGTACTAATGCTTCAGCGACTATTGGAGGAAAGCACATTGTCATTAGCGGCTATTTAACAACACCATTCGTAACATGATCTTAAAGCAACAAGCCTAGTTAAAAACTGCGTGTAGGTGTTGGCGTGGTTGCAGGGTTGCTAGGTCTTGTTCGAGCACCTTTAATTTCTGATTAAACAAGCCTCTGATGGCTCTTTCTGTTTGTAGAAAGCTGGCGTTTAATCGCGTCTTATAATGAACTTCAAAACTCACAACGGTGTCATCGCCGTTGGCTTGTAACGTCAGATCAATATGTTTAATGTCTGCTGACAAGTCTTTTCTGGTCAATTCGATCGCCGTATTGGCAACAACATCCCAACTAATAATTTTGTTTGGCACCATATAAGCCGGCATGACATCAAATGGGTGCTTATGCATTGCCAGTGTGAACAAAGTCAGTTTGCAGATATCTCTACCAATCTCGGGTAAAAAGTCTTTTACAAAATTTGATTGGCTAATTGTAGCCCAGACGTCTTCTCGACTGACAGCGATATGGCTTTGTGCTTTATAGGTTCTTAGCATGGCTTTATATCCTCAAACATTGATGAACGCTAAATTTATTTTGTACCATTTGGTCGGTATGGGTAAATCATACCTGTTAAAAATCTTATGTCAACCATTTGGTATAAAATAAAATATATTAAGCAGTTCTACTTATATGCCAGAAGGTGACAAACCACAGAAAACCTATATAATAAGACGTCAATATGACATTGTGATGTCAGAGAAATAAATTAGACTGCTCAGTACAAGAGGATGGAGTATGCCGAGAGATGGCAATATAACTCGCGATAAGATTTTAATGACATCAATGGGCTTAGCAATAAGTCAGGGGCATGTTGCAACGCCGATCGATGAAGTCATAGCACAAGTCGGGATAACGAAAGGAACGTTCTTTTATCATTTCCCATCGAAGAAACACCTAGCGATGGCGATGATTGAAAAGTTCTCGAGCAATAAATTAAATACGCTCAATGAATATTGTGCTAAAGCGACCAAGCTCAGCAAGGACCCTTTACAACAATTATTGATTTTTGTTGGTCTTGTCCAAGAGCAGCACGCCAAATTAGAACAAGACGAGATAGGTTGTCTCTATGCTAGTTATTGTTACGAAAACCAACTCGTTGACAAAGAGATAGGCGAATCGGTGTCATTGACGATGAAAGCATGGCAAGACAAGATTAGCGAGAAATTAAAAGAGATCATGGTGCTCTATCCACCAGTGACTGAAGTCGAGCCCGATAAAGTCGCCGGTATGTTCTTAACCGCGCTAGAAGGCGCCTACATCATGGCCAGAATTATGCCGGAACGAGATGCGGTTGAAACCTATCTCGAACAATATAAGATTTATCTTCAAGTATTATTTAAACAAGCTTAAAATTACGCTCACTTAACCTCGGAGACTACCGGTCCTGCACTGGCGAAGTAATTAGGTTAGTCTAGATAAGTGTGACGTTAAGCCCTTGAGTAACAACGCTATGCGCGAGACCTATAACAGTCGTTATATTCTGAAGGTTGCCTTAGAGCATAAAACGGCTTTGACCAAGGCCAATATTATCGCGATATTGGCGACTTTATGTGCAGTACCAATCCCGTTATTAATGCCATTGATGGTTGATGAAGTCCTACTCAATCAACCTGGTTTCATTGTGGGCACCATCAATCAGCTACTCCCAGAATTTTGGCATCAACCTGCGCGTTATTTGATTGTGGTGTTATTGCTCACCATGAGTTTACGGTTATTGTCTTTAGTGTTTAATGTGTGGCAAACCCGCCAGTTTACGATTATTGCTAAAGACATTACCTATCGAATTCGTCATGGTTTGCTACGGCGGTTACAACAAATTTCTATGGCGGAATATGAAACGCTCGGCAGTGGCGCAGTGAGTTCGCACCTCGTCACCGATCTCAATACGATTGATAGTTTTATTGCGACCTCGATTAGTCGTTTAGTTATCGCTATTTTATCTATCATTGGCACAGCGGTTATTTTGTTGATCATGCATTGGCAGTTGGCTTTATTTATATTGCTGCTGAACCCGATTGTTATCTATGCCACGGTAGTAGTTGGTAAACAGGTCAAAGTATTAAAGCAGCGCGAGAATAAAGCATTTGAAGTGTTTCAATCTTCGCTAACAGAAATATTGGAAGGCATTCAACAAGTCCGAGCTGCGAATAGAGAAGGGCATTATCTCAAGCGTTTATCCGATCAAGCCAAATTGGTCAGAGATCACGGTATTGCTTACGCTTGGAAAAGCGACACAGCTAACCGCTTGAGTTTTACGATTTTTTTGCTTGGCTTCGAAGTGTTTAGGGCGTTAGCCATGTTAATGGTACTGCTCTCAGATCTGAGTATTGGCGAGATGATGGCGGTATTTGGTTACCTTTGGTTCATGATGGGACCGGTCAATGAGGTGATAGGTATTCAATATGCTTGGTATGCAGCGAAAGCAGCATTAAACAGAATCAACAAATTGGATAATTTAAAGCAAGAACCAGAATATGACTGCACAGAAAATCCGTTTGCAGGTAAGCATACGGTGGGTATTAGCATCAAAAATTTACACTTTCGTTATGGTAAGAATGAAGATGTGCTGAAAGGAGTAAGTTTAGATATTAAAGCCGGTGAAAAAGTGGCCTTAGTGGGCGCGAGTGGTGGTGGTAAATCGACTTTGGTGCAAGTGTTGCTGGGTTTATATCCTCACCAACGCGGAGAGCTGAAGTTTGATGGCGTCCCGATCGAGAAGATTGGCTTGGCTATTGTGAGAGAGAATGTGGCAACGGTATTGCAACATCCTGCTATTTTTAATGGCACTATCCGTGACAACATAACCATGGGTAGAGACTATCTCGATGAAGATATCTGGCATGTGTTAGACGTCGCGCAAATGACAGATTTTGTTTGGGAGCTAGAAGACGACCTGGATACCGAAATTGGCCGAAGTGGGGTGAGATTGTCAGGGGGCCAGCGTCAACGTATTGCGATCGCTAGAATGTTGTTGGCAGACCCTAAAGTGGTGATTTTAGATGAAGCGACATCTGCTCTTGATATGGAAACTGAACAGAACCTATTGAATGCGTTAGAGACCTTTTTACAACAACGTACGACCATCATTATTGCGCATCGGTTTAGTGCTGTGCGCCAAGCAGACCGCGTGTATGTGTTTGAAGATGGCAAAATCAGCGAACAAGGCCATCACGATCAGTTGATCAATGAAGGGGGCTTGTATACTCGATTGTATTCCGACACCCATTAGTCAAGATAGCCGAGATAACGGTTTATTGATAGCCTTTTTAGCATAATGTAGGTAGGTGCCTGAGAGCTTGTCAGGCCAGCTCTGATTGTTTTTATGCAAATATTGCCACCAAATACCAAAGCCAAAAGGTACCCAAGCCAAGATAGACACCACAAAGCGTAATAAAGCTTGTCGCCAATTCACAATATGATGATGCCGACTGTACAGGGTGACCTTCCATGTGCGCATACCGAGAGTTTGCCCGCCATGCGTCCAAAACCAGCCATAGAAAGCAAAGCTGACCCCGAATAAATAGACAATGAAAAAAGGGTTACCTTGGCCAATGGCTTCGCCGCGATTCAATGCCACAATCACCAATGTCGCTAGCAATAGGCAGGCTAGTAGCAACAAGAGATCATAAATGATGATGATAAGGTGCCGAAACAACCCCGGTCTGATGATGTTCGCAGTATCAAGCATAAAAAGTCAGTTGTAATTTATTTGGGTAGAGAAGCGACATAAAGTATCATTATTAGATTGATTGATGCGAACTAGGAACACTATGTTACAGATGATTGGCCATGCGGCGCACTCTACTTTTCGATTAGCGAAATTATTAAACGCTATTCAAGATAATATTGCTGAAATATCTGGTTTACGAAGCGAGTACCGCTATTTTATCGATGTCACAGATGATCATGTGCTGACAACGGATGAGCAGTCATTATTAGAAACGCTGCTCGAAGCGACAATGACCACTAGCATCAGCGAAGCCGACGAAACTTTTTTCCTCGCTACGCCGCGACCAGGCACAATTTCACCTTGGTCTAGCAAGGCGACCGATATCGTCTTAAATAGCGGCATCAATACTGTCGTACGTATCGAACGCGGCATTGCCTTCTTTGTGAAAACTAGCGCCTCACTGTCGCGACCACAATGGCAAACAGTCAGCGGTCTATTACATGATCGGATGATTGAGTCTATCTTCACCTCGGAAGAGGAGGTGGATCGCTTGTTTATGCATAGTGAATCACGGCCTTTATTAGCTATCGATATTTTAAATGGTGGTCGAGAGGCCTTGGTTGAAGCTAATAAGACAATGGGCTTAGCTTTGGCGGAAGACGAAATCGATTATTTGGTCGACAATTTTACGCTATTAGGCAGAAACCCTAATGACGTGGAGTTGATGATGTTTGCGCAAGCGAACTCAGAGCATTGCCGCCATAAAATTTTTAGCGCCGATTGGGTCATTGACGGTAACCCTGCGCCTGAGACTTTGTTTAATATGATTCGTAATACGCACACCAAAAACCCAGAAGGCGTATTGACGGCTTATAGTGATAATTCGTCGGTGATTGAAGGACACCTCAGCCAACGCTTTCACGTTGATATGCGAACCAGTCAATATGGTTATCAAAGTGAAGAGCAACATATTATCATGAAGGTGGAAACCCATAACCACCCGACAGCGATCTCTCCCTTTCCAGGTGCGGCAACAGGCGCCGGTGGTGAAATTCGTGACGAAGGTGCAACCGGTCGTGGATCAAAACCCAAAGCGGGTTTAACCGGCTTCTCGGTCTCTAATCTAAATATTCCCAATTTTGAACAGCCTTGGGAGATGCCTTATGGCAAGCCGGCGCGGATGGCGTCTGCACAGGAAATTATGTTGGAAGGCCCTTTAGGTGGCGCTGCGTTTAATAATGAATTTGGCCGGCCTAATTTGTGTGGCTATTTCAGAACTTATGAGGCAGCTGTACCCGCAGCCGAAGGGATGGAAGTGCGAGGCTATCATAAGCCCATTATGGTCGCGGGCGGTATGGGTACGATTAGACCGCAACATATTAAAAAGAATATCTTTGAACCCGGCGTTCAACTGATTGTGTTGGGTGGCCCAGCGATGTTAATCGGTCTCGGAGGCAGTGCTGCATCGTCAGTCTCATCGGGTAGTAGTGAAGAAAGTCTCGATTTTGCCTCGGTGCAACGCGGTAATCCAGAAATGGAACGTCGTTGCCAAGAAGTCATCGATCGTTGTGTTGCTTTGGATGATAAAAACCCCATTATCGCAATTCACGACGTGGGCGCTGGTGGTCTATCCAATGCCTTTCCTGAATTGGTCGATGATAGTGGTCGTGGTGGTCGTTTTGATTTACGACTGGTACCCAATGATGAATCCAGTATGTCACCGATGGAAATTTGGTGTAATGAATCGCAAGAGCGTTACGTCTTAGGGATTGCGCAAGATCAAGTGGAGGTGTTCCAAGCGATTGCGGATCGTGAGCGTTGTCCTTGGGCGATTGTGGGTGAAGCGACTGAGGAACAACATCTACTGGTCGGCGATGCTGATAATGACACAGTGCCTGTCGATATGCCATTGTCATTGCTATTGGGTAAACCGCCGAAAATGTTACGTGACGTTAAACATCATACCTTCCATAAACCAGAATTAGAATTGGGTGGGATAGATGTCAATGCGGCCTTAGAACGCGTTCTCAAGCTACCGACGGTGGCCAGTAAAAGTTTCTTGATAACGATTGGGGACCGAAGCGTGACTGGCTTGGTTGCGCGAGATCAGATGGTGGGTCCATGGCAAGTTCCCGTGGCCGATTGTGCGGTGACACTAGCGGATCATCATGGCTTTGCCGGTGAAGCGATGGCAATGGGAGAACGGGCTCCGATTGCTTTGGTGGACGCGCCGGCATCAGGAAGGATGGCGATTGGTGAGGCGATCACGAATATTGCCGCCGCCGATATTGAAAAGTTAGGCGATATTAAATTATCAGCCAACTGGATGGCGGCTTGTGGCCATGCTGGAGAAGATGCCATTTTGTACGATACCGTCAAAGCGGTCGGGATGGAGCTTTGTCCAAAATTGGATATAGCAATTCCTGTCGGTAAAGATTCGCTATCGATGAAAACCGTTTGGCAAGATCGCGACGAAACAAAATCGGTAACCTCGCCGTTGTCATTGGTGATTACCGCTTTTGCACCTGTCACCGATGCGGCGAAAACCTGCACACCTGAGTTGAAGACCAATGTCGGTGATACCGATCTGATCTATATCGATTTAGGTAAAGGCTTTAACCGTTTGGCAGCATCAGCCTTGGCACAGGTATACAACCAAGTGGGACATTACGCGCCAGACTTAGGGCAAGCAGAAGATTTAAAGAACTTCTTCTCGGCGATACAACTACTCAAAAAAGACCACCTGATCTTGGCTTATCACGATCGCAGTGATGGTGGTTTGATCACGACATTATGTGAAATGGCGTTTGCCGGACATTGCGGTCTTGATATCAACCTTTCTGGTTTGGGCGACATGTTACCTGTTCTGTTCAATGAAGAATTAGGAGCGGTGATTCAAGTGCGCCATAGCGATGTTGATGATACCTTAGCCATTTTGCGTGAATGCGACTTAGCCCATTACAGTCATGTTATCGGCACATTACGTGATGATGACCAAATTGTGGTCAAAGTGAACGAGGTTCAGGCTATTGATTCACCACGGTCGAGGCTGCAAAGTTACTGGGCCGAAACCAGTTATCAGATGCAAAGGCTGCGTGATAATCCCGCTTGTGCGCAAGAAGAGTTCGATGCTATATCTGATAATGGGGATCCAGGTTTAAACGTGTCTCTATCATTTGACAGGGATGACCATATAGCGGCACAGCTTATCCTCAGTGGCGTTCGGCCTAAAATGGCCATTGTTCGCGAACAAGGTGTGAATGGCCAAATTGAAATGGCAGCAGCTTTTGACCATGCGGGCTTTACCGCGGTTGATGTGCATATGAGCGATATCTTAGAAGGTCGAACTGATTTGGCCGATTTCAAAGGGCTTGTGGCCTGTGGCGGTTTTTCTTATGGTGATGTTTTAGGCGCGGGCCGAGGTTGGGCCAGTACAATTTTGCATAATGACCGGGCAAGGCAACAATTTAGTGCCTTTTTTGAGCGCGAAGATACCTTTGCCCTAGGTGTGTGTAATGGTTGCCAAATGTTATCGCAATTAAAGGAATTGATTCCGGGTAGTGATCATTGGCCAAAATTTGAACGCAATTTATCAGAACAATTTGAAGCCCGTTTTGCCTTAGTGGAAATTGTCGAGTCGCCCTCTATCTTGTTAAAAGGCATGGCAGGTTCAAAAATACCAATTGCAGTGGCGCATGGAGAGGGGCGGGCAATATTCGACAGTACGAAAGATATTGATGATGCGCTTATTGCGATGCGTTATGTCGATAACCATGGTAAAGCGACGGAGCGTTATCCTCAAAACCCGAACGGGTCGCCAAAAGGGATTACAGCGCTGACGACCAACGATGGTCGGGTCACTATTATGATGCCTCACCCAGAACGGGTGATACGTACCGTACAACACTCTTGGCACCCAGATGATTGGGGTAAAGATGGCCCTTGGCTACGTTTATTCCATAATGCGAGAAAGTGGGTGGGCTAGTGTTTGAACCGATTTGACGCAATAACGACTTTGTGTGGTTATTGCGTCAAATCGCCTCGTCGAAGCAGGATATACAATGCCCCTGTGCCACCATCTTCTATGCGCGCAGAACAAAACGCCAGTACCTCATCCATCTCGCGTAGCCACCCGTTTAGCTTGCTTTTTAAAATAGGCTTATGGTGTTTTGAACTCCAGCCTTTACCGTGAATAATCCGAGCACTACGTATTTTGTAGCGTAAACAATCTTCAATAAAAGTGAGTAAGGCCTGATGGGCGACAGGAATCGTCATACCATGCAGGTCGAGCTCAGCATCCATTTTGAGATGGCCATTGCGTAAGCGCGATAACATACGTTCTTGAATACCACTGCGGCGAAAGTTTAGTGCTTCTTCGCTACCGACGAGTGTCGTAGGCGCATAGATATCAGAGAGGACAGCTTCCGATTCGGTGAGTGTTTGTTGACGCGTTCGCACCGGTGTTGATTGGGGTTTGGTGACGGGAATGATCTTATCTTGGGCAATATGTTCCACTTGTCCAATTTCTTGGCGAAATAAGGCAATATCCTCTTGATCCGATTGTGAAGTCATAAAGCATGCCTTAAGAGAGTAGTGTCAACGGTACTGGAAGCGCAAAATAATAGGGCTATCGCTCTGCTAACCAATATAACAAAGCCGTCGCGAAGTATAAACATAGTCAAACGCCTTTTTTTATTTTATACTCTGTGCCACTTGTCGGGGTGCCATTAGATTGGCTGAGATGAAACCCGTTGAACCTGAAGAGGCTAATACCTCCGTAGGAAACAAGCGAAATGGCTAAGACTCGTTGTCACTAAGACAGCAGCCGTGCTTAACTTCTTGTTTGCTCTTCTGGCAACATTCCATCTTCCCCAATTCTGTTGATGAAAACAAAAGGGGATTATCGTGTCAGAACAAAAAAATCATGTTATTGATATTACGAAGCACACAGGAATTACCACCAAACCATTACCTGGTTCAGATAAAAGTTATATCGTCGGCAGTCGAGATGATATTCGCGTACCGTTTAGAAAAATAAACCTCACAGACACGCCAAATAAAAATCCAGAATTAGTCGGTGAACCCAATGCCCCAGTGTATGTTTACGATACCTCGGGTATTTACACCGATCCACAGGCTGAGATCAATGTTGAAAAAGGCCTACCGGCTATTAGGCAACCTTGGATTGCGACTCGAGATGATACCGAAGAATTGGCTGAATACAGTTCTGAATTCACCCGTGAGCAAGAAGCGAAACTATTAGATATTCCATTATTTGAACATAACCGTCGTCCACGACGTGCGAAACCGGGGCTAAACGTTAGTCAAATGCACTACGCACGGCAAGGCATTATCACTCCTGAAATGGAATACATTGCGATCCGTGAAAATATCGGACGTACCGAAGCTGATACCTCGGGTAATTTGCCTGAAGGGTTTGATAGTCACATTACACCTGAATTTGTTCGCAAAGAAGTCGCAGAAGGCAGAGCGATAATTCCAGCCAACATTAATCACCCTGAAGCCGAACCGATGATTATCGGACGTAACTTTTTGGTGAAAATTAATGCCAATATTGGTAATTCAGCGACAACATCGTCGATTGAAGAAGAAGTCGAAAAAATGGTCTGGGGTATTCGTTGGGGTGGTGATACCGTGATGGACTTGTCTACCGGTAAAAATATTCACCAAACACGGGAATGGATTATTCGTAATTCACCCGTGCCGATTGGTACCGTGCCACTCTATCAAGCATTAGAAAAAGTGAACGGCATAGCTGAAGACTTAAGCTGGGAAGTGTTTCGTGACACCTTAATAGAGCAAGCGGAACAAGGTGTCGACTACTTCACGATTCACGCTGGCGTTCGTTTAGCCCATATTCCTTTAACCGTTGAACGGACAACCGGTATTGTCTCTCGCGGTGGATCGATCATGGCAGCATGGTGTTTAGCACATCACCAAGAAAGCTTCTTATATACCCATTTTGAAGAAATTTGCGACATCATGAAAGCTTACGACGTGTCATTTTCATTGGGTGATGGCTTACGGCCTGGATCACAAGCCGATGCCAATGATGCGGCACAGTTTGCGGAATTAATCACCCTAGGTGAGTTAACAAAAATTGCGTGGAAACATGATGTACAAGTGATGATTGAAGGACCTGGCCATGTCGGCATGCATAAAATTAAAGAAAATATGGATATGCAGCTTGAACATTGTCATGAAGCACCATTTTATACATTGGGTCCGTTGGTGACAGACATTGCCCCTGGCTACGATCATATTACGTCAGGTATAGGTGCCGCGATGATCGGTTGGTATGGTACTGCTATGCTGTGTTATGTCACGCCGAAAGAACACTTGGGCTTACCAAATAAAGACGATGTGAAAACAGGTATCATCACCTATAAAATTGCAGCCCATGCTGCGGATTTAGCGAAAGGTCACCCAGGTGCAGATATTCGAGATAATGCAATTTCTAAAGCGCGTTTTGAATTTCGTTGGGAAGACCAATTTAATCTAGGTTTAGACCCAGATACCGCACGCCAATTCCATGATGAAACACTGCCAAAACCGGCGGCGAAGGTGGCACATTTTTGCTCAATGTGTGGCCCCAAATTTTGTTCTATGCGCATCTCACATGATGTTAAAGAAGCCTTTGCCGAAAAGTCGCAAGAATTTAAAGATGGGGGCAGTAAAATTTATCATAGCGTTTAGCGTTATAGTCAGCTTATGAGTCGATATTTAGTAGTCGGGAGTGGCCTGATCGGCAGGTTACTCTCATGGCGGTTGGTGATAGAAGGCCATCACGTTGATATTTTGTCTAGTGATGACGCTATCGGGCGTGATAGTGCGGGCTATGTCGCTGCAGCAATGATAGCGCCTGCGACAGAAGCCATTAATGCTGACTTAAAGGTGCAAGCATTGGGGCAGTATTCTTTGGCTCTGTGGCCCGAATGGCTTAAAGCATTACCGGAAACCGTGTTTTACCAAACGCACGGTACCTTGGTGGTTGCGCATGCGGGCGATAAAACTGAGTTACAGCGATATCGACGACGTGCGCAACATATATTAGGGGCTGAATCGTATACAGACTTAAATCAAATAGAATTGGCTGCTCGTGAACAAGATTTGGCCGATAACTTTGAACAAGCGATGTTATTTGAACAAGAGGCCTGTCTCGATAATCGACACTTATTTCGGGTCTTAGGCGACGTCTTAAGACAGCACTGTGACTGGCAACAATGCGACCCTATCGAATCCTTGTCAGAATTCACGATTGAGTCACATTCGCAACAGTATTTTGCTCGATCAGCACAAACGTATGATGCCGTTCTGGATTGTCGAGGCAATGGTGCTGCGCAAGATGTAGATACGCTACGGGGGGTTCGAGGAGAGATTATTCGTGTCCATGCCCCGGAAGTGCGTCTGAAACATGCGATTCGCTTGATGCATCCGCGCTATCCCTTATATTTGGCACCAAGGCCTAATCACGAGTATGTGCTAGGCGCAACAGTCTTAGAAAGTGATGACCGTTCACCAGTAAGCGTACGCTCGGGTTTAGAATTGATGTCCGCACTTTATAGTCTACATAAAGGCTTTGCTGAAGCACGGATATTGGATATGGCCGCGCATTGTCGGCCAGCGTTAACCGATAATATGCCGGTGATAAAACGCCGATCATGGGGTTATCAACTCAATGGCTTTTATCGCCATGGTTACCTGTTTGGCCCCGCGATGGTGGAAGAATGCATCAAACGATTAAGTGGCCGAACAGATCAATTATTGTTCGACCAATATTACGAGTAATAAACATGATAAACATGCAATTTAATGGTGAAGATATCAGCGTCAAACAAGACTGTACGGTGGCGCAATTATTGACGCAGCACAAAATGACAGAAGGACGATTTATTGTCGTGTTGAACGAGTCGATGTTAATACAAGCCGATTATGAAACAACCGTGATACAAACAGGCGATGCGATTGATATTGTGTCGCCGATTACTGGAGGTTGAGATGCGAGCATCACCTTGGCAAGTTTACGATCAAACTTTAGAAAGTCGCTTATTTATTGGCACTGCGTTGTATAGCTCGCCACAAATCATGATGGATGCGATTGCCGCTTCTCAAGCGCAAGTCATCACTTTATCCTTACGTCGTCAAACACCGACCACTTCAAAGAGTGGCGAGCAATTTTGGCAACTAGTGCAATCACTAGGCTGTCATTTATTACCGAATACAGCAGGGTGTTACAGTGCGAAAGAAGCGGTTAAAACCGCCCATCTCGCGCGAGAATTATTTCAAACAGATTGGATTAAACTTGAAGTCTTAGGGGATAGTTATAATCTGCAACCCGATCCTTTCGCCTTACTTGAAGCGACAAAAACGTTAATTGCCGATGGATTTAAAGTCTTTCCCTATAGCACCGACGATCTAGTATTGTGCCAAAAACTGGCCGACCTGGGTTGTGAAGTGATTATGCCTTGGGGGGCGCCGATCGGTACAGGAAAAGGCTTGGTCAACCCGTATGCATTACAAACCATACGCGACCGTTTACCCGATATCACCCTGTTGGTAGATGCGGGAATTGGTAAGCCATCGGATGCGGTGCAAGCGATGGAGTTAGGCTACGACGGTATTTTATTGAATACTGCAGTTGCTGAAGCCCTAGAACCAGCACGTATGGCCACGGCTTTTGCACAGGCGATTAATGCTGGGCGCTTAGCGTATGAGGCCGGTGTGATGCCGCAGCGTGAACATGCCAAACCGAGTACACCATCGATAGAACAACCGATCTGGCAACAATATGGCGAATAAGCCCGTGATACTGTTGATAGGGGGGCTTGATCCGCAAGGTTGTGCAGGCATGACAGCCGATATCCAAACGGCGACAATGCATCACTGTCATGCAATCCCATTGCTCACTTGTTTAACGGAACAAACTAGCCAAGGCTTAACAGAGTTAGGTGCGTTGTCACCATCACAGTTTATGGCGCAATATCGATCTGCTATTGCAGATTTTGACATCGCGGCGATTAAAATCGGCTTCATTCCGAATGTGGCTATTGCAAGCTGTATTGAGCACATTATCGATCAGCATGATGTGCCAGTCGTACTCGATCCGGTGCTCAGCAGCACCTCGGGCGGCGGATTACCAGATAAAGCGGTATCAGCTTTTATGGTTGAGAAATTATTATCTAAAGTCACATTATTAACGCCGAACTTGCCAGAATTAGCACAATTAACGGGTGAGTTGACTGGGACATTTGAACAACTTGAGTTAGCGGCACAAACACTATTATATAAAGGCTTGGTGGCCTGCCTTGTCAAAGGTGGACATGCAGAATCCGAATGGATTGCTGACCTGTTTGTAAATCAAAGTAGCACATTTTATTGTTACCAAACAAAACAAGATAAATCGGTACGCGGCACTGGTTGTATTTTGGCCACCAGTTTGGCGTGTCATTTAGGGCAAGATAATGATATCCGTGATGCAGTCATCTTGGCTAAAGCGTATCTCAATAAGGGTTACAGACAAGCACAACCGTGTGGACCTTATACCATTTTTGAGCATTCTGATTCAGACTTAGTGTTAATGGATATTCCAAAGCTCTGTTATCAGGCAGCAATGATTGGTCAGACTTTTGATTTTCCGGCTTGCCCACCACGTTTGGGCGTGTACCCGGTTGTCGACTCAAGTGAGTGGATCGCCAAATTGATTGATGAGCAGATCTCGACCATTCAACTGCGGATCAAAACGGGAAGTGACGCGCAACGGCGCGCTGAAATTAACAAGGCTGTAGCCTATTGCAAAGCGTCTACCGTTTTTTTTGTGAATGATGACTGGCAAATTGCGATTGATGCTGGTGCTTACGGTGTGCATTTAGGCCAAGAAGATTTACATGATGCTGAGCTTGTCACTATTGCGCAGGCGGGCTTACGACTAGGAATATCAACGCATTCCTATTGGGAGTTGGCGCGCGCCCTAGCGATCAATCCAAGTTACATTGCCTTAGGGCCAGTCTTTGAAACAAATAGCAAGCAAATGCCTTTTAAACCGCAAGGCATTGAGCGGGTTGCACAATGGACACGGTTACTGGGTGACCAGTATCCTTTAGTCGCGATTGGCGGCATAGATTTGGCTCGGGCGAAACAACTCAAACTCACCGGCGTAGGATCCGTGGCGATGATTTCAGCGATCACTCAGGCCGATGATTACAAACAAGCAACACAGGGTTTTCGTCTTGCTTGGCAATGAGTCTTTAAAAGCTATCATTTCTCCGTTTGCGAAGAAGCATTTTTAGCGCTAATCCATTGCGACATATATTGTGTGCTAGCCATAGTGTGGTGTTTTAACATCGCGCCTGTAAAGTTATTTAAACGATGTCGCTTGAGGTTTAGCGCGACATCATTGATGCGTTGAATCAGGGCTGTCCCCAAAACCTGTGAATCATAGAGGCCATGCAATAAGGGCATGCAATGAGCTTGGGCGCTTTCCCACATTGAACGGTCTTGATATAAGCGCACGGCGGCATCGATAAAGTTTTCTTCATTTCCGACGATATTACCGGGCCAAGGGTATTGCCCATGCATACCTTCACTCCCAATAGCGGTGGTGACACTGGGTGTTTGCATTATCATCGCATCGAGTAGTTTGCCTTTTAGGCCGGCACCAAAACGTAATGGTGCCAAGCACACTCGCGCCTGTGTCATCACATCAAAGACATTGTCTGCCCAACCTTTTATCAAAAAACCGCGACGAGGGTTGTTTAATGCCGTGGCTTTAGGCGGTGGATAAGCACCATAAATATGACATTCTGTACTGGGTAATTGTTTTTGTATTTTGGGCCAAAGCTTTTGTAGGAATAACACACCATCCCAGTTGGGCGCATGCCTGAAATTACCGATGGTGATAAAGTGCTGCCGCTCGGGAAAAATAGGCGTTTGCATCGGTAGTGTTGAGAGGTCTACCATGAACGGGAGGTGATGCAACAAGGCTGGATCGACATGAAACCGTTCGGTCAATAATGACATCTCAAAGCTTGAAATAATGAGCGATAAATCACAACGTAAAATGGCGGCAATTTCGCGTTTAGCAATATCGTTTGCAAAGTCTGCTTGGCTGATATCCCGCTCTTGTTTTAATGCTTGGTGGCGAGCCTGACGTAGACATTGTAGATCTTCAGTGTCAATTATTTTCAATGCTGTCGGGCAGTGCTTGTCCACACGCCAGCCAAACTGTTCTTCCATCATAAAACGATCAAATAGGACAATATCGGGTTGGTATGCTGCCACATAACGATCAAAACTATCGCAATTCAACGCAATTTTTTGGCTGGAAATAGCCTCTTCAGCCAGATCGATCATATGTGTTGTTTCTTGGGCGGGGGTCGCAAACTCCACTTGCCAATCCTGCTGTTTAAATAAACGCAAAATAGACAACATATGACTACCCGCAGCAGAAGAATCTGGTTCAGGCCAAACATAGCCGATGACAAGTATTTTTTTCATAAGTCTGGAAGCTGAATAAAAAGGATAAAGTGCAACAATTTTGACACACGACGATGATTAAATCGCCATAAGATGTTGCTGGCTTCTCGTTGACCGAAATAACATTTAGCCCTATTGTATGATCAATAGGTTGGGCTGACGTGCCATAAAAGGATTATTGGGCACGTTCAAACTCCCCCCATTTAGGCTTGGGTCTAGGCTTTGCTGGGTCGGTGACCACTGGGGGAAAGGCATTGGTATTATTATAATTGTTGATAAATGCCGTATCTGGAGCTTGGTTGAGTTGAGTTGTCGTTTTGCGTTTAGCTTCTAATTCCAATTCAAAAATACGTTCCCTGAGTTGTAAGTTTTCTTCGCGTAAGGTCATTGATTGTTCGCGAAGGTCCATGATTTGGCTTTGAGATTCAGCAAGTTCAGTCGTCATTGAAGTGGCGTCACTTTCTGTATCCGCGTCTTGTTGCGTCGTGGGCGCAATAAGGAGATCTTCATTGCTTGTTTCATTGGGTGAACTATCAGCCAGGAAAAAGAAATAAGTACCAGCGGCCAGTAATAAGACAGTGAGACCGAGGGCAATTTTCATCAGTAACGATTGCGGTAGGGCAAACCGCATTTTTGTCTTGTCAGTAGCGTCTTCTAATTCGACGTCAGAGGCTTGGTTTTTATCATTTTCAGCCACAGTTCTCTCCCTTTAAACCGATATGTGTGCAGATTATTATGATGCTGCAATTAAGTTGAATGACAGCCGATGTGTCTCAACGATGAGATAGTGCTTATATCGACGCGTCGTATAAGATTCTTTAACGTCTTTTTTCGAATTTGTTGATTTAAGGTTGTTAATTTTATTGTTATTTTAGTATATAGGCTTGCATAATAAACGTCAGAATAACCATTAAGAGAGGATGATGATGTCTAGAGTGTATATCACTGCTCTTTACCTGAATAAGCGACTAAAAGAGCATCGCTTTGCAGACTGAGCAGCTTGCTATGCCTGTCAGATACAAACGAGGAGTAGTTCATGGATGAACAGGTAAAAACAGCCAAAATCATAGAGGGTGAAGGTAATAGCATCGATTTCTCAATGCTGGTAGCTGATGCACCAGTTATGTTGTGGGTAACCAACAATGAAGGCAAGACGATATTTTCAAACAGTCTTTATCAGCTATTTCTTAGACGGGAAAAGATCGACGCTTTAGGTTCGACACTGTGGTCTGAAGCGATCTATTACGATGACCAAAATCGATGTTTAGCGATATTTTCCGAGGCGCTGCAAACTCACAAAGCCTTTGTAATGGAATATCGTCTGCAACGCCAAAATGGTGAATGTCGCTATATTGTAGACCGAGGAGAGCCGTATTTGAATCGCGACGGTACTTTTTCTGGTTTTATAGGCTCCTCAACCGACATCACTGAGCATAGACAGTCTGAAGATGCTCTAACAAAATCCCACCAAGAATTACTGCAAGACAACCATGAAATGAGCCTGATTAATCAGCTCAATACGGATTTACAAAGCTGCCAAAGCCTAAACGAAACGTATCCGATTATTGTGCGCTATGGTGAGCAATTATTCCCCGATTGGATGGGCTGTTTATATGTATTCAATGCCAATAAAACTGGCTTAGTGTCAATGGCATCATGGGGGGATAAAACGGATAGTAGTATGGATGTCATTGCGCTAGAGGAATGCTGGGCTTTAAGACAAGAAAAAGTGCACAGTGGCATCGATACCGCCAATCGTTTACGTTGCCATCATACGGTCGAACACGTTGCCAGTTACACTTGCACCCCAGTTCTGGCCCAAGGGGAAATATTGGGTATGTTGTATCTGGAGTATTGCGGTGACAGACCGTTTCCATCAGCAGAGATGCGTCATCGTTACTTTGACTCTTGCCAAAAGCTGATGAAAATCACTGCAGATAATTTGGCGATGCCATTGATGGGGTTACAGTTACGAGAAGCGTTGAAACATCAATCGATACGGGATCCACTCACCTCATTATTTAACCGCTGTTACATGGAAGCTAGTTTAGAAAGGGAAATAATTCGCTGTGAACGTGCTGGAGAAGGCGTGGGCGTGGTCTTAGTAGAGATCGATCACTTTAAACAATTCAATGATAATTATAGTCATGACGCTGGCGATACTGTATTGGTTGAATTTGCTAAATTTATGACCAGTTATTTTCGCCAAAGCGATATTGTTTGCCGTTATAGCGAGGAAGTGTTTATTGTCATTATGCCATCAGCACCGCAGCATTTAGTGGTCGAGCGTGCGACACAGCTATGTTATAGATTACATGACCTACAAATTGATTATGACCATAAAAAGCTGCCTAGGATCACCGCGTCATTTGGTGTGTCTTATTTAGCTGCCGCAGATCAGCAGCGAACTGCAAACGTTATTAAATTAGCCGATGCTGCTTTATATGCTGCTAAACAAGCAGGGAGAGATCAAGTTGTACTTTATGATGCCTTATTTCATAACATCCGAGAATAAGGCTCCAGAATTCAGCATCCATTGTGAAGTGTTGGGTGGTGGTGTGGTCTTTGTTTCAGTTGATAACTAGATTACAAGTTGTAATGTTTGACTAAACTGAGGCGGATAATGTTTTAAATTATGGCATTGAGTTAAGAGGACAATTGAAATGAGCATGATGAGTGAGTTTAAAGCGTTTGCAATCAAAGGCAATGTCGTGGATATGGCAGTCGGTATCATCATTGGTGCTGCATTTGGCAAAATTGTGTCTTCATTTGTTGGTGATGTCATTATGCCACCAATAGGTGTATTACTTGGTGGTGTCAATTTCACCGACTTAGCATTTGTCTTGCAAGCCGCTGTCGGAGATGCGCCAGAAGTGGCTATTCGTTATGGTAGTTTTATTCAAACAGTGATCGACTTTACGATTATTGCCTTTGCTATCTTCATGGCTGTTAGAGCGATCAATTCGTTTAAACAAAAAGAAGCAGCAGCGCCTGTCACGCCAGCAGCACCTTCAAAAGAAGAAGTCTTGTTAACTGAAATCCGGGATCTATTAAAACAACAGAAATAAGCGCTCTTTGTTGATTAATAGCCAAAGTCCAGTATCAAAGTTAGCCTTTGTTTATAGTGGCTTAAGAAGTCTTTTCAGTTTCTTCTTTTACTAAGGCGATAATCGTCCAACCAGAGCTAGGCACAAACGCTAAAGTGGTTGTGAAAAACCGCAGCTGTCTTTTTTCGTTAAACGCAAATAATGGAATGGCGCGTTTGCCATATTGCTTTCGATAATCTTCATAGCTGAAGCTGGCACTGATATAGGTTTGTTTGGTTTTAGCACCTTGGCTAATTAAGCTAGCGAGTTTAGAAAAAGTCGTATCGGTACTAAATAACACATGATGATCATGGCTAACAGCTGTCCGCGATTTTTGGTCTTGATGCTGTTTTTCCTTCTCGATTTCAGACGATAAGAAATATACCCGGTTACTACCAAACTCAGCGCGATAACGTTGTCCTGCTAAAGCGTTGTATTCTTTTTGGGGCGCCAGTGCGAGTAAATGGCCTAGACCTATTAAATCTAGGTGTCTGTCAGCATGTTCCGATACGGCATTACCATAATAGGTTTTCAGTCCTTCCATGCGAGCAGCCTTGACGTTGGTCCAACTGCTATCGGTGACTAAGGTATTGAAGTTATTATCATTCAGTGCGTGTGCGACCATGCGAGAAACAGGGTTGGCACCGATAATGAGAAAGCCATTATCTTCGGGCTCAGCAACGCCCAAAAGTTGGGCCAAAAACTTGGCAGTGGTGCCTTGTAGAACGACAGTACCGATAATAATCGTAAAGGCAAGGGGCACCAAAAGCTCAGCGTTTTCAACGCCATGTTCTTGTAAGCGTAAAGCGAATAAGGCGGTCACCGCTGCAGCAACGATACCACGAGGGCCAATCCAACTGACCATAAATCGCTCTTGCCAAGACAAATCAGAGCCCAAAGTGGATAGCGCAACTTTCAAGGGTCTGGCAATCAATTGGATAAAAAGAAACAGTCCTAATGCAGACCAACCCAAAGCGGCAAATTGTGAGAAGTCTAGGCGTGCAGCCAATAGGATAAACAGCCCTGAGATTAATAAAATACTCAAACTTTCTTTAAAGTTTAGAATGTCATCAACGGGCACACTTTTCATATTAGCCAACCAGATTCCCATCACGGTTACCGCCAATAAGCCCGACTCTTCTGACAAGTGATTAGATAAGGCAAAAACCGCAAAGACGACGGTCAACGTTGCGACATTATGTAGGTATTCTGGCAAGAAGTGTTTACGAAGCACCAAGCCAAATAAATAAGCGGGCACCGCGCCGATAACGGAACCTATTAATAATGTTTGGCCGAATATTAGCAAGGTATGCTCAAAAGAAGCATGTCCTTGGAGTTGAATCGACAAAATCACCTCGAACACCAACACAGCGAGAATGGCGCCAAGCGGATCGATGACGATACCTTCCCAACGTAGGATATTCGAGATAGTACTGTTGGGTCTAACGGTTCGTAAAATCGGCACAATGACGGTGGGGCCGGTTACCACCATCAAGGCACCGAACAGGATCGATAGATCCCATGCAAACCCGACTATATAATGAGTACCAATAGCAATCGCAGCCCAAGTAATGGCCACACCTAAGGTAAGCATGTTCCTTACTACTTTTCGCAAGCCACGAATTTCTTCAAACTTTAAGGTCAAGCTACCTTCAAAGAGAATGACGGCTACCGACAATGACACCATGGGAAATAATAAGTCGCCGAAAAGCGCTTCAGGATCGAGGGTATTGGTGAGAGGACCCAGCACAATGCCTGCAAGCAAGAGGAAAACAATAGCGGGTAACTTCACCCACCAAGCAAACCATTGACAGATAATGGCGACTATCCCGATAGTGGATAGTGCAATGATCGCTTCCTCATGCATAAATGGTATTCCTTAAGAATCAGTATTTGTTGCCCAATCTTACCTGATTAACGGAAAACCTCAATTTCTGTTCGGCGGTTATGGGCACGGCCCGACTGAGTCTTATTAGACTTGACGGGAACTAACTCTAAGTGAGAAGACACAGTGATCAGCTGCTCAGGAATGCCATTGTCCATCAGAAAGTTTTTGACTACCGTTGCTCTTGCATCTGAAAGTGCTTGATTCAAACGTTTACGGCCATGGCTGTCAGTATGTCCTGACAATGCGATTTTGGTAATCTTGGTGTCGGCTTTTACAAACTTGATTAACTTCATTAAAGCGGCTTGCTCTAGGTCACCTAATTCAGATTTTTCCAGTTCAAAATTAACGGTGAGGTGTTGAATGTCTTTGAAAGAATAGGGCAGAATGCCGGTCAAACAGCGTTCAAACTGTGGTAGGTAGTCTTGCAAATGTACAGTCGACATTAATACATTGATCTCTTGATTACTATGCTGACTGAGATAAAAAATTGTTGGAAATCGTCCTTCATTGATGTGATTGAGCGCTTGGCGGGCATTGACACCGGTGATGCGAAATTGTGTTTGCCCTTGACGTGCTTTGACGATAATTAAATCTTGGCGTTGCTCGCTATTTTGCCATGGGGCTTGTGCGATTTCGAATGTGACATTGCCTTGCTTAGAGGGTTGTGTCGAGGTCTGAAAAACCAATGCAAAAGGGCCACCTGCAACTTGCGCAAATCGCGCCTCACCAAAATCGCGGATAGTTTGTTGTAGCGTACACTCAATCGGGCTAGTGACTAGCTCCCATTGGGTGTCAGTAATAGCTGGCTGAAACTGTTCAGCATAGCTGACGGACTGTAAACTCAATAGCCAGATGAATAAGGTTTTCTTTAACATTAGTAGGTAATCAAGGTGTGAATAGGGTAAGCGCTTAATTGTTCACGGCCAGAAAGCAAAGCCAATTCGATCACAAAGGCACAAGCAATTACCTCGCCACCTAACTGTTCAACCAATTGGCAACTGGCTTTGGCCGTCCCGCCGGTCGCCAATAAGTCGTCAATTAATAATATGCGGTCGCCTTGTTCGATGGCATCGATATGAGCTTCAAGGCTAGCGTTACCATACTCTAGCGTGTAATCAACGCTGGCAACGTTGTAAGGTAGTTTTCCTGGTTTTCGGAGCGGAATAAAGCCAACTCCCAAGTAATTGGCAACCAAACTGCCAAAAATAAATCCCCGTGCTTCCATGCCAGCAACGGCAGTAATGTCCGCTTTTATATACGGGGCTGCCAGTTGTTGCACGACAAGTTGAAGGCTGTCGGGGTCCTTGAGTAGCGGCGTAATGTCTTTAAACACTATTCCCGGTTTAGGGAAGTCGACGATATCGCGGATTTGTTCTTTTAATAGGTTCATAACGAGCATTCTAATGAGAGTTAATTTATTATAGCGGCTGTAATAACTTTGACTAAAGTCCAAGCGACAATGGGGATATAAATGAAGGGTTCGATCATCAAGCACGGTCTGATTGTTATATGGGTATTAAGTTTGACGGGGTGTTTTGGCGTGATAGCCACCAAGCCGGATGACGCATTAACAGAGCAGCCTCAATTCTTCTATGTGATCGATGTCGATCGCGGTTTAAAGGAGCATGATAAATCGGCCGGTAAAGTGTTATATCTTGCTCCAGTGAAAGTGACTTCGCAGTTTAAAGCTAAAAACTTAGTTTTTAAAGTTGGAGACAATGCCTTCCAACCGCAACCCGATCATGAGTTTTTTGATACGCCCGAAGACATGTTTACCACACAGATCCAACGTTGGTTGCAAAAGACAGGCTTATTTCATGCCGTTATTTTAGATGGGTCTCAGCCCGCTGACCTGATACTCGAGACCGCAGTGACGGGACTGTATGGCGTCAAAATAGCTGACTATCGGCCGCAAGCGATTCTAGAAATGCAGTTTTTTATGACGGATAATTATGCAACAACAGACGAGGTGATTTTCCAAACTGGTTTGCATATTGATATCGATATTACAGAAACCACCCCGTCAAACGTTGTCAATGGGTGGAAAATTGGCTTCAAAAAACTATTATCGACCTTAGAGGACGATTTAAGCGGTTATTTTTCTGACACTACCCCCTAGTCATGTCTGACGACAAACGTGCAGTAAACCGCCTTAAATGGTAGGATTATGGTTTCGTTGCTCGATAGCGTTTACTATTTACTTGGATGATAAGTTAGATGACTGATATTGCCTTAGAATTGGACTCGATTGATATAGAAGATGAGATGAAGCAGTCTTATCTCGATTATGCGATGAGTGTCATAGTCGGACGGGCGCTTCCCGATGTCAGAGATGGTTTGAAACCCGTTCATCGTCGTGTGTTATACGCCATGCGGGAGTTGGGTAATAACTGGAACGGTTCCTATAAAAAGTCAGCTCGGATCGTGGGTGACGTCATTGGTAAATATCACCCGCATGGCGATACTGCGGTTTATGACACGATGGTACGGATGGCACAACCATTCTCTATGCGTTATATGCTGGTTGATGGGCAAGGTAACTTTGGTTCGGTGGATGGTGATTCGCCAGCTGCGATGCGTTATACCGAAGTTCGTATGGCTAAAATCACCCATGAAATGCTGGCGGATCTGGAAAAAGAAACCGTCGATTTCATTGCTAACTATGATGAGTCAGAGCACGAACCGTCGGTTCTGCCAACCAAAATTCCAGCACTATTAGTCAATGGTTCTTCAGGTATTGCGGTGGGCATGGCGACCAATATTCCACCCCATAATCTGACAGAAATCTTAAATGCTTGTATTGCGACCGTTGACCAGCCCGATATAGATGTGGCGGGTTTGATGAAGCATATTCCAGGACCAGACTTCCCAACAGCAGCGATGATTAATGGTGCTAGAGGGATTAGTGAGGCCTATCGAACAGGCCGAGGTCGCGTTCATATTCGTGCTAGAGCAGATATTGAAACCAATGACAGTACAGGCCAACAAAGTATTGTGGTCAATGAGTTACCATACCAAGTCAATAAAGCGCGTTTATTAGAAAAAATTGCCGAGCTAGTTAAAGAAAAGAAAATTGAAGGTATTTCGGCCTTGCGTGACGAGTCTGATAAAGATGGTATGCGTATGGTTGTGGTTCTCAAACGCGGCGAGGTACCGGAAGTCGTCCTGAATAACCTTTATAAACAGACCCAAATGCAAACGGTGTTTGGTATCAATATGGTGGCTATCGTCGATGGACAGCCACGATTATTAGGGCTCAAAGCGATTTTAGATGCGTTTATTCGCCATCGTCGTGAAGTGGTGACGCGTCGATCTTTATTCGAGTTACGCAAAGCACGTGATCGCGCGCATATCTTAGAAGGTTTAGCGACCGCTTTAGCCAATATTGATGAAGTTATCGAACTGATTAAAGCGTCAACCAACCCTGCCGAGGCCAAAGCCGCATTATTGTCAAAAGGCTGGGGCTCGAAGATGATCTTAGATATGCTGGGTGCTGCTGGTGCTGAAGCATCACGTCCAGAAGGGCTTGCAGCTGAGTTGGGCCTTGTCAATGGTGAATATCATTTGTCGGCGACACAAGCACAAGCTATTTTAGATATGCGCCTGCACCGATTAACAGGCTTAGAACAAGATAAGATATTAGATGAATACCGAGAAGTCTTGGCCGAAATTGCTAAATTGCTGGCGATTTTGAGCGATCCCGATAATTTGATGGCTGTGATTCGTGAAGAATTGGTTAAAGTCAAAGAAGAGTATGGAGATGAACGCCGTACGGAAATTCTAGATACCCATCTTGATCTCACGTTAGAAGACTTGATTACCGAAGAAGAAATGGTCGTGACGCTTTCGCATGCGGGTTATGCTAAAACGCAACAATTAGATACCTATCAAGCGCAACGTCGTGGAGGTAAGGGCAAGTCTGCGACCGCAATGAAAGATGAAGACTTTATTGAACATCTTTTTATTGCTAATACGCACGATACCTTATTGTGCTTCTCAAGCGCGGGTAAAGTGTACTGGAAAAAAGTTTACGAATTGCCACAAGGTGGTCGTGCTGCGCGCGGTAAGCCGATAGTGAACTTATTGCCTTTAGAAGAGGGTGAGAAAATTAATGCTGTGCTCGCCATCCGCGAATTTGAGGCCGATAAATTTATCTTTATGGCGACAGAATCAGGGACGGTTAAGAAAACGCCATTAGTGGATTACTCTCGACCAAGAGCCAATGGCATTATCGCGGTTGACTTGAAGGATGACGACAAATTAGTTGATGTTGCCTTAACGAATGGCCAATCAGACATTATGCTGTTTAGTTCTGGCGGTAAAGTTATTCGTTTTGATGAAACCGATGTTCGCTCTATGGGCCGTGTTTCACGTGGTGTCCGTGGTATGCGATTGCCAGAAAATGAAAAAATCATTTCACTTATCATTGCACATGACGAAGATGGTGCAATCTTAACGGCGACCGAGTTTGGCTTTGGTAAACGTACACATCTAGCAGAATACCGTGTGCAAGGACGCGGTGGTCAAGGCATTATTTCGATTCAAACTTCTGAACGAAATGGCCAGGTTGTCGGCGCGGTACAAGTTTTAGATGAACACCAAATCATGTTGATCACCAATGGTGGTACTTTGGTACGAACCCCCGTCAAAGATGTCTCTATAGTGGGTCGAAATACCCAAGGCGTGAAACTGATCAATTTGACTAAGAAAGAAAAACTCGTTGGTCTTGAACGCGTGCTGGAAGTTGAAGAAGATATTGAGGCATCATTAGTAGACGATAATGAAACAACCGTGGAAGATAATGAATAATGACAGAGCGTTTAGAAATGACTCATTACCGATGGCGTGTTTAAGGTAGGCCAAGGTGACACAGATACGTGAAAAGCAAGCCCTGCAAGTAATTCGTCAACAAATTGATGAGATTGATTTGCAAATTCAGGCTTTACTCAACCAGCGGACTGAAATGGCGCAAGAGGTGGCCAAAATCAAGATTGCCAACGGTGAGCAAACAGATTTTTATCGCCCAGAACGTGAAGCAATGGTATTACGGCAAGTCATGGAGCGTAATCAAGGCCCTCTGGATGCCAAAGAAGTGGCACGCTTGTTCCGCGAAATCATGTCAGCATGTCTCGCGGCTGAAAAGCCGTTACAAGTCGCTTATTTAGGCCCCGAGGGGTCATTTACGCAAGCCGCGACACTAAAACAATTCGGTGGGTCAATCGAACCACAACCGATGTCGACTATTGCAGATGTCTTTAATGCGGTTGAAAAGGGCCATGCCAGTTATGGTGTTGTCCCAGTGGAGAATTCAACAGAAGGGATGGTATCGCATACTTTAGATCGTTTTATTAATACGCCATTGAGGATCAATGGCGAGGTGTCGTTACGGATTCATCATTACTTATTGAGTAAAGAAAGTGCGTTGTCCGATGTCTCAAAAGTATATGGTCATCCGCAAGCTTTAGCACAATGTAAACAATGGTTAGCAACGCACTGTCCTGATTGTGAACAAGTCTCGGCCAGTAGTAACTCTGAAGCCGCAAAAATCGTCGCTGGTGAGCCAGGCAGCGCTGCGATCGCAGCTAATCGTGCGGCCGAAATTTATGACTTGAGAACGCTTGCTAACAATATCGAAGATGAAGCGAATAATACCACTCGTTTTCTGGTTATCGGCCGACAAGATATTGGCCGATCTGGACGCGATAAAACGGCATTATTGGTGTCAACAAAGAACCAACCTGGTGCCTTATATAGTTTGCTAGAACCCTTGGCGAAGGGCGGTATTACGATGTCTCGCATTGAGTCTAGACCGTCGAGACAAGGGATTTGGGAATATGTGTTTTTTATCGATATTGAAGGCCATCGTAATGATGGCAATATTGCCAAAGCACTTGAGCAGCTAGAGCAAGCCTCATCGATGTGTCGTGTTTTAGGCTCGTATCCAGAGGCAGTACTGTAACGATGGAGTTATTATTAGCAAATCCGAGAGGTTTCTGTGCTGGTGTTGATCGCGCGATTGAAATAGTGGAGCGTGCTTTAACGATTTTTGGTGCCCCTATCTATGTACGCCACGAAGTGGTGCATAATCGTTTTGTTGTCGAAGACTTACGACAGAAAGGGGCGGTCTTTGTCGATGAAGTGGATGAAGTACCTGACAATAGCATTTTGATATTTAGTGCGCACGGTGTTTCAAAGCAGGTCCAAGCGCAAGGTAAGGAACGCGGTTTAAACGTATTTGATGCTACATGTCCTTTAGTCACGAAAGTACATATGGAAGTGGCTAAATTTGAGAAGTTGGGCAAAGAGTGCATTTTAATTGGCCATGTCGGTCATCCTGAAGTCGAAGGCACGATGGGGCAATATACCTCTGATACTGGCGGTATGTACTTAGTCGAAACCCCAGAAGATGTCGCTAAGTTGCAAGTGAAAAACCCAGGTGATTTAGCCTTTGTGACACAAACCACCTTATCTGTGGATGATACCTCTCGAGTGATAGATGCGTTAAGACAGCATTTTCCGGCCATTGAAGGGCCTCGAAAAGATGATATCTGTTATGCGACTCAAAACCGCCAAGATGCGGTTAAAAGCTTAGCTAAGCAATGCGATGTTGTACTGGTTGTGGGGTCTAAAAATAGCTCTAATTCAAACCGCTTGCGTGAATTATCAGATAATCTAGGTACACGCGCATACCTAGTTGATAACGCAGAAGAAGTTGATCCTGAATGGTTTAGCGGAAAGTCTCGCCTTGGTTTGACTGCGGGTGCATCAGCGCCGGAGTTGTTAGTCAAAAATGTTGTCAAACGATTGAAACAGCTCGGTGTTACCAGCGTGAAAGAGTTAGATGGCCGACCTGAAAAAGTTGAGTTTTCGCTGCCAAAAGCTTTAAAAGTAGATATTTCTGGGTTATCGAAATAACGACTATGTCGTCTTTATCTTTCCTGCCTGTATTTTTATGGACCGATCTCCTGATCTATCTCCTGTTAGGGGTCGTGACGGCTGGCCTAGTCTATATTCGTCGACATCCTCATCTACGGGCACCGTGGAAGTCGGTTATCAAGCGCAAACGCGGCGTGATTTCCATCATGATTTTACTGTCATACGTTGTGGTGGGCTTACTGGACTCTGTTCATTTTCGTTTAGCGTTGGACAACACTGGTGAGTCTGACCAGCAACACTATGCAACCGAAGTCATTTCCTTATTAGACGTCGCGATCATGCCTTTACGAGAGCAAGTGGAGAAAACCTACTCTGCGCCATTCGCCACACGTGCTTTTACCCGCGAAATGCAAACAGGCTCGACATCTGAAATCGATTACAGCTATCCAAAGTTACAATACGCAGGAGCACACCTTGCGTCAGAACAGGATAAGTGGCCTGATATTCAACAGACCATGACGTCATCAAGTATTAAAGCGATGAGTTGGTGGATAGTACTTTCTATAATATTAGTCATGTACCTTGCAAAGCGCCATCAAAATAGTGGGGTAGTAGAGTTGAAGCGAGTCGTAAGCGGGAAGTCCACTTACCCAATACGTACCGCATTGGTGTTGTTAGCCAGTATGCTAATAGTGGCATTTAATGTAGCGGCATTGAGTGTTGATTATCATGTTTTTGGGACAGATAAAGTTGGCCAAGACGTGTTGTATCAGTCGCTTAAAAGTATTCGAACCGGATTAGTTATCGGTACTCTGACAACGTTAGTGATGTTGCCATTGGCCATTTCCATGGGTATTGCTGCCGGGTACTTTAGAGGCTGGGTAGATGATGTGATTCAGTATATCTATACGACCCTTAACTCGATTCCAGGGGTGTTATTAATTGCAGCAGCTGTATTGATGTTGCAAGTGTATATGAATAATCATCCTGAAAATTTTGTCACAATTGCCGAGCGCGCCGATATGCGCCTGCTGTTTCTCTGTATTATTTTAGGTGTCACGAGTTGGACGGGATTGTGTCGTATTTTGCGTGGTGAAACATTGAAATTACGCGAATCTGAATACGTTCTAGCGGCGCGGGCATTGGGTGCCAATGGTCCGAGTATCTTGCATCGGCATATTTTGCCTAATTTGATGCACATCGTGATGATTTCAGTTGTGTTGGACTTCAGCGGGCTAGTGTTAGCTGAGGCGGTTTTATCGTATGTTGGTGTTGGTGTCGATCCGTCTATGATCAGTTGGGGCAATATGATCAACAGTGCGCGCTTAGAAATGGCGCGTGATCCAGTGGTCTGGTGGTCACTAACAGCGGCTTTCTTTTTCATGTTTGTGCTGGTATTAGCTGCCAACTTATTCGCGGATGTAGTCCGTGATGCCTTTGACCCCAGAGCAGACAAAACCGCATGACAAGCTTATTAAAAGTCACTGGGCTGACGACGCATATTGGCTCAGCTACAAAACCTATTAAACCTGTTGATGACGTCAGTTTTACGCTGGAGAAAGGAAAAACCTTTGCGCTATTAGGTGAATCGGGCTGTGGCAAGTCCATGACAGCCTTATCGTTATTGCGCTTAAACCCACAACCGGTGAGTCGCATCGTTGCCGGACAAGTTGAATTGGCGGGCCAAGATTTATTAACAGTATCAGAAGCAGACATGCAGCATATTCGCGGCCGTCGTATTGCCATGATTTTCCAAGAGCCGCAGAGCTCTTTGAATCCTGTCCTCACAGTCGGGCAGCAAATTGGGGAATCACTGCAATGGCATTTTGAGATCGAAGGACAAGCGCTACACGATCGTATTATTACGTTATTAATGTCGGTAGGCATTCCCGATCCACAGCAGCGGCTTAAAGATTACCCGCATCAATTATCTGGTGGCATGAAACAACGCGTCATGATTGCGATTGCCTTAGCGGGTGAACCAGAGTTGTTGATTGCAGATGAACCAACAACGGCGCTGGATGTCACGATTCAAGCGCAAATATTAGAATTGCTAAAACAAATCCAACGCGATACAGGTATGGCGATTTTGTTGATTAGCCATGATCTAGCCATTGTGGCCCAAATGGCAGATCATGTCGCCGTGATGTATGCAGGGCAAATAGTCGAAACCGGACATCGAGAACAGTTTTTTAAACAAGCGAAACATCCCTATAGTCAGAAACTGTTTGAAGCCTTGCCAACGGGACAAAAACGCCAACAGCAATTAACAGTGATCAAAGGTAATGTTCCCGCATTGGACACCGTGTTTAAGGGCTGTCGTTTTGTCGAGAGATGTGATTTAGCATTGACGCATTGTCGTACAATGATACCTGAATGGATTGAAGAAAATGAACACGGTGCACGTTGTCATTTATTGGCGTCTGAACACAAGGGTAAGACGGTTTCAAAAGCACAAGCTTTTACTCATTCACCTATAAAAGAAATTGCGACAACCGAATCGCCGGTTTTGACTGTCTCAACATTACGGGTACATTTCCCAATTAGAAAAGGCCTGTTTCAACGCGTGATAGGGCATGTTAAGGCGGTCGATGATGTCAGTTTACAATTAAGACAAGCCGAAACGGTTGCCTTGGTGGGGGAGTCCGGATGTGGTAAGACGACTGTGGGCAAAGCTATTCTACAATTAATACCAGTGACAGCAGGCAATGTGACATACCAACAAGCGGTATTAAACCAACTTTCGCCGAGTCAGTTAAAGCAACACCGCAACGCATTACAAATCGTATTTCAAGATCCTTATGCCTCAATGAACCCGCGCATGACTGTCATGCAGGTGATCGAAGAAGCAATGATTTCAGGATTGGTCAATAAGGATGCCACGGCTAGAGCAAAACGCGTCGACGCCTTGTTGGAGAGGGTCGGATTGGATACGCAATATAAACACCGCTATCCGCATGAATTTTCAGGGGGGCAACGGCAACGGATCTGTATTGCGAGAGCCTTGGCGGCGGATCCTAAAATCATAATTTGTGATGAACCGACCAGTGCTTTGGATGTGTCGGTACAAGCGCAAATATTGAATCTCTTACGCGAATTGCAACAAGAGTTTAAGTTGTCGTACCTCTTTATTACTCACAATATCGCTGTCGTCGATTATTTGGCACACAGTGTGGCAGTCATGTACCTCGGTCGGATTGTTGAGCAAGGCCGACGGGATGAAGTGTTACAATCACCCAAACATCCGTATACGCAAGCTTTATTAGCGGCAGTGCCTAAACTAGATGAACAGTCAGAGCGCCCAGTTATCCGCTTAGAAGGCGAATTACCTTCGCCGGCCAATCCACCCAAAGGTTGCCATTTCCATCAGCGCTGCCCAAGTGTTATGCCGCGATGTTTGGAGCACTATCCGGAACAAACCCAACTCACCGACAGTCATCATGTACGGTGCTTTTTATATTAAGAGAATGATTATGGATCAGCAAACACAAATTGAATTAGAAGCTGCGGCTTTTCGTCGTTTACTCGCACATTTACAACAGCATACCGATGTGCAGAATATCGATTTAATGGACTTGGCAGGGTTCTGTCGTAATTGTTTATCAAAATGGTACATGGCGGCGGCAGAAGAGAAGGGAATAGCAATTGATTATGAACAAGCACGGGAATATGTTTACGATATGCCTTACGCCGAATGGAAGGCTAAATATCAGCGTTAAACATTATCCGACTGCGATTTTTCATAGGCGGCATGAAGCTGCATTGCCAATGCTTGGGTGTCGGTGTTATCAAACTCTTTGGGCTGAGTCACCGACACCACTCGAATCGTCTGCTGAACTTGGTTGACATAATGACGGCAACCCCGACAAATTGCGATATGTAACAAAATGCCGACGCGTTTGAATAACGGCAAGTCACCATCAAGGTAGTCACTGGTTTCTCGCACGACATCTTTACATTGCAGCATGGTTAATTATCCTGATATTGTTCAATACATTGATGAATCGTTAAGCGGGCCCGATGCAGTAATACCCTAGCGTTAGACGAAGAAATGTCTAAAATGTTACAAACTTGTTCTATTTTATAACCTTCCATATCAATCATCGTCATTGTGGCACGTTGCATGGCGGGCAAAGCTTGAAAAGTATCTTCAATGACGGATTGTAATTGTTCGTTGGCTAATAAGGCTTCTGGCGAGTCTTGTTCCCAAGCAGGCACGTCGTTGAGGCGGTGACCTTTGTGGTCAAACTTGTCAGCGGGGGCGGCTTCCCAGCCTTCATCTAAAGACGTATAGCGATTCTCTCTCCGAATACGACTCTTAGCGCCATTGCTGACAATTTGGATCAGCCATGTTTTGAGAGAAGAGCGACCTTCAAACTTTGGTAAGGCCTTGATGGCTGATAGCCATGCTTCTTGTACAACCTCATCTGCAATGCTTTGACCGACGATGGCTCTTGCCACAGATAGCATCAGATTATGGTATTCTGCCACCACATATTCAAAAGCAGCCGGATCACTGTTGATTAGATTTTGTATTAAAGTGCTTTCATCGTCATATGGTGGCTTGGAAAGTTTTTT
>JAIBDY010000034.1 GCA_024685995.1 Piscirickettsiaceae bacterium | reverse complement strand
AGTAACAGGCACCGTTAAATGGTTTAACGACGAAAAAGGTTTCGGTTTTATCGAGCAAGCAGATGGTCCTGATGTATTCGTACACCACACAGCTATCCAAGCAGACGGTTTTAAATCTTTAAAAGAAGGTCAAGCCGTAACGATGGAAGTCACACAAGGACAAAAAGGTCCTCAAGCTGAGAACGTTGTTCCAGGCTAAATAGCACTTCCAGCTATATACTGAAAAAGCCGACTAACTTTTGTTAGTCGGCTTTTTTATTGCCCGAAAGAACACAATTTCACTATAGCCGCATCGATACAACTGTAGGAATTAATTGACCAATACATAGTCTAATTTCATCCGACATCATTATCAGAATACTGCAATAATAGATAACATTATCACTCGACATAACTCCCACAAAACTGTCAAAAAACACCCAATAGCATCGGAGTACAACAATGACCATGCAACAGCCTCATAATATCAACCTTTCCAGCCAAGGTACCGCACTTAAGTCACTTTTTACCGGCTACTTAATAGTCGTTGCTGTTGGTTATATGATGGCCTTGATACAAATTCAGTTTACCCATGGCATGGCCGATGGCGAACTCGGTTTATCCGTAGACGATATTGTCTATAGTTATTATGGCAAACGTTCTGGGTCGGTACTTGAAGCAAAATTGAACGGTTCTATGAAATTAATGGCTCCAGAACAAGATCGTCTCAAAATTATTAATTGGGTTAGAAAAGGCGCGAATGAAAAAGCCTTTCATAAAGATGGTATACGCCAAATTGTAGACAACAGTTGTATTGCTTGTCATAGCGCTACATCGGGCTTACCTGTGCCAGACTTCACTTCTTTTGAAAACATCGCTAAAAAAGCAGAAACAGATACCGGCGCCAGCTTTTCATCGCTCGCCCGTGTATCGCATATTCATTTATTTGGTATCGCCTTTATCTTTATGTTTGTCGGTCTGATTTTCAGCTTAGCCTCTGGCATTCCCAAAATATTGAAATCCACCGTCATCGTGATGCCTTACATCTTCCTGATTATCGATATTGCATCTTGGTGGTTAACGAAATTAAACCCACATTTTGCTTGGCTGGTTATTATTGGCGGCGCCACTATGGCATTGTCTTTTGCCTTTATGTGGATTGTGTCCATTTATGAGATGTGGATTATGCCACGTATCCGTGAAGATGACCGAGATGCCCTACTCGATGAATAACGCTTCGTGACGCTATAAACAGGGCTTGTGGGTATATCAATAAGCCCTGTGTTATTGTGCAAAATAAGCTTTGGTTAATTTAAATACGACAGGGCTCAATAGTAACAATGCAATCAAGTTCGGTATCGCCATTAACGCATTCAAGGTATCGGCCACCAGCCAAATAAAAGATAAATTTGCCATTGCACCTAATGGTACTGCCAAGACCCACAAAACTCGAAACGGTGTAATGGCTTTAACTCCGAACAGATATTCCACACATTTCTCGCTGTAAATACTCCAACCTAGAATCGTCGTGAAAGCGAAAATACTTAAGCCTAATGTCACAATATACCCACCGAGGCCAGGCATAGCGGACTCAAACGCTAATGAAGATAGACTGGCACCTGTCTCACCACTAGTCCACACACCTGACACAATAATCACAAGCCCAGTCATAGAGCAAATAATAATCGTGTCGATAAATGTACCCATCATGGCCACAGTACCCTGCCTGACCGGACTATTCGTGATGGCAGCAGCATGGGCTATCGGCGCACTACCTAAGCCCGCCTCATTCGAAAATATACCACGAGCCACACCAAAACGAATCGCCGCCCACACTGCTGCGCCAGCAAAGCCCCCTGTTGCAGCAATAGGGGTGAAAGCATGCGTAAAAATAAGCGCAAAAGCGTGCGGTAGTTGATCCGCATGTAAGACTAATATCGTCGTTGCAGCTAATACGTAGCTTATCGCCATCAACGGCACTAATTTACCCGCAACAGATGCAATTCGCTTAATACCGCCTAACAGCACAGCCGCGACTAATGTAGCAATAATGAGCCCGGTTAAGGTATGCGATATATCAAACTTCGAATATAAGGCATCGGCGACTGAGTTCGCTTGAATGGTATTACCAATCCCAAATCCCGCTAAAGCACCAAAAACAGCAAATAAAGTCCCCAACCAAGTAAACCGCTTACCCAAACCGTTCTTAATGTAATACATTGGGCCGCCGATTTTATTGCCATTATCATCGGTTTCCCGATAATGAACGGCCAATACTGCTTCGGCATATTTCGTGGCCATCCCCACTAAGGCGGTCATCCACATCCAAAATAATGCACCCGGGCCGCCTAAGAATATCGCAGTCGCAACACCCGCAATATTACCGGTACCGATGGTTGCTGAGAGAGAAGTCATCAAGGCATTAAAAGGTGATATATCACCGCCTTGTTCCGTAGGGGATTCACGACCTTGCCATAACATTCTGGTGCCATAGCCCAATTTGAGAATCGGCATGAACTTGAGGCCGATCATTAAAACAAACCCAGTGCCAAGAATCAGAATGAGCATAACCGGCCCCCAAACAATACCGTTTATGATCGTGATCCACTCTGCGATAATCGTCATGGTCTCCATCCAATGTATCCCTTATCTCTGTAGCTTAAACTTATCGACCTCAGCCGTTTCATTGTTAAAAGATACCGCTGCCTACCGGATTATCCAATAACATTTGCTGATAAAACTGTCCAAACTCTATTTGCCAACGCGCTTCTATGGACGTCAGATCATCAAGGTCAATATCACTAGCTTGCTGTGGTCTTTGATTAAAAGCAAATACAAGGACGTTACGGTGTTCTGATAGCGAAAGACACACGGTTTGCCTATCGAAAGCCTGTCGTATTGCAGCAAGCCGACTGACAAAGTCATCTGCATTTTCCACGATCAGATTAATCGCCATATGACCCTCTGGTGTTAAACAAGCCCGACAACGATTCAAAAATGAAACATCGCTTAACCAAGTAGGCGTTTTCTGTCCTACCGCAATATCCATGACAATTAAATCATAACGATAAGAACAGTTTTGAACATATTGTCGAATATCCGCTTCAATCAATTGCCAATTGTCACCCATTGGCCAATCAAAATAGTTTTGAGCGATATCGATCACCGTTGATGACAGTTCAACCCCTTCCCCTGTGATATCGGGAAACCGGCTGGCAAAATAACGCGCTGTCGATCCCCCCCCGGTTCCTGCCAGTAAAACCCGTTTGGGCTGTTCGGAAAACATCACACCCGACAACATCGCCCGACTGAATGATTCCGGTAAATGGTCGGGTCTGTCTAACGCAATTTCTGTCTGAATTAATTCATCATCAAATGCTAGCCAACGTAAGCCATCTTGTTGCCAAACCTGAATAGTTTGATCGGCTTCTGTCACCGAATACACTAACTCAGGTTCCGTCATTAGCTATTTTCCTGTTTCGCTTCTAATTGTTGCCAACGATCATAGGCATTATCTAAATCAGTCGTCAATTGTGCTAACTGCGTTTGTACCGATGACACTTTATCCGCAGATTGTTGATAAAAATCAGCTTGTCCAATGCGGTTCAGCAATTCCGATTGTTGTAGCTCCAACATCTCTATTTGCTTAGGTAATGCCGCTAAATCCAACTGCTCCTGATAACTTAAGGCTGCCTTTTTATTGGTCGATTTAACGGGTTTGACTACCGTCTTTACGCTGGCTTGTGTGTCTTTTTTATCTAATTGACGCTGATGCACCCAATCATCATAGCCACCCACATATTCTCGTACTTGATTATCATCATCAAATACGATGGTACTGGTCGCAACATTATTGAGAAACGCCCTATCATGACTTACCAATAGTAGTGTGCCATGATAATTCATCAACAAATCTTCTAACAGATCTAAGGTTTCTGCATCAAGATCATTGGTCGGCTCATCCATCACCAATAAATTAGCGGGTTGTGTGAATAACTTCGCTAATAACAATCGGTTTCGTTCTCCACCTGATAGAGCTTTAACGGGTGTCCTAGCACGCTCAGGGGTGAATAGAAAGTCCTGCAAATACCCCATAATATGCTTGCGTGAATCGCCTATTTCAACAAAATCGCTGCCTTGGCCGACATTATCAACCACACTCGCTTCTTCATTGAGCTGACTACGCAGTTGATCAAAATAAGCCACTTCTAAATTAGTCCCTAATGTGACTTCGCCTTGTTCAGGTTTATTTTTGCCTAATAATATCGACAGTAAAGTACTCTTACCGCAACCGTTAGGGCCAATGACGCCAATACGGTCGCCGCGTTGAATCAATGTCGTAAAGTTTGAGAATAAGGTCCGACCATCATAACTTTGCATCAAATTTTCGGCTTCGATAACGAGCTTGCCGCTGCGTTGTGCATCTTGTAATTGCATTTTCACGTTGCCTTGCTTTTCACGGCGTTGGCTGCGCTCACGGCGTAACTGTTCTAATGCTCTGACGCGACCTTCATTACGGGTTCGGCGCGCTTTAATGCCTTGGCGGATCCAAACTTCTTCTTGTGCCAACTTTTTATCAAACAGCGCATTTTGTTGCTCTTCTTCTGCTAATAATGCTTCGCGGCGTTGCAAAAAACTCTGATAGTCACCCGGAAAGCTAACTAGATTACCTCGATCTAACTGCACGATGCGGGTTGCTAGGGCTTGTAAAAATGTTCGGTCATGGGTAATAAACAATACGGTGCCAGCATAGCTTTTCAGAAACTCTTCGAGCCAAGTGATAGAGCTAATATCCAAATGGTTCGTCGGTTCATCTAACAATAAGATATCGGGGTCTTTCACCAAGGCTTGTGCCAACAAAACGCGACGTTTCATACCGCCAGATAATGCTGAAAACTCGCTGTCAGCATTCAATGATAAACGGGAAATAACACTTTCTACCCGTTGTTCAACACTCCAACCGTCAGCCGCTTCTAATTTACTTTGGGCTTTTTCTAGCGCCGCCATCACACTATCTGATGTATCGGTTTCTAACTGATGTAAAACATGATGATATTCAATTAATAAGGGGGCGACTTCACCCAACCCTTGGGCAACGACATCAAATACACTGCCATCCGTGCTACCCGAGACTTCTTGTTCTAACCGTGCGATCTTTAAGTTTTGACCTCTAATTTCACCCGCATCTGCTGTTAACTCACCCGCAATCAACTTCATTAACGTAGACTTACCGGCGCCATTTCGCCCAACTAAACAGACCCGTTCACCCCGGTCGAGTTGAAAGTCGACTTTATTTAATAAGTTAGGTCCGCCATAACTGACGGTGACTTGTTTTAATGACAATAAAGCCACATTCTTTCCTCAATGTAATAAGCTTTGTTAAGCTTGTTGTGTTGCTAGTTCTATGGCTTCACTGGCTTCTAGCCACGCCATTTCTACTAATTCTAATTGTGATTTTGCTGCAGCTTGTTCTGCTAACAAGCCTTTTAACTCGTCTTTTTTAGTGGCTTCATACAGACTATTGTCCGCTAATTTTTGTTCGACATTGCCGATCACTAATTGTAATGTAGCCATGTCTTTCTCTGCTTTATTTATGGTATTTCTCAATGGCTGTAGACGTTGTCTAGCTTCTGCCGCTACACGTCTGTCTTCTTTTTTGGTATTGCTTGCAACGGACGTCTCTTCGGATTTAGCTGGCTTATCTTTCGCTAATAGCCATTGACGATAATCATCTAAGTCGCCATCAAATGGTTTGGCTTGACCGTCCGATACTAGCCATAAATCATCCGCTACGGTCCGTATTAAGTGCCGATCATGAGAGACCACCACTAAAGCCCCTTCAAAGTCTTGCAATGCCATCGTCAATGCCAAACGCATTTCTAGATCTAAGTGGTTCGTCGGTTCATCAAGCAGTAATACTGCGGGCTTTTGATAGACTAATAACGCCAATACTAAACGCGCTTTTTCACCCCCGGAAAATGGGCCAACCGGTGCCAAAGCATCATCACCATGAAAGCCAAATCCACCGACATAATTACGACATTCCCCTTCGGATGCTTTGGGGTCTAGGCGTTGGATATGCTTAACGGGACTATCATCAACATACAATTGTTCTAATTGGTGCTGAGCAAAGTAAGCAATGCGAATGTCTTTGGCTTCTTTACGTTTGCCTTGTAATGGCGGTAGTTCGCCTGCAATGAGTTTAATTAATGTCGACTTACCAGCACCATTTGGTCCCAACAAACCGATTCTATCACCCGGGGCTAATGACAACTTAATACCGGATAATAAAGGCGTTTCTCCATAACCGACTGCAATTTTATCTAGGCTCAACAATGGTGCCACCAGACGCGTTGGCGGGAAAAACCGAAAATGAAATGGCGAGTCAACATGGGCAGGTGCAATTAACTCCATGCGTTCTAGTGCTTTTATTCTGCTTTGCGCTTGCCTGGCTTTGGTCGCTTGGGCTTTGAAGCGATTGACATAACTCCGAATATGGGCAATTTCACGTTGTTGTTTTTGATGCGCCGCTTGTTGATTCGCTAGGTGCTCTGCTCTGGCCAACTCAAAATCAGAATAGTTACCGGTATAACTTTTAATGCCTTGTTGTTCAATATGGCAGACTTGGGTGACAACGCGATCTAAAAAGTCACGATCGTGCGAGATTAATACTAAAGTACCTTGGTAACCTCGCAGCCATTCTTCTAACCAATACACCGCTTCTAAATCTAAATGGTTGGTTGGCTCATCGAGTAGCAATAAATCCGAACGACACATCAAGGCTTGCGCCAAATTTAGCCGCATCCGCCAGCCACCTGAAAAGCTAGAAACAGGTAATAACTCTTGCTCAGCTTTAAAGCCTAAGCCATGCAGTAATTTACCCGCTCGACTGCGCGCGGTGTAGCCGTCAATGGCCGCTAATTTATCGTGTAATTCACTTTGTTGAGTGCCATCATGAAGGGCTTCCGCTTGTTTTAATGCCGTTTGTAATTCAATATATTCGGCGTCACCTTGCAAAGCATAATCTAAGGCGCAGATCTCTACTGCGGGGGTTTCTTGTGCCACATGTGCGGTTACCCAATGTGGTGGTATTGTCACGCTACCGTGATCGGCGTGTAATTGATCTTGCAATAAAGCAAATAAACTCGACTTACCGGTCCCATTCGCGCCCGTTAGCCCGACTTTTTTACCCGGATTAATGGTGACGTTAACAGATTCGAAAAGTAATCGAATACCACGGCGGACAGAAAGGTTTTGTAGCTTAATCATGGCGGGTATTGTACGCGATCATGGATATGGATATCGCCATCGATCGCATTCTATTTTTTGGGCAGCTGCCAATCAATCTTTGTTCGGCCTTGTTGCTGAAGATAGCTGTTAGCTTGACTAAAATGTTGGCAACCGAAAAAACCACGATAAGCCGATAATGGCGAGGGATGAGGTGCTTTTAGAACCAAATGTTTTTGCGTATCAATCATCGCCCCTTTTTTCTGAGCGTAACTGCCCCAAAGCATAAAAACTACATGGTCGCAGTGTTCGTTGATCGTGCTGATAACTTTATCGGTGAATATCTCCCAACCTTTGCCTTGATGGGCGTTGGCTTTTGAATCTTCTACGGTTAAAACCGCATTCAGTAATAACACCCCTTGTGTGGCCCAACTTTCAAGATAACCATGTTTTACACTTTCAGCACCGACATCGCTTGCCAGTTCTTGATAAATATTGGCCAACGAAGGCGGGATTTTGACACCCGGTTGAACAGAAAAACATAGACCATGCGCTTGGCCCGGTTGATGATAAGGATCTTGGCCCAAAATCACGACTTTGACCTGCTCTAATGGCGTGGTTTCTAAAGCATGAAACCAATTCGATGACAGCGGATAAATCACCTTGTTTTGCGCTTGTTCTGACCGTAGAAAGGCCTGTAAAGTGCGCATATACGGCTGTTCGAACTCTTGCTCGAGTTTTGCTTGCCAACTGGGGGCTTTCTCTAAAACCATCGCGTTTCCTATCAATATTGTTGGTTTATAGCGCTAACATCAAACGACCGATTATCTTATCGTTATTTTAGTAATGAGAAAAACTTAGCGCGACACATACTGTCGAAAATTAACAGCTATGACTTTCATCGATCCTACAAGTTAATGCGATATGACGATACTAAAACCGCTGAGTCTACCGATATTTTGTCTGATGACTTTATCAACCACGACCGTGATGGCGATAGAAGAAGCGCATTATGATGTGCTGTCAAAAAATGATAACGTCGAAATACGTCGATATCCATCTTATATCGTGGCTGAAACGGTTGTTCAAGGTGAAATAGAAGACGTTGGCAATCAAGCTTTTAAACGGCTATTTGATTATATTTCGGGGGAGAATACCACTCGAGTAGATATAGCCATGACCGCACCGGTCGGCCAACAAAAATCGGAGACCGGTTGGGCCGTGAGCTTTATGATGCCCGCCTCGTACACCATTACGACCCTCCCCTTTCCCAATGATGAACGCATCAATCTCCGCCAAGTCGACAGTCAAACTATCGCTGCCATTCGTTACGCTGGTTTTTGGAGCGAATCGAATTATGTCGAACATAAAGTCAAATTGGAAAATTGGATTCAGCGTTCACACTATCAAATCAATGGGAATGCGATTTGGGCACGATACAATGCGCCTTTTATCCCTTGGTTCTTACGACGTAATGAGGTTTAATCCCCGTTAAGGAAATCCATATTAAGTAAACACTGTTCATTCAGCCTTGGCTTATTTTCATCAAGGTTCTGCTATTTTGATAGTCGTCAATTATACTGTCGATACCCCCGTTATTCGCAGTGCTAGGAATCACCTTGAACCTCACCACAGACCCAATACCACACTTACTCAAAAAAATTGCGATTCCTGCTAGCGTCGGTATGTTTTTTAATACGATGTACTACATCGTAGATAACTTCTATGCCGGAATGTTATCTTCGACGGCTTTGGCCGGTATTTCACTCGCCGCACCTATCTACTTTATGGGGATCGCGATCTCTATCGGGGTAGGTCAAGGCACCAATGCCTTGGTCGGTAATGCGCGAGGTGAAGGTCGACAAGACTTGGCCGAACAAATCGCGGGCCGTGCTCTTTCTTTTGCTTGGTTATCGGCTATTTTAATTGGCCTTACCGTACTATTTTTTGCATCTGATTTGTTTCGTATCATGGGTGCTGAAGGTGAATACACCCAGTATGCCGTTCACTACCTCTCTATTATTTTGCCAACCTTGGCATTGTCGGCCCATGCAATGGCGGCCAATGGCATTCTCAACTCATTAGGCGATACGACCAGCTTTCGTAATAGTTTGATTGTGGCTTTTTTCGCCAATATCGTGCTTGATCCTTTGTTAATGTTCGGCTTTGGTTGGGGCGTGTATGGTCTTGCGGCTGCCACCGCCCTCACGCAATTAGGCAGCGCCGTGTATCTAACCCTTAAGGTGCGTCAAAGTCGACTTGGCCAAAGTTTGAGTTTGTCCAATCTACGACCTAATCTCGGCCAATATCATGCCCTATTTAATCAATCCCTCCCAGCGAGTACCAATATGTTTTTCATTGCTTTAGGATCGATTATTGTTACTTCTGCCGTTGCCCGCTTTGGCGAAAATGCAGTGGCAGGTCTCGGGATCGCGTTAAGAATTGAACAACTGGTTTTACTCCCCACCGTCGGGATTAATATCGCGGTCTTATCCTTAGTCAGTGTCAACTTCGGTGCCAAAAAGTTTGAGCGAATGGAAAAAGTGGCTTTTGATGCCATTCGTATCGGCACCCTCATGATGGTTTTAGGTGGGATTGTCGTCTTTGCCTTTGCCAGACCCTTAATCGCCCTCTTTACGTCTGATTCTCACATTATTGAAATGGGCGTGGGTTATTTACGTGTTGAAGCGTTAATTTTACCCGCTTATGTACTGTCTTTTGTGTCTGGCGCGGTATTGCAAGGCATGAAACGCGCAGCGATCCCGATGTACTTTAACCTTGTCCGTCAATTGTTATTACCGTCACTGTTTATTGTGTTCTCATTGGTGATATTAGAAACCAGCATTTTTGGTATCTGGTGGTCTATTGCACTCGCTAGCTGGTTAACCGTCAGTGTACAATTTATGCATATGCGAGGTTTAGTCAGACAACCGATATCACCTTAAATACCTTTATTGCATATCCTAAACGAATGTTCTACAGTTGAGTTAACAGGCTTAAAACTAAACTTATAAACCATGCACACCTTTAGGAGGTTGCTATGAAACGTTTGTATTTTTTATCCCCTAGCCTTCATGCCACCAGCAGCATTGTCGAAGAACTACATCAATACAGAATTCAAGACCGTCATATTCATGTGGTTGGTAATGATCATGCCGGCTTAGTAGAAAATCACTTGCACGAAGCCAGTGTTTTGCAAACATCCGATATTATTCCTGCTGCAGAGCGCGGTGCCGCCGCTGGCGTCACAACGGGATTATTAGCCGGTTTAATTGCAGTGAGCTTTCCACCTGCGGGCTTCGTTTTGGGCGGTGGTGCCGTTTTGGGCTTAACTTTATTCGGTGCCGGCTTTGGTGCTTGGGCCAGCTCCATGATTGGTATCTCTATTCCGAACAAAACTGTCGAACAATATGAAGCGGCGATTGCAGCAGGCCAATTTTTGGTGATGGTTGATGTTCCTAAAGCAGATCAGCCACGTGTGACTGATTTGATCAAAAAACATCATCCTGGTGCATCGATTGAAAATGTCGATATTGGTATTTCATAACAGGATGCAACACAGCGTCTTTTCATGATGCGAGTCGACTAGTTAACGCGATAGAGCAGCTTGGTCCATTGGTGGTCAAGAAAAGTAATAACCTACCCACTGATGTATAGGCGCTTAATTAGACGAGATTACCGACAATAACAGCTCAATATCTTTGTCGGTATGATCTGCCGACACTTGCAAGCGAATTTCTTCTTGTCCTTTCGGTACCACGGGATAACTTAAGCCTGTGGTTAAAATTTGGTGTGCAAAGAGTTTGTCAACTAACGTCTTAGTTTGTTGCGTATCACCAATCAGGACTGCCACTATAGCATGTTGCCCAGATAATACAGTGAAGCCCGCAGCAATCAGCCCCGCTCGTAAACGCGCGCTTAAGCTGTGTAGTTTTGCTAGTTTCTCTACCCCTTCCGAGCTATCTACAACCGCGAGTGCCTGTGTTGCAGCGGCGGCTTCTGCAGCCGTGATTGGATTAGAATAAATATACAATGCGGCCGTTTCTCTCAAATAATCGATGACTTTTTGACTAGACACAATATAACCACCATTGACACCAAACGCCTTCCCTAAGGTTGCCAGCAATATATCAGCCTTGGCAGCACAGACTTGTTCCGTCCCTCGGCCAGTTGCGCCGAGTACGCCAACGCCATGTGAATCGTCAACAATACTAATAATGCCTTGTTCGTAATCATCGTCATAGCGTTCACACAATGTCTTGATCTGGGCTAAATCGGCATAGTCGCCACGCATGCTGAACACACCATCGGTCACCACACAAACACGCTGATATTTGCCACGATTGTCTTGTAAGATGGTTTCCAATTCAGCCATATCCAAATGCCCGTATACGGCTTTGGCGGCGCAACGGGATAAGCGTATCGCATTAATGATGCAATTATGATTTAACGCATCACTCACTATCAAAGTATGCTCTGATATTAATGGTGGTAATATCGCCAACATCGCCGCATACGCCGCACTAAAAATCATCGCCGCCTCTCTGCCATGAAAGGTCGCCAAATTATGTTCTAGATCTTTATGTACTTGATAACTCCCACTGATAAAACGGACTGCCCCCGGTCCCGTCCCCAATTGCTCGGCGGCTTTGGCTTCAGCGGCAACCACATCGGGGTGACAATCCAACCCAAGGTAAGAGTTTGAATTCATTCGCAAGAATGCTTCCTCACCACAGCCTGTCAAATAATAGCGTGGACCAAAACCATTTTTGCCACTCACTCTTGCACGGATTACCGGTTCATCGCGTTTTGCACATCCCATCGCATCAATACTGGCCAGTTGCTGCTTGAGTATCGCTTCTAACTTGTTGAGTGACATCGCCCCCTCCTCCGCATTAGCATGATAATTTTGTCGATAATTTTTCTAACATATCACGCACCATTTCTGCTAGACCAAATTCGGCTTGCCAGCCCCACTCTACATGCGCACAACTATCATCCATATGCTTAGGCCAGGTATCGGCTATCGCTTGTCGTACCGGGTCAACGTGATACGTTATTTCAAATGTAGGGATATATCGTTGGATCTCCGCCGCCAATTGAGCGGGTGTAATGCTCATCGCCGTCACATTAAAGGCATTATGGTGGCGCAACAAAGCAGGGTCGGTTTTCATTAAGCTTATCGCAGCGTTTACCGCATCAGGCATATACATCATATCGAGTTGGCTCTCTGCTGCTAAAAAACAACTATACGATTGCTGCTGCAATGCCGCATAAAAGATCTCGACGGCATAGTCTGTTGTCCCGCCCCCCGGCAATGTCTTATAAGAAATCAAGCCGGGAAAACGTAATCCTCTCGCATCGACGCCAAAATGCTGATGATAATAATCGCATAATAATTCGCCAGACAGTTTGGTGATGCCGTAAAGCGTCGTCGGACGTTGGATGGTATCTTGGGGCGTATTCATTCGTGGGGTGTTAGGGCCAAATGCGCCGATAGAACTTGGAAAAAAGACCGCGCACCGCCGTGGCCTGGCGGCGTCTAATACATTCAACAAGCCATTCATATTAATATCCCAAGCTTGTTTAGGATGTTGTTCGGCCACGGCAGACAACAGTGCTGCCAAATGAAAAATGGTATCTACTTGATGGTCATTAACTACCGCCATCACTCGTTGACTATCTCGCACGTCCAGCTGAACAAATGGGCCATCCGCTACGTCAGTCGTGCTTAAATGTTGATGATCGCTCGCAATCACATTCTCCACGCCCAACTGTTGTCGCAGCGATAAGGTCAGCTCTGAACCTAATTGGCCTGCAGCACCGGTCACTAAGACTTTCTTCATCATTTTAGCCTTTAACCATGAATATCGTAGTTGAACGTAAAACCACTCACCGTTATCGATTACTATTTAACCATAACTGTATTGGATTTGTTGACGATCATCTTGCGTATCTAGATGCCTTGTGATCGCACTGACAACAACGCATAATCGTATTATCACAACAGGATTATTAAGCCATGACTTCAAAATACGAAAAAACAGACAAACAGTGGCGACAGCAGTTAACAGATGAACAGTATCGCGTCACTCGCCAAGCGGGGACTGAACCCCCTTTCTCTGGCATTTATGTTGACCATCACGACAAAGGGACTTATCGCTGCATTTGTTGCCAACACCCACTATTTTCATCGGAAGCCAAGTTCGACTCAGGTTGCGGTTGGCCAAGTTTTTCAGCTGAGTTACTGGCCAATAATATCATCGAGAAAGTCGATCTAAGCCATGGCATGCGGCGCGTCGAAGTACGCTGTCCACAGTGTGATGCGCACTTAGGCCATGTTTTCGACGATGGTCCATTGCCAACCGGCTTACGTTATTGCATCAACTCAGTTTCGATTGATTTTACCTCTTAACCGTTATGGCACGATCGAAAAATGATTGGTTCGTTTATATTGTCGAGGCAGAAAATGGTCATTTTTATACCGGTATTACCACCGATCTCGCTCGTCGCTTTGCTGAACATCAAGCTAAACAAGCCGGCGCACGGTTTTTTAACACGAGTCCCGCTAAAAAAGTGATATACCAAGAACCGCATCCCGATCGCAGTAGCGCATCCAAACGCGAAGCCGCGATAAAGAAACTGTCCCGTCAAGCAAAAATAGCCCTTATCGCACAGCAATAAGACCATGTATAATGGCGTGTTTTTTCTGAATAGCTATTCAGAACTCCGTTATCTACAGGATCATCGCTTTGTTAACAACCGCAAATATCACCATGCAATTTGGTGCCAAGCCCTTATTTGAAAACGTCTCCGTTAAATTCGGCGACGGTAATCGTTATGGCCTCATCGGCGCCAACGGCTGCGGTAAGTCCACCTTTATGAAAATTCTTGCCGGTGATTTAGAGCCGACATCGGGTAATGTTAGCTTAGATGTCAATGAAACCTTTGCCGTGTTGAAGCAAGATCAATTTGCCTACGAAAATCAGCGGGTTATTGATGTTGTCATTATGGGTGACCCGGCGTTATGGGAGGTCCATAAAGAACGCGACCGTATTTATAATTTGCCTGAAATGTCAGAAGAGGATGGTATTAAGGTCGCCGAACTTGAAGGCCAATATGCCGAAATGGACGGCTATACAGCTGAATCACGCGCAGGTGAATTATTGCTTGGCGTTGGTATTCCGACAGAGCAACACTACGGCCCAATGAGCGAAATCGCGCCAGGTTGGAAACTACGCATTTTGTTAACACAAGTACTGTTTGCTGACCCTGATATCTTCTTACTCGATGAACCAACTAACCACTTGGACATCAATACTATTCGTTGGCTTGAAGACATTATCAATCAACGCAACGGTACGATGGTAATTATTTCGCATGATCGCCATTTCTTAAACAGTGTCTGCACCCATATGGCCGATATGGACTTCGGTGAGTTGCGCATCTATCCAGGTAACTATGATGAATACATGTTGGCCTCAACCCAAGCTCGGGCTCGTCAAATTGCTGATAATGCCAAGAAAAAAGCCCAAATAACCGAGTTACAAGATTTCGTCCGCCGTTTCTCAGCCAATGCTTCTAAAGCCAAACAAGCGACCTCTCGAGCAAAACAGATTGATAAAATCCAACTGGATGACATCAAACCTTCTAGCCGCGTCAACCCGTTTATTCGTTTTGATCAAGATAAGAAATTATTCAGAAATGCGATTGAAGTGAATAAGATCAGTCAGTCGTATGATGACGATGCCCCACTCTTTACTGATTTCAAATTTATGGCCGAAGTTGGTGAGCGTATCGCGATTATCGGCCCCAATGGTATTGGTAAATCAACATTAGTGAAAACGTTGGCAATGGAAATGGCGCCCAAAACAGGGAAAGTTAAATGGTCTGAGAATGCCAATATTGGTTATTACGCCCAGGACCATGAACATTTCTTTGACAATGATTTAACCTTATTCGAGTGGATGCAACAATGGGGGAGCGCCGCTGACGATGAACAGGTGATCCGTGGCACATTAGGTCGGCTATTGTTCTCCGGCGCCATGATTGATAAAAAAGCCAAAGTGTTATCCGGTGGTGAGAAAGGCCGCATGATGTTTGGTAAGTTATTACTGCAAAAGCCCAATATTCTCATTATGGATGAACCAACTAACCATATGGATCTGGAGTCTATCGAATCCCTCAATATGGCTCTAGAGCAATATGAAGGGACTTTATTTTTCGTCAGCCATGATCGTGAATTCGTCTCATCCTTAGCGACCCGACTGTTTGATATGACAGAAAATGGAATTGTGGACTTTAAGGGACGCTATGAAGACTATCTGGCTAGCCAAGGTATTAAATAAGTCGATATCGACACCCACTAATGTGGATGGGTGTCGCCGCCTTTCTTCTATTGCTATTCCGTGCTAATTTACGCCTTACCCTTTATCGGAGCAGAATTGAATTGATATCCCATCTTCGTCACCATCACTATTTACTTGTTCTCTTCGTGTTACTTGCTATTGTTTGCTCGGCATACCCTCGCGATAGCGTCGCAGCATCGTCGACCGAAATTAATATCGGTGTCGATGAAACATTAAAGCGCTTTAAGCGTGACGTTCCTGGTGGTAAAGAATTTTTAAAACGCGCTAAAGGCGTATTGGTATTTCCGACAGTGCTGAAAGCAGGGTTTTGGATCGGCGGCGAATACGGCGAAGGCGCATTAAGGACCAATGGTGTCACGCGGGGGTATTACAGCACTGCTGCAGCCTCAATTGGTTTACAGGCTGGTGCCCAGTCAAAAGCGATCGTGTTAGTTTTTATGACCGATGCCGCTTTGACAAAATTTCAACGAAGTGAAGGATGGAAAGTCGGGGTCGATGGCTCTGTTGCCCTAGTTGAGTGGGGCGCTGCAGAAGATATTAACACCCTCGATATCCAAGACCCCATTGTCGGCTTCGTGTTCAGTAACAAAGGACTAATGGTTAACTTGACATTAGAAGGTTCAAAAATCACGAGAATCCATAAACAATGACATCTAACATCGATTACCCTGAAAAAAGCTGTGAAATTGACCGCCTTGTCACCCACCCCAAACTGGTGGAGTCGGCCTTAGCTGGCATCAAGACCCAACAACGTCGTGATGGTATTTATGCTTACCCCGGTGAATCATTCCAACTGGAAGACACGATATTTACTGTCACCGCAGTTGATCGAAAAACGCTAGGTGATATGACTGATGCCGATGCCAAAGCTGAAGGCTACCCAGATTTAGAAGCCTATAAAACCCTCATCCTCAGAATGCACCCAGGTATGGAATGGGACGAAGGCCATTTACTTTGGGTTCACCACTTTAAAAAATCAGATTTGCTAGAGTAAGTGACGTCCCCGTACAACGATTATACGAATGGCTCGGCGTTAATCTTCAATTCTAAACCCTACTTTTATCGTGACTTGCCAGTATTTAACACCACCTTCATCAATATAGCCGCGCGTATCGGTCACTTCAAACCAATGTAGATTTTTTAAGGTTTTTGAGGCTTTAGCGATCGCATTTTGTACCGCCTGATCCGAGCTTTCAGCTGAGCTACCCGTGAGTTCGATATGTTTATAAGTATGATCCATCTTATTTATCCTCTATTTTCATCACGTAAATAAATAAACCAATAAAATAGCGCCACAAACACGCTCCCGCCTAAGATATTGCCTAATGTGACGGGCAGTAAGTTATTGATCAAGAAACTCGGTATCGTGAGGCTCGTCAAATCGGCCCCCACCATCGAGACTAAATCTGCTTGTTGCATCGCCATCAACCCAGCAGGAATGAAATACATATTCGCGACAGAATGTTCAAACCCCATCGCGACGAAGGCTGTGATGGGAAAAATGATGGCGAAGACCTTGTCGACAACACTCCGACCTGCAAAACATAGCCATATGGCCATGCAAACCAATATATTGCACAAAATGCCACGGCTAAACGCTTCCATCCAACTTAAATTGACTTTGCCATTGGCAATGAGTATGACTTTCGTTCCGACAGCGCCATCACCAATAAGCCAATGATTACTCAAGTTGATGAGTACCAAAATACCCAAGGCACCGATAAAATTGCCGACATAAACAATCAACCAATTCTTCATTAATTGGCCAAAACTGACTTTACCATCGACATACGCCATCACAATCAAGTTATTACCGGTAAATAATTCTGCCCCTGCCACCACAACAAGGATCAAGCCCAAGCAAAAGACCAATCCGCCCAATAATCGCATCAAGCCCGCAGCCATCTGGCTAGCATCATATGTCACCACGGTAAAAAACACTGCGCCCAATGCGATAAATGCGCCGGCAAGAATAGACAAAGCTAAAACGCGTATCGGGGCATTGCCACTCTTACTGATACCAGCCATTTCAATCCTGTCGGCAATTTCTTTAGGTGTATAGGCATCAATTGAGAAATTATCCATCACCGGTAAACCCCTATTGCGATTTATATACAGGTTATTCTGCCTGAATTCATCCCCATTGCGCACCCTCTAACATAGAAATATTTAACAGACTGATTTAACTATATTTTATAGACTTATTCACGTATAATAGATCGATTAAGTTTCCTCCCCCATCAGTTTGTATATCAAACTGACTTTCACAGGTTTAACCATGTCAACAGAACAATCATCATCTACGCCCCTATTTTCTGAATTAGGGCTGGCTGCTCCGATCCTCAAAGCAGTCCAAGAAGCGGGTTATGAAACCCCTTCCCCAATCCAAGCACAAAGTATCGCGCCCTTGTTAGAAGGTCGTGATTTATTAGGCCAAGCACAAACGGGTACCGGTAAAACGGCTGCTTTTTCTTTACCGCTACTTAGCCGTATCAATGCAAAAGCAAAATCGCCACAAATGTTGGTACTCGCACCAACTCGCGAACTCGCCATTCAAGTTTCAGAAGCCATTCAAAGTTATGCACGTCATTTAAAAGGGCTTCATGTTTTACCAATCTACGGCGGCCAAAGCATGGGGATTCAGTTACGTCAATTACAACGTAACCCACAAGTGATCGTTGGCACACCCGGACGTGTTCTCGATCATATTCGTCGTGGTACCTTAAAACTAGGTGAACTACAATCTTTAGTCCTTGATGAAGCAGATGAAATGCTACGTATGGGCTTTATTGACGATGTAGAGACCATCTTAAAAGAAACACCCGATGCACGTCAGGTGGCGTTATTTTCGGCGACCATGCCGGGGCCTATTCACCGTGTTGCAACACGTTATTTAAAAAACCCCGTTGAAATTCGCATCGAATCAAAAACATCGACCGTTGACACTATTAATCAACGCTATTGGCAAGTTACAGGCACGCATAAACTTGATGCTTTAACGCGTATCCTCGAGGTCGAAGACTTTGATGGCATGATTATCTTTGTGCGTACCAAGAATGCCACGGTCGAACTCGCTGAAAAACTCGAAGCACGTGGTTATTCAAGTTCACCTTTGAATGGTGATATGAATCAAGCTTTACGTGAAAAAACCATCGATCGGATGAAAAAAGGCAAACTAGATATTTTGGTTGCTACCGATGTTGCCGCACGTGGTTTAGATATCGAACGGATGAGTCATGTTGTGAACTATGATGTGCCATATGATACGGAATCTTATGTTCATCGTATCGGTCGTACCGGTCGAGCGGGGCGTAAAGGCGAAGCCATTCTATTTATTTCCCCCCGTGAAAAACGCATGCTATTTGCAATAGAAAAAGCAACGCGTCAAACAATTACTAAAATGCAATTGCCGAGCTCTGAAGACATTGCCGATCGCCGAGTGATGCAATTTAATCAGCAGTTGAGTGAAACAATAGAATCGCAAGATTTGGCATTTTTTCAAACTGTAATTAACGATTATCAGCAAGAACATGAAGCTGATCCATTAGAAGTTGCCGCTGCTTTAGCTTATTTAGTCCAAAAAAGTCGCCCACTCAAACCTGTGAAACATGTTGAAGCGCGTCCTGCACGACGTGACCGTGAAACACGTGACAACAGTGGAGAGCAACCAGCTAAGCGTAGCGAGAGATCATCACCCCGCCGTACCATTGGCTCTGCTATTCGTGAAGCTGAAGCTGGTATGCAGACTTATCGCGTTGAAGTCGGCCGT
>JAIBDY010000030.1 GCA_024685995.1 Piscirickettsiaceae bacterium | reverse complement strand
CATGACGATATCGTCAGCTTGTTCAGTTGCTATTGCAGCGACGTCTTCTAATTCAAGTGTGAGGTCGGGTTGTTGTTCGGCTTCAAGGGTTGTGATTTCCAATTGCTGGATATAACGTTCGACGCTGGTGTCAGTTTGGATGGGCGTGCTTATTTCAATCGGTTCAATATCGAGTTCATCGTGTTTTGCCGTTTGCTCTAGGGAAGTGAGTGTTATGTGCTCAGCGTCGTTATTTTGTTTGGAGGCAGCTTGGTTAAGTGCTGTGTCACGACTTATCAACTGATCGAACTGTTGTAATTGATCAAGGGCGTGGTCGAGCAGCTGAGTTTGTTGTTGGCCGTGCTGGCTTAATCCTTCTAGATAGAGCTCGGTGGCGGAAATAAGCTCTGCAAATAAGGCTAGGGCTTCATCCGATAAACCTGAGCCGCTTTCCTCAATGGCCGCCATTTTGTTGGCAGTACCTTCTAATAATGCTGCACTACTATCAAGATTCAGCATGGCGGCGCTACCAGCAATGAGTGTGAGCTGTGTGGCCGTGGTGCTAAGCATCTCTGGGTTATTGAGCTGCTTATTGTCAACTAAGATCAGGTTCTCTTTAATATTAGCAAGCTCGTTTAAGCACTCGTTGAGGACAGCGCGTTGAACCTCATCACTTTGGTGATGCTGTTGAGCACTAACATTATTTGAATGCTGTAATTGGTTTTCTACACGTAATAAATCATTAGCAAGCGACATGAGCTGGGCATCGTCTGGCAGTAGATCACGTGCAAGTATCGCTGACAAAGATTCACTCTGCTGTGACAGTAAAATACTGGCCGTTTCTTCTGAAATCAGGTCGAGCGAACTAGCAAGCTCTGTGAGTTGTGATGTCAGTAGTGGCAAGATATGGCGTGCTGACTCATCATGTCGATTGAATTGATTGAGTTGTTCTTTGAGTTCGAGTATTTGTTCTAAAATACCCGTTCGTGCGTCGATGAGGGCATTATCGGTGAAGTTATAAATTTTCTGTTGTAGCTGTTGGTCAAAGAAGTTTAGATCGAATGCTTGTTTAAGCAAACGGACGTGTTTACCGGTGCTAGTAGCCTGAGCAACCAATAACAAGAGTTGTTGGACGAGTTCCGTTGGGAATAATGACAATAAGTATTGTTCGTCGTGTTGAGTGAGCAGTTTAATCGGTTCATTAAGTTTACCTAAACTCAATTTGCTCTTAGTCTCGACCAAAAGCCCTCCATCTTGCAGCGCTTCGATGACACCTTCCGCAACCCACCACAGAATGATGCTGCGTTCATGACTACAATTTAAGCGGAGGTAATGGATAAGTTGGGATAGCTTTCCTAGACTGGCTTTGTCTCCAGTTTTTAGCCAGTTAACTAAAGAAGCTTGGAAAGCATGGTTAATTTTATCAGCTGAAATATTATTTTTTAATGCTGCCTCATGGAGCTTGGGAGCGACTTCGGTTGGCAGGGGGATTGAGAGGCTGGGCTTGAATACGCTTTCTGAAGTGACCCTGTGTTCGCCGCGACTCAAGCGAAGTTCGTTAATGGTCTCTAATACACGTAAAGGATGGTCTTTGATCTCCGGCCCAATCTGTTTGAGGTAATTGGGTAGTAATAGCAGCCCTTTCAGCAGACTATCTTGTCGTTGCGTATTGTCGTTATTTTGTGCGCTACGAAGAGCTGTAGCGGACGCAAGCATCTCTTGGCTTAATTGTAAGGCACCTTGTAAGTTAAGCATTTCCATGATGCCGGTGACTTGGTGCAACTGTGTGATACAGGGCTCGAGGACGCCAGCATTCTGAGGGTCGTCAATAAAGCGGGTTAATATTTGTAAGGCATCGGCCAAGGATTGTTGGACTTCATGTTGTACCCAAGCCAATGCATCATAATTGCCATTTTTTATCTGTACCATGGTTTACCCCAGATAGTGAATAGGCGTGTCAGTGTTTTGTATAACAACATGTTGGTCGCCCCGATACTTATGATGGCAATTTAAAGCCAGAAACAGAGGTGCGAAGTTCATTGGTTAGCTCGAGTAGGCGGCCGATTGAGGCTGCACTTTCATTGGTGCCGGTCGATGTCTGCATTGTGATCTCTTGGATAATGTTCATATTATCCGACGTACTCACGGCCGCTTTAGCCTGTTGCTTCGCTGCGGCAGAGATGTTGTTGATAAGATCGGCTAAGCGGTGAGATACGGCTTCGATTTGTTCCAATGAAGTACCGGCATCTTGTGATAACTTAGCACCGCTAACGACTTCCATCGTACTACGCTCCATTGAGGTAATGGCTTCATTAGTATCGCTTTGAATGGTTTTTACTAACGCATCAATTTGTTTTGTTGCATGGCCTGATCGTTCAGCTAAGCGTTGAACTTCATCCGCAACCACGGCAAATCCACGTCCAGCTTCACCTGCCATGGTGGCTTGAATAGCAGCATTTAGTGACAGGATATTAGTCTGCTCGGCGATGTCATTGATCAATTCGACGATATCACCGATCTGTTGTGAGCTCTCTCCGAGCCGTTTGATACGTTTTGATGTTTCTTGAATTTGTTCACGGATAGTATCCATACCATAAATGGCTTTTTTCACGGCTTCATTACCTTGAGCCGCTAAGTTCACAGACTGGGTGGCAACATCAGAGGATTGGCTGGCATTTTGTGACACCTGCTCGATCGAGCCAGCCATTTCTGTAATCGCACTACTGACTTCCGTAATCTGTTGTGCTTGGTGATCACTGGCATCCGTTAAGTGTAAGGCCGTGGCTTGTGTTTCTTGGGCAGCGGAAGCCACTTGTAATGTCGTGGTATTGATGTGGGTGACGAGGTTACGTAGTTCGTTGATAGTGTAGTTCACAGAATCGGCAATTGCGCCAGTGATGTCTTCGGTTACGGTGGCAGACACAGTGAGGTCGCCGTCCGCGAGATCACCCATTTCATCTAAAAGTCTTAAAATGGCATCTTGGTTGTGGCGGTTACGGAGCTCTATATCACTTAATGCAGTTTGCAGTTTGGCTAATGGGACATAGCTGAGGCGTATTGTCAGCAGTATGGTTAGGATGAAAGCCACAACAATGGCGGCCGTAAACTGCATTTTATCCTCAAGCAAGGGGACAGACTGGCCTGTCGCTAATAGCCAAATACCGGTCACAGTGACAGCGGCAAGAAGCAGGGTTAAAAAGAGGTTGAAAATATTCCTTGATGAGAAGAGTGAGGAATAAAATAGTTTACTTGAGGAATTCATAAGTGTTGTCCATTACTTAGCGGCATTGAGGAACCGTTGATCGCTAGCTAGTTTTTGAAAACTAAATACATCCCAAATTGACTCATTTTGGGCGATATTTCCGTTGAGATAGGCTGCAATCGCGCTATCTTTTTGTTGGGTCGTTTGTTGTGGTTGTGACTGGAAATGTTTGAGTCCGAACACTTCATCGACCAGTAAGCCGGAGTAAATATCTGGATGGTTGATAACTAGGATTCGCGTACGATTATTCACTTTAGCGGTTTGACCGAATAAGAAACACTTTAAGTCGAAGATCGGCAGCAGTTCACCACGCAGATTTGCAATGCCATAGACCCACGATTTTGACCTTGGGACTTTGGTTATTTGTTGCGGGACGGGGAAAATTTCTCGAGTTTCTGTCAGCGGAATTAAATAATTTAATTTAGCCAGTTTAAAATCAATGGCAGTCCAACCGCCTTGACGATCACTTTGTTGTGAGAGTCGGGTACCACCTTGCTGATTTCGTTGTTCAATACCTTTTAGGAGTTGAATAACGTCTAAGGCTGTATTGATCCTTGTCATGCAATATTACCGAGCAATATATTCACTTTGGACATTAACAATTCTTCAGTAATGGGTTTACTTAAATAGCCTTTTGCACCCTGTCTGAGCCCCCATAATTTATCTGTTTCTTGATCTTTTGATGAGACGATAACGATAGGGATATTGCAAGTGAGAGGGTCTTTCGAGAGTTGCCGTGTTGTTTGGAAACCATTTAGAGTCGGCATGACAACATCCATCACAATTAAGTTAGGCCGCTTACTGTGCGTAAGCTCAATGGCTTGTTGGCCATCCTCGGCGACAATGATTTGATGGTCGTGCTTTTCTAAAATCTTTTTGAGGATATAGATTTCTGTCGGAGAGTCATCAGCAATTAATATAAGCGCCATAGCTATTCATTATCCAATTCTAGAGGAGGGAGAGAGCCAGTATCGATATTTTTGTTGAGGATGTGGGTTCGGATAGCACCTAATAAATCTTCACGTGTGAAGGGTTTGGTGAGGTATTCTTCAGCGCCAACAACACGGCCTTTGGCGCGATCAAAGAGACCGTCTTTGCTCGATAGCATCACGATAGGAATATCACTAAACTTGGGATTGCTTTTGACCAGCGAGCAAGTTTGATAGCCATCGAGGCGAGGCATCATAATATCGATAAAGAGGATATCTGGATGTTGGGTGCTGATAATGGGCAGTGCTTCGAAGCCGTTCTCGGCAGTAAGGACTTCGCAACCTGCTTTTTTTAGCAGTGTTTCGGCAGAGCGGCGAATGGTCTTACTGTCATCGATGACCATGACTTTTAAATTAGCAAACTCAGTTTGATTATCACTCACAACTTGAAATTAATACCTTCTATAAATTTAATTTAGTCGGCAAGGCCAAAGATGAAGATAACCTATTTCTTATCGTCAAGCTAGTCACAAATTATAAAACTTGTTCTTGCCATATGGGTTGATTACATACGAGAATAGAGTATGCATGAGGGTATCGACTAAAACTGTGTGTTGATTCACATGTTTCTGCCGCTAAGGTGGCTTTCTGACTGACTATAAGGCTTAACGAAATATGACTTCTGGCGTGCCACATCTCACGACTGCATTGCAAGGACCTTTGTTGCAACTCGAAGCACACTTATTGGCACATCAAACCGAAGTTGAAACTTGGTTACGTCAACAATGGTTAGAAACCCCAGCCCCATTTTATGCTTCTGTCGACTTACGGAATGCTGGCTTTAAACTTGCTCCCGTCGATACTAATCTCTTTCCTGCCGGCTTTAATAATTTAAACTCGGCATTCATACCTTTATGTATTCAAGCTGTGCAAGCTGCTGTGGAACACATTTGTCCAGAGGCACAAAAAGTGTTGATTGTGGCTGAAAACCACACGCGGAACTTGTTTTATTTAGAAAGCCTTGAAATGTTAAGAGGTATTTTTGAACAAGCCGGCATCGAGGCGCGGATTGGGAGTATAAGGACTGACTTAACCGAAGCGACCACAATAGACTTACCTTCAGGGAAGCAATGTTTAGTGGAGCCGTTGACGCGGGTGGGTGATCGGGTTGGATTAGACAATTACTCCCCATGCTTGGTGTTGTTGAATAACGACTTATCAGCAGGTCGCCCAGCGATATTAGAAGGCTTAGAACAACAGGTTACGCCCCCGTTGGCGGCGGGCTGGTCGACGCGTAAGAAGTCAGATCACTTTGAGCATTATAAAGCGGTAGCAGAAGCCTTTGCTGAGCAAATTGGTATTGACCCTTGGTTGGTATCTCCTATGTCTCGACAATGTGGCAAAGTCAACTTTAAAGAGCGCGAAGGCTCTGAATGCTTGTCAAAAAATGTGTCGAAGCTATTGGCTGCAATACAAGAAAAATATGATGAATATGGTATTGATAAAGAGCCGTTTGTGGTTGTGAAGTCCGATTCAGGTACTTATGGTATGGGCGTGATGATGGTCAAAAGTGCCGCAGAGATCGAGAGTTTAAATCGCAAACAACGTACGAAAATGGCATCAAGTAAAGAAGGCTTAGTCGTCGAAAATGTGTTGGTACAAGAAGGGGTTTACACCTTTGAAACGATGGGTGAAGGTGGGGCTGTCGCTGAACCCGTTGTCTATATGATGGATCGTTTTGTGGTTGGCGGCTTTTACCGTGTGCATACTGGACGTGGTGAGAACGAGAACTTAAATGCCCCAGGCATGCATTTTGAGCCCTTAGCTTTTGCGCAATCTTGCATCACGCCTGATAAACAGGGTGAGCCCAACGCGGAACCGAACCGTTTTTATGCTTATGGTGTGATTGCTAGGTTAGCGCTTTTAGCCGCTGCGCGGGAGATTGCGGATATTAAGGCTTAAGTTTATTTGATACCGCTGCCGCGGGGCCTTCATTTATTTTGCGTGGGCAAAATAAACAGCACCAAACAAAAGGCTAGCCCATGCTTGCTCTACGGGTTCCCTTACTTTTCAATCTATTTGAGATACGACGAAAACTTGCTACGCTCAGACACTCGTCGTATTTGTCCCGAATAGTTTTTCAAAGCTCGGCTTCGCACTGAGGGCTGATTAGTTTTGGTAGCGTATTAACTAGTATGAATGTGCTTATATTCGTGGAAATAGTCTTTCAACCATGCATATCTTATAGATAGTTTCGAATTTCTATTATTTCTATGTGTTTCATATTGATTAGATAGGAATTGGTATGCATCTTGATATAGCTCTTTACTTTTACTTTGAGTCACAGCCGCAGTAAACTCTGGGCCTAAATAATCAAGGATGTAATGTCCATCCTTATCTTTTATTAACATCTCAAGACACATAGCAGCTAAATTTCTATTGTGAAGAGAGAATAGAGCTTTTGTATTAATTTCTTCTTCGAGGAAAGATTGAAGGTAGACATGGGCGAAGTCACCGATAACTATTCTTGGGTATTGGGCTACAGTATTTTCTAATTCATAAGCTTTTGCCAAAGCAGGACCATAAATTTCTCCTTCATTTATCTCTACGCCCCAAGAGACTTCTATTGCACCGCGAATAGGTTGCCCAGATGCCAGTCCTAACAAGCAGAGGGAGCCCGTTAAAGAAAAGATTTCGAAAACCGCTTCCATCGGACATTTGTTAGTTTCTTGCTGTAAGGAAGAAAAATAGACTAAGCCATCAGACCATCTTTGCTGTTTCGCTGGAACTTTATTTATTTCGTCTATGAAAGCCTGCAATTCTTTAGTTCTGTTAGGTTCATCAGGCAAAGGGTTTGTATTATTGCTGAATGCAGCTGCAAGGGCTTGAAGATTTGCTACATTTCCAACGCTTTTTTTGATTTTTCTGACGAATGCGTCATAATCATTTTGGTCGGTTAAGTCTGGTAGGAGCCCTTCACCAGATAGAGCATCTTTTTGTCCTAAAAGGTCAATAACTGAGACGCAATAATTAGAAAATAGTAATTCACTCCTATCCATAATCCATAATCCATAATCTACACGCTTATTAGGTTTTAAAAGGAAATTAGCTTGATAATTTAGCTTTTAACAATTCATTGACCTGAGCTGGATTCGCTTTACCTCTCGAGGCTTGCATCACTTGGCCGACGAAGAAGCCTAAGAGTTGTTCTTTACCAGCTTTAAATTGCTCTACTTGGCCTGGATTGTTAGCGATAACTTCGTCGACGAGGGCCTCAATGGCACCAGTATCGGTGACTTGTTTGAGTCCTTTGACTTCGATGATGCTATCGGCATCTTTGCCGTCACCATTCCATAGGGCTTCGAATATTGTCTTGGCGATTTTACCCGAGATGGTGTTATCGCTAATACGTAATAATAAACCGCCGAGTTGGTCAGCGCTGATCGGGGATTGGTCAATTTCTAAGCTGGCTTTGTTAAGTGCTCCGAGTAATGTGGTGATGATCCAGTTGGCACACAGTTTAGGATCTTGGTGGTCTGTTTTGACAAGGACTTGTTCGAAATAATCCGCGAGCTCGCGGCTACTGGTCAGCACAGAGGCATCATAAAGGGATAAACCCATGTCAGCTATAAAGCGGTCGCGTTTGGCGTTAGGCAATTCGGGTAATGTGGCTCTGATTTCCTCGATCATGGCTTTGTCTAAGACGAGTGGCAGTAGATCGGGATCGGGGAAGTAACGATAATCGTTGGCTTCTTCTTTACTGCGCATTGAGCGTGTTTCATTTTTATCAGCGTCGTAAAGTCGCGTTTCTTGAACGACGGTGCCGCCATCTTCGATTAATTCGATTTGACGTTCTACTTCGATATTAATGGCGCGTTCGACATTACGGAATGAGTTGATATTTTTCAATTCAGCGCGGGTACCAAATTCCTGTTGGCCGACAGGGCGAACGGAGACATTGGCATCACAGCGGAAAGATCCTTCTTGCATATTGCCATCACATATTTCGATGTAACGTACTAAGGAGTGAATTTTTTTCATATAGGCTACGGCTTCTTTAGCAGAGCGCATATCGGGTTCGGAGACGATTTCTATCAACGGGGTGCCAGCACGATTTAAATCGATACCCGTTTGGCCATGAAAGTCTTCGTGTAGGGATTTGCCGGCATCTTCTTCAAGGTGGGCGCGGGTGACACCGATGACTTTTTCTGTACCATCTTCTAATTCGATGGCAAGTTTGCCTAAACCGACGATGGGCAGTTCAAATTGACTAATTTGATAGCCCTTTGGCGAATCGGGATAGAAGTAGTTTTTTCGTGCAAAGACTGAACGCTCGGTTAATTCAGCATCGATAGCAAGACCAAATTTAATGGCCATTTTGACGGCTTCTTGATTGAGGACGGGCAAGACGCCTGGCAAACCTAAATCGACAGCACAAGCTTGTGTATTGGGTTCTGCTCCATAAGCGGTAGCGGCACCAGAGAAAATTTTACTTTTGGTGGCGAGTTGGGCGTGGATCTCTAACCCGATAACGACTTCCCATTCCATATTGATGGCCTGATCTGAATATTAAGAAAGCGGGAATTGTATCAATTATTGCCTGAGAGCTCTATTAAATCTGTTGTAAGCCGCTGGGTTAGGCGGCTTTGATGCCATAAGTTTATCTCAGGCTGATGATGGGCCAGCTACGCTGCTGAGCTGTGGCTTGTAATTGTGGATCAGGGTCGACCGCAATAGGATGGCTGACCAGTTCAAGCAAAGGCAGATCATTGTGAGAGTCGCTATAAAAATAACTGTCCTCAAGTGCGTGTCCTGTCTGTGAGAGCCAATGCTGCAAACGCGTGACTTTACCTTGTTGGTATGACGGTGTGCCTGCGACTTTGCCGCTAAAGTGACCATTAACGATTTCGGGCTCGGTTGCGATCAGGTTCGGAATGGCCAATTTTTCTGCAATAGGTGTCGTAATAAAACTATTTGTGGCGGTGATGATGAGTAAGGTGTCATTTTGCTGGGTGTGTTTTGCAATCAATGTGCGTGCGGCAGGCAAAATAATAGGGTCAATTTTTTGGGTGAGATAATCCGCACGCCACTGCATTAAAGTCGTCATCGCATTATCCGCGAGCGGTTTAAATTGGAAAGCAGAAAACTCAAAAATATCCATGGTGCCGGCTAAATATTGGTCATAAAAACCTTGGTTTGTGCGTTGATAGTCAGCGCTGTCGACCAGTTTATTTTCAACGAGGTATTCGCCCCAAAGGTAGTCACTGTCTCCGCCCAACAGGGTATTATCTAAATCGAATATTGCAAGTGCCATGTCATCATTACTTATTATGAAAAGAAAATTATGCCGATATTGTAAGCCAAAATGGTTTGCATCCATGGGACGCTTTGTCTAATCTAGGCATTATTGAAAAATTATCATGTTATTGGCTAGCTTGCTAGTTTGATAATCAGAGACAGGACTTGTGATTGATAAAGATGGTTTTAGGCCAAATGTAGGCATTATTCTGTGTAACGAACAGAATCAGGTTTTATGGGCGCAGCGTGCGCGTCATGATTCTTGGCAGTTCCCACAAGGTGGGATAAAAGTGGATGAGACGCCAGAGCAGGCGGTGTATCGTGAGCTGATGGAAGAAGTCGGCTTAGAGCAACGCCATGTCGAAATCTTAGGTGAAACCAGTGGTTGGCTCCGTTACCGTTTGCCAAAGCGCTATTTACGCTACGGTAATAAACCTTTATGTATCGGTCAAAAGCAACGCTGGTTTTTATTACGCTTTGTTGGTGAGGAAAAAGACGTCAAACTGGATCAGTTTGAAAAGCCGGAGTTTGATGCTTGGCGTTGGGTGGATTATTGGACGCCGACCAAGGAAATTGTCTTTTTTAAGCGTCGTGTTTATGAAAAAGCCCTGCATGAACTCGCGCCTTTGTTATTTCCAGAATATAAAAAACGGATCGATCAAGCATCCAAAATTTGATGCTTGAAGCCATCATCAAACGGTCACAAAATTGTCATTTTATCGTCACGAATTAATCAGATTATGAGTATCTGTTTAATTTCATGAGTCGATAAAAATGAAAACGGTTTTTCAGTCTTTATTCGCTATAGCATTAGTGTCATGTGTCAGCTCGACAGCTTTTGCTAATGCCCCCTTAATTATTTCCAAATTATCAACCTATACCGAAGACTGCCTTGATGAGGGCTGTACTGAAATCTCAGCCTTTGACTCGGAATCAATGCGTGTCTTTACCACCAATGCAAGGGAAAACCAATTACGTATTTTAGAGGTTGTCGATGGTCAATTAACGGCGCATAACGCCGTCGATCTCAGCGTCTACGGTGGTGCCCCGAATAGCGTTGCCGTCTCTAATGGCATTGTGGCAGTGGCCATTGAAGCCTCGGTTAAGCAAAGTTATGGTGTGGTGGTATTGTTGACAACAGATGGCGATTTTATTCGCACTGTGCAGGTCGGCGCACTGCCTGATATGTTGACCTTTACCCCGGATGGCAAGTATTTATTAGTCGCCAATGAAGGTGAGCCGAACGGTGCATACACGATCGACCCGGAAGGATCGGTTAGCGTGATCGATACTGCAACATGGCTGGTTCAAACGGCAGATTTCAAAGCCTTTAATCAGCGTCATTTGAAAGGCGTTCGCATTTTTGGGCCCAATGCTTCAGCGGCACAAGATCTTGAGCCAGAGTATATTGCCGTTTCTCCCGATTCCAGAACAGCATGGGTGAGTCTGCAAGAGAATAATGCGTTTGCGGAGTTGAATATAAAGCGCGCTAAAATTGTTGATATTTATGGCTTGGGTTATAAAAAGCATAATCGTTACAGCAATGCCTTAGACGCCAGTAATGAAGATAGTGGGATTAATATCCAAGCTTGGCCAGTATTGGGCATGTATCAGCCAGATGCGATAGCAACTTATCAACAAGGATCGCAGACTTATATTTTATCTGCCAATGAAGGCGATGCGCGTGACTATGATGGTTTTAGTGAGGAGGCGCGAGTGAAAGACGTCGACTTAGATAGTCGTCGCTACCCTGAGGTCGATACCTTGCAGCAAGAGCAGAACCTAGGCCGTTTAAAAATCACCACAACGCAAGGCGATCGTCATCTTGATGGTGACTACGAAAAACTCTATTCGTATGGTGCCCGTTCATTCAGTATTTGGAACACAAAGGGTAAGCAAATATTTGATAGCAAATCAGATTTTGAGACATTATTGCAGAGCTTCCAAGAAAATGAAGGCTTTGATGTTTGGACCGATAGCCGTAGCGACGATAAAGGACCAGAACCAGAATCCATTGTCGTCGGCCAATTGGCTGGTAACAGCTATGCTTTTATTGGGCTGGAAAGAACGTCGGGTATTTTCATTTACGATATTACTAACCCTAAACGTAGCCATGCCGTTACCTATATCGATATTAAAGCGCAAGGAGATATCGCGCCGGAAGGCTTGGTATTTATTCCACGCGATGACAAGATGGGTTGGTTATTAGTGACCAATGAAGTCAGCAATACCATTTCATTGTATGAAATTGCAGCAACATCGACGCGGATGCGGAAGCATAGAAGTAAGAAATAAACTGCCTTTAAAGCATCTTGGGTCATCGGCTCAGGATGCTTTATCAGCTATCAGAGATGTGATACGCGATTAAAAAGGCAGTACTTTTTTAAATATTTTGGCATTACGCTGATAGTTATAAAGCGATTGTTTTTCGATTGGTAAATCGGCGAGTTCTGCCGCGACAAAGCCTTGTTCTAAAAACCAGTGTGCGGTTTGTGTCGTGAGTACATAAAGTGCTTTTAGATTATGTTTTCTGGCTTGAAGGATAATCGCTGTCAATAACTGTTCGCCTCGGCCACAGCCTCGATAGTCATCGGATACAGCAAGGCAAGCCAATTCACCGAGTTGATTTTCTGGGTAAGCATGTAAGGCCGCACAGGCCAAGATTGCCCCGTCGCGTTCCATCACGATAAAGCTGTTAATGTGGATTTCTAAATCTTCACGTAAACGTTTGACTAAAATGCCTTTTGTTTCTAGAGGTTGAATCAATTCAAGAATCCCTCCGACATCGTCAATATTGGCGATACGCGTTGTTTCAAAAGGCGAAGCGCTGATCATAATGCCAGCACCGTCCCGGCTAAATAATTCTTGTAATAAGGCATCATCTTGCACGCGGTCAAGTAAATGCACTCGCTTGACACCTGCTCGACAGGCAGTGACAGCTGACAATAAAGCAGTATTGATTATTGGCGCTTGTTCTTCTAGCGTATCTTCGGCTTGTGCTACGGTCATTTCTTTAGGTAATTGTGGGTAGTCATTACCAATAAGGAGCAACTTGTCGGCTTTAAGTGCACTGGCGCAAGCGGTCGCGACCGCTTCTGCTGACAGATTAAATACTTCTCCTGTGGGCGAGTAACCTAAGGGGGGGAGCAAGACAATATTGTTGAGATTGAGTTGTTGCTCGATCGCGGCAGTAGCAATACGACGAACTTTACCGGTGTGTCCTAAGTCAATCCCATCTCGTATGCCGACAGGTTGCGCCATGACAAAATTACCACTGCTGCAACGGATCTGCGCATCTGCCATCGGCGTATGCGGCAAGCTGAAGGAGAGCTTGGCTTCAAATTCTAATCTTAATTGTCCGATGACGGCTTTGGCAATGTCTAAGCTAGCAGGGTCAGTGACGCGTAAGCCTTGATGATATTGCACAGGGATATTGTGTTGTTGGCATTGTTGCTCGATTTGGTGGCGTGCGCCATAAGCGATGACCAAACGAATTCCGAGACTATTTAATAAGGCTAAATCGTGAATTAAATTGTCGAAGTTATCAGAAGCAACAGCTTTACCATCGATGGAGACCACAAACGTGGCGCCACGGTGGGCATGAATATAAGGCGCAGCACTACGAAACCAGCTGGTCGTTGTGGCAGATTGTGTTGTTGAAAAGGGCGTTATTTCGTCTGTCATAGTGCTCTTTTTATCGTAGTCTCAGCAAGGTTGCAAAGTTGCGTGTAAAATTTATGAATTGAAACACGGTCGCTTTTCAGTTTACTCGACCTTAATTGACTTAGTTTGGGGAATCAACATGCCAGAATATCGTTCTAAAACATCAACCGCGGGCCGCAATATGGCGGGCGCACGTGCGCTCTGGCGGGCGACAGGGATGAAAGACGATGACTTTAGTAAACCGATCATTGCGATAGCCAATTCGTTTACACAATTTGTGCCAGGGCATGTGCATTTAAAAGATCTTGGGCAATTGGTTGCGCGCGAAATTGAGCGTGCGGGTGGTGTGGCGAAAGAATTTAATACTATTGCCGTTGATGATGGTATTGCGATGGGTCATGGTGGCATGCTTTATAGCTTGCCTTCACGGGATATTATTGCCGATTCGGTCGAATATATGGTGAATGCGCACTGCGCCGATGCCATTGTGTGTATTTCCAATTGTGACAAAATTACGCCGGGTATGTTGATGGCGGCATTGCGGCTTAACATTCCGGTTATTTTTGTTTCAGGTGGCCCGATGGAAGCGGGTAAAACCAAATTAGCGGGCAAAGACGTTAAATTGGATCTGGTCGATGCCATGGTACAAGCGGCAGACGATAGCGTAAGCGATGAAGATGTCGCCAATGTTGAACGTTCAGCCTGTCCAACCTGTGGTTCTTGCTCTGGTATGTTTACCGCCAACTCCATGAACTGTTTGACCGAAGCCTTGGGCTTATCCTTGCCCGGTAATGGTTCGTTACTAGCGACGCATGCGGATCGCGAAGAGTTGTTCTTAGAAGCGGGCCGTCAAATTGTCAAAATTGCCAAGCAACACTATGAACAGGATGACTACAGTGTCTTACCGCGTTCTATTGCCAATAAACAAGCCTTTGAAAATGCCATTGCCTTAGATATTGCGATGGGTGGTTCGACCAATACGGTATTGCATTTATTAGCCGCTGCGCATGAAGGCCATGTCGATTTCACCATGACCGATATTGACAGAATGTCTCGTAAAATTCCGAATTTATGTAAGGTTGCCCCAGCAACCAATAAATACCATATGGAAGATGTGCATCGTGCCGGTGGCGTCATGTCTATTTTGGCTGAATTAGCCGCGGGCGGCTTATTACATACAGATATTCCGACGGTGCATAGTGAGAGTGTGGCAGCGGCATTGGCCGAGTGGGATGTGAAACGTAGTTCTAGCGCCATCGCAAAACAACGTTATTTAGCAGGGCCTGCTGGGATTCCAACACAAACGGCATTTAGCCAAGACTGTCGCTGGCCCGAGCTTGATCTAGACCGTGAAAATGGCTGTATCCGTGATATTGCCCATGCGTATAGCCAAGATGGTGGACTGGCGGTGTTGTTCGGTAATTTGGCGGAAGAAGGTTGTATTGTGAAGACCGCGGGGGTCGATGATGACAATCTGACATTCACAGGCCCTGCTCGCATTTTTGAATCGCAAGATGCCGCTGTGACGGCAATTTTGACCGATCAAATTGTCGAAGGGGATGTGGTGCTGATCCGTTATGAAGGTCCGAAAGGCGGGCCGGGAATGCAAGAAATGTTATACCCCACCAGTTACCTGAAATCAAAAGGATTGGGTAAAGCGTGTGCTTTATTAACCGATGGTCGTTTCTCGGGTGGTACCTCAGGCTTGTCGATTGGCCATGTTTCACCTGAAGCAGCCGAGGGTGGCATCATTGGTTTGGTAGAAGAAGGCGATACCATCGTGATTGATATTCCGAACCGGCTGATTAAAGTTGATGTGGCGGATTCTGAGTTGGCGGCACGTCATCTGACCATGGATGCCAAAGGCCATGATGCTTGGCAACCTGTAAAACGCGACCGTGAAGTGAGTTTGGCATTGCAAGCGTATGCCGCTTTAACAACGTCGGCATCTAAAGGCGCGGTTAGAGATTTAGAACAGCTTAAAAAATCATAAAGTATAAGCGCGCTGACACTGCGCATCATCCTGCAAGGTGTCAGCGCTTTTATAGCCTATGACCGATGGGGTAACTTGGAAGAGAGAGTCGTCGCTATGGCAATAAATAGTGCTGAGACGACGAGACAGCCGACTAAGTCGTAGTATTGATAAACCAAGCCAGAAAATACTGTGCCAGCTAAGCGCCCACCTGCATTGGCCATGTAATAAAAGCCGACATTCATGGCGACTTTATCGTGCTCCGACCACTCGACGATCAAGTAAGAATGCACCGCTGAGTTGAGGGCGAAAATAATGGCATACAGCGCCAAGCCAGCCAAAATTACCGCGTTCGCATTTAGGCCCTGATCTAAACCCAATGCGATTCCGACTGGGATAAGGAGTAACAAGAGTGCGAGTTGTTGTGTGCTTTTACCATCAATAGGATGATGGCTCTGTTTTCGATAGCGTAATAGTGCCGGGGCACAGGCTTGTACAATGCCATAGCCTATGATCCATAAAGCAAAGAAGCTGCCTATTTGTTCAAACGGCCAGTTGAGTTGGCTGCTCAGATAAATTGGTAGGGCAACGACAAACCACACATCCCTCGATCCGAATAAGAAAAAGCGCGCAGCGGATAACCAGTTGATAGCAGCCGTGTTGGAAAAGAGCTGTGAAAACTTGGCTTTGTGTTTTGGCTTTCGTGGGCTGGCCGGGAGCAACGAGCTGGCAAGTAATAAGGCGATAAATAGGCCGGTTGCCAAGATGACTAAGGCCGTTTGGAAGCCGTATAAGGCGAGTAAAAAACCTCCAAAAAAGAACCCAACCCCTTTTAAAGTGTTTTTCGAACCTGTAAGTATGGCAACCCATTTAAATAGCGTATTTGAACTGTTCTTGGCGTCGGGTGGAAAGAGCTGTTTGATGCTGGATTTGGCGCTCATTTTATTGAGATCTTTGGCGATACCCGACAAGGCCTGCGCTGCCATTACGTAGACGATGGTGAGGTAGTCAGCGGGCGCGGTGAGCATCAATAAGGCAATGATTTGCAATGCCATTCCAATGGTGAGCGTCGACTTGAGCCCAAAACGGGTGGCAGCCCAACCGCCGACAAGGTTGGTCACAATGCCGAAGAATTCGTAGAATAAAAATAAGCTGGCAATGGCCAGTGGTGAATAACCCAGTTGATGGAAGTACAGCACGACTAACATGCGAATGGCTCCATCGGTTAAAGTGAAAGCCCAATAGGCGCCAGTAATAACGGCATAATTTTTTAGCGTGGTCATTTGTTATTCCGTCACGGTGTTATTAGTCTTAGTCGAATGGACTGCTATTGCAATACTATGCACATTGTTCATGCATAAAGACCCTAGCTGAAAGCCATTATCCTGTGTTGACTCATAAAGATTTGGCGATCATTTGGGCGATATCGATCATACGATTGACATAGCCTCATTCATTGTCATACCAAGCAAGCAGTTTGACTTGAGTATCGTTAATCACCATTGTCGAAGGTGCATCGACAATACTTGAACGGGGGTCATGCGTGTAATCGGCTGAAACAAGCGGGCGGGTTTCGTAGCCGAGAATGCCTGCTAAGTGTGTTTGGGAGGCCGTTTTAAAAAGTTGATTGATTTCAGACACGTCTGTTGGTCGCTTGGCTTCGAACACAAAGTCTGTAATCGAGCCATTGAGTAGGGGTACACGGACAGCGTGGCCATTTAACTTACCCGTTAATTCAGGAAAAATAGCGGTAATAGCCTTGGCAGAACCGGTGGAGGTCGGGATTAAAGACTGCCCACTGGCCCTAGCGCGGCGGAGGTCTTTATGGCCTTTATCAACAATAGTCTGGGTGTTGGTGATATTGTGGATGGTGGTCATTGAGCCGTGTTTAATACCGATGTTCTCATGCATCACTTTGACTAAGGGTGCTAAGCAATTTGTTGTGCAAGAGGCTGCGCTGACAATATGATGTTGTGTCGGATCGTAAAGATGATGATTGACGCCGTAGACCATATTGAGCGTCGGCTCAGGCGCTGGCGCCGAAACTAATACTTTTTTGATGCCGTTATCGAAGTATGCTTGAAGCTGCTGTTGGGATTTAAAGCGGCCCGTACACTCCAAAACTAGGTCGACTTTCAATTGCTGCCAGTCGATATCGGCAGGGGTGTCAACTTGGCTGAAAGATACGCTGCGGCCATCGATAGTGATGCAGTTATCAGTGTTTGAGATGGCTTTATCATTACCCCAGCGGCCGTGGATTGTATCAAACTGAATTAAGTGGGCATGACAGTGGGCATCGCCCGCAATTTCATTGATATGTACGAACTCTAGTTCGGTATTATCCCAACCAGCACGTAAAGCCAGTTTACCCATGCGGCCAAAGCCATTAATTGCAACGCGTATTGTCATTGTTTCTACCTAAGATTCGCTTAGCAGCAAGCTTGATTGGGTCTGTCAGACATCATACATAGCGCTTGTCTATCATCTTGATAGGGTGACGAGTTTGCGATGCCGGCTTGGGTTGTTTGAATAACCTCTAGCGCCCAGCTTGGGAGTGCATCGTTGATGCGGTAATACACCCATAAGCCTTGTTTACGGGCTAGTAACACGCCGGCTTCTTTGAGTTGGGCTAAATGTCTAGAAATGACGGGTTGCGCCAAATTGAGTGCATGAGTTAATTCACAGACACACAGTTCATCCATTTGTTTGATTAGGATGACAGCCCTCAAGCGCATGGGATGTGAGAGCGCGGAATAAAAATCATCGGCTTGTAAGTGCATGGTAATTACATCTGAAAAATAATATATATCAAATATTATATAGTGGTGTACGCCAAGGCAATGGTAAAAGAGCGGTTGTTTTGGGAGGTAAAAAAATACCCGCTTGTTGGCGGGTATTTTGGTGAGGCCGGACTTATTAGGTGCTTGTTAAAGGTTGCCCCAGCTATTTTTCTTTTGAAACCGCAGACGAGGCAAAATCAACCCCAGGATAATGCCGCCAAATAACACCGCAGCACCGATTAAAAACCAGTTTTTAGCTTCGTTGTCTTTTAAGGCTGCGTTTTCCAGCACCAGTGATTGCATTTTATGGTCAATCTGCTGAATTTTTTCTTTCAATTGGCGGTTTTCATTATCCAAAGCCACGGCGTTGGAAGCGGTTCTTTTTAGATCGTCCAGTTCTTTCTTAAGACGTTGAGAGGTTTCTTTCAATGTCATGTTCTGGCTGCCGGCAGTACTATTCTGGCTGCTAAGGCTTTGAATCTCTTCTTTTGCTTTGGCGAGTTCAAGCTCTAAATTAGCTACTTTTTGTTCGCTGCTTGCGACTCGGTTACGTGCACTAGGCGTATTCGTGAGGTAGCGCGTTAAGACCCAACCTTCGACGCCCTTAGCAGTGAGGACCTTTGAATAACCAGAAGGGTCGGTTTCAATCACACTCAAACGTTCACCACTGGTGAGCATTTTTTTGATGCCAAACTTGACGCCTTGGCCAGTACGCATTGTGATCTCGAGCTGATCTGACACATAGCGTGTTGTGGCGGCCGAACTGGTTAATGGGGTGAGAACAAGCAGTGAGAGGAGAAGGGCGTTAATCAGTTTATTCACGAGTGAGACTTCTTTCCAAAATGGTTAATTTGCGGGTTATTTTACCAGATGCAAGATGTGAATATTAAACCTCTTTCACAATCTCTCAAAATGGTGCATTGATGGGGTCATTAGTTTGTCATAAAAACTTGTTAAAGTGCGGGGTTACGTTGATTAATGGACGATGATTAAATGAGTAAATTACGAGTACTGTTCTTGTCTACAGGCAATGCGTGTCGTTCACAAATGGCCGAAGCTTGGATGCGTGCTTTGGCAGCAGGTTCTGTCAAAGTGAAGTCGGCAGGGATTGATGTGCAAGGACTTAATGGGGTTGCGGTAACCGTGATGGCCGAAGTCGGGATCGATATGTCTCACCAGACATCCGTGCGGGTGAATGGTGAGTTATTAGAATGGGCAGACCTGATCGTGACACTCTGCGACAATGTCGAAGAGCAATGTCCGGTGGTGAATTTTGATACGCTAAAATTACATCTGCCGTTGAGTAACCCTGCGAAGGTCAAAGGCAATGATGAGATGATGCTGGCTGCCTTTAGGCAAGCCAGGGATAATGTCAAAAAGCGCGTTGAATATGTGTTAACGCAATTGCCCATTTATGCGACTTGAAATTGTATACGATAATAATCGGTTTCATTGAGTCGATAGAGGCTATTGCCGACGATTTTCTTGGCCTGTGATTTGGCGATAGTCGCATGACATGATAGCTCGGCTTCTGATGTCAGTGTGGTGAAGTCACGGAGCTTCACCATGCCGATAGAGAGGCTGAGGAGTGGGTAAAAAAGTGTGCTGCCGTGACGATCTTGCGCCTCGATACCTTGGGCTTCAAGATGCTTCTCACTATAAAGTGAGGAATGCAAGCGTGCAAATTGCTCTTGAATCATTTGACAACGTTGTTCTGAGTCACCATTTTCAAAGATAACGATGAAGTCATCGCCACCAACATGACCGACAAAGTGCGTCTTATCGCGCGATACATCGATTAAAATCTTGGCCGTTTCTAGAATGACTCTATCTCCTTTTTCGTAGCCATAGATGTCGTTGTAGGGTTTGAAATTATCAAGGTCGATATAACAGACGGTGATATCGCGCTTTTGCTCAAGCGCAGTTTTGATATATTCGCTGATAGGCACGTTGCCAGGTAAGCCACTGAGCGGGTTGGCATAACGCGCAGAGGTAATCTGTAATTCGGTAATCTGGCGAAGTAAGTCCATAATATTCCCGACACCAACGTATTGCTCATTTTCGGTAATGATAAAGAGACTGTGGCTATCACTATTATGGGTGTTGGTAATCAAGGTACTGAGCGTTTTCAACGGCATATTAATATCGACCATAACCGGCGTCGGGCTGAGGAAGTCACCAATCGGTTTTCGGCCATGTAATTCTCGACCATAACGACTGGCGAAAACGGTCATAAATTCATTTCTAGACACCATACCCAAAGGCTGGCCCTGACTATCGATAACAGGGAGGTAGTTTAGGCTGACGTCTTGCTGGAAGCGATCGCTGACTTGGATAGCGTTGTCTTGATCGACAACGGGTGTGAGCGCGTTGAGCAAGCTACCGACGATAGGCTCCGAACGTTTTTTGAATAAAGATTGATTGTCGATGCGTTGGGTGAATAACGTCGGATCGGTGACTCTCGACGGTTTCAATGACGGTCTGGCAAAATAATAGCCTTGGCCGAAATCAATGTTGAGCTGATCGTTGGCGAGATACTCCTCTCGAACTTCGATGCCTTCCGAAATAACTTTACAGCCTATGCCATGCGCAATATCAAGCATGGATTTAACAAACTGAAACTTGGTTCTATCTTCATGGATGTTTTGAATGAAATGACGGTCCAATTTCACAAAGTCAGGTTTCAATTCAGACCAAGTTCTTAAGCCAGCATAACCCGCGCCTAAATCATCTAATGCGATTGAAAATCCCATCGAACGATAATGTTCCGTTGCATCTCGCATAAGGCGATAGTCATCAATGGGATACTGCTCGGTTAACTCGATCACGACGCGACTGGGAGACAGATTGGATTTTTTTAAAAAATTTAAGGTCAGTCCGTGTTCGTAATCGTCTTGCAGCAGCACGGCGGGAATTGTATTGAGAAACAGTTTGGCAGGGAGGTTGAGACGACCAAACTGTTTGATGGCGAGTTCACGGCAAAGCAGGTCTAATTCTGCAATTCGGCCATGGCGACTGGCGGCATCAAATAAATTAATAGGAGAATGAAGGGGACTGTCCGATGGACCTCGGCTCAGTGCTTCGTATCCATAGATAGTATTCGTTTTTAACGAAATGATAGGTTGGAAAAGGGTTGATATGGCACTCGTTGCCAGTATTTCATCTAATGATCGTCCTTGTCTTATTTCTTCATTTGTCATGGCGTAACTCAATTTAACAGGAAAATATATCTATTTTAGGCAACAAGCCTAACTTACTTTGACAGGAAAAAAAAATCCGTTTAGGCAAGCTGCCTAAACGGATTTTCAGTACTACGGAGACGACGTAGTAGTTGAAACTAGAATTTCACTTTCATATCGACTTGGATGCGATCTCTATCTCTTGAACCGTTGTTGTTATCACGGTTATCTTCAGTAATGAAGTAAGTACCGCCAAATGATAAGTTTTTATCAATGGTGTAACCCGCTTTCAAGATATGACCTTTAGAGTCGCTCACAAAGTCACTGTTACCAAAGTTAGGGTTGATAGCATTAACACCTAAATCGCGGTATTCATAGCCTGCTTTGAAAGCACCGAGCTTAGCTTCAGCACCGACAGCCCAAGCATTGTCATCATCACCCGCTGCATCAGCATTGCTGTTGGTTACGTAGCTTGCGTAGGCAGTGACAGGTGTGCCTGGGATAGCGGTTTGACCGAACACTTCGAACATACGCTCTTCCGCACTCACTGCGTTCATGTTTTCAAAGCCGTAGTATGAAACACCAACAAGTGTATCGCCGATTTCTGCTGCAATTTGCGCATGGCCTACGTGTGAATCTTCTGTGAATGAGTTATTGCCGTTATCATCGAGGACATAATAACCCGCTGATGGGATCAACGTGACGCCGCCAACATTGTGTTTAGAAACGACTGCAAAACCTTCTGGGTTAGTGTCTCCATCCCAAATCACATCGTTCACCGCTACCCAAGGTTTTTTCATTTTACCGAAGATAAGGTTAGTGTCGCCACCTAATGCTGTTGGGGCCCAATCGATATAAGCCAAGTCCCAACCGACAGTTTTGCTTTCAAAGTTATCATCTAAGGTGGCATTCGTTGATGTCGCATCTCCCGTTGTTGATACTAAACGAATTCCCGCTTTAGTGGTGTCATTGATTTGAGCATAAGCACCGACACGAGCACGGATACGGAGACGGTTTGCAGATTCGTTATCAGCTACATCGCTGTCAGAATTATTGATCACTTCATGGCGGAAACGTACATCACCTGAAAGCTTTACACGTTCTGCCCATTCAAGAGATTGAAGTGAAGAAGATTTTTTCTCAACTTTGTCAACTTTCATCGCTACCGCTTCGCCCGCTTCTTTATCTGCTTTGGCTGCGTTAGCAAGTAAGTCATAATCTTGAGCGGTGATGGTACCTCTGTCGCGAAGTACTTTTAATAAGTCCATCATTGCTTCATTGCTTGCTTGTGCTGGCATTACCGCAGCGCCAAATAATGCACCGGCGATAAGTAAAGATGTAGATTTAATTTTCAAGGGGACATCCTCTTGTTATGTGTAATAAAAAAATCGGGGGTCAATCAATCCGAATGGGCATACCTTAGCGTCAAAATATTTCAGAATGATGAAGTAGATATGACAGTTTTATGACAGTTTTATG